>JAKSLD010000023.1 GCA_024401395.1 Bacteroidales bacterium
TGCAAAGGTAGGGAGGTTTTTTGAATCTGCAATAGCTGAATGAAAATATTTTTTGAATTTTTCGTCACCATACGTGTATCTCGTATGAGAGTCAATGAGTTAGAGGGTAGGTTAAATTTTGTTGCATTTGTTGAAGAGTATTGCAAAGGTACGTTGTGGGTAGCACGTGGGTATGTTGTGGGTAGTCGTTCATCGTAATTTTTTAAATCAGGGATACTCACGAGTGATTGGTTTGGGTTCTATTTTTGTGTATTTTTGCATTGTACAATATTAATAATATGAGTAGCAAATCGTTTATTGGGCAGTTAGCATCAAAGATGCCATACATTGTTGGCGGATTACTTTTCTTCGCTTCAATGTATTTCTGGATGTATAAATACCCTGCACACTTAGCATTCCAGGAACAATCGCAACTTTTTCTCTGGAACAGCGATTATTTTTCTCAGACAGTCTGCAACTCTGCCGGAATGGCGCACTATATAGGCGCATTCCTTACTCAGTTCTATTATGAGATATGGTGGGGAGCAGCTATCGTCTCCTTAATTATAACAGGAATTTACGCCCTGACATACGTCACATTGCGCAAGGCCACATCTGTCAAGGTGTTTATAGTCTCTTTCTTGTCGCTATTACCAGCACTTTTCGCATGGAGCAGTCAGCTGGGGAAGCACTCACTATTGGCATTACCTGTAGCTCTCTTGTTTACCTTAGGAGCAATAATCGGATACCAATATTTTCACAAAGTTTTACGTAGCAAGTACCTATACTATACCACCATCATATTAACCATTATCCTCCTGCACTACCTTTTCGGCGTAATATCTTTCTTATACGCAATATATATAGTGGCATCGGAGATAGTCCAAAACAAAAATTACGCTTCTATAAGCTTTATCGCGGTATCTGCTGTTTTACCTTTCTTATGGTACATCGCGACTCCTACTACCCTGGAGCGTATCTATACCTCCAACTGCTACCACCGACTTCTGGATGGAGAACCTCAAATGACCTACAATGCCCATGAGGAAGATGCCTTGCACTATAGTTTTCTCGCAAGATACAACAAATGGGGAGCTATTATAAGTCGCGCAGAAAAAAGAATGCCGCTTGACATGGCATCACGACAGGTATTGTTGTGTGCTCTAGCTCAAAAGGGACTATTACTCGACAGAATGTTCGACTTTCCTGTCATTAACTCAAAAGATCTGATAAGCGAACAGCTGGAAAACATGACCGAACCTATGACTGTAAGCGACATATTCTTTAGCATAGGCTTCCTGAATCAGGCTGAACAAGCAGCTCACAACGCACAGCAGATATACCAGAGCTATAGTGTGCGCTCTTTCCAACGATGGGCTGAATGTTGCATAATCAAGGGGGACAACAATTTAGCGAAGAAATACCTGGACGCTCTTGACCAGACTCTTTTCTATAAGAATTGGGCTAAATCTCGAAGAGACCTGGTTGGCAATAAAACTGCAATAGGCGACCATAAAGTATATGGTCCAATCAGCCGACGCCTTATGAAGGATACATACTATTTTTCAAATGATGAGTTGGATAATATCCTGGCCCATTCAACGGGTCCGACTATTGACTTCAACATCAACTACGATTATCTGATAGCGTATCTGATCCTGAAAAACGACCTCGATAAACTTGCAGCAATGCATGAGGGGTATACCGGACGATTGAATAAAGCTACCCAAGAGGCTCTTGTCTTGTATTGGATGCAGCACCACCAGTCGTTCAAGGATATGCCATGGAGAATCGATCGGGATGTCGTAACTAATGTCATCGAGTTCTACAAGAACCTCAATAGCGGAGGCACTATGAAGACGATGCATCCCCGCTTCGGAAAAACATATTGGTATTACAACGTATTCGCATCAAAACTATTTCAATGAAAAAACTGATATACTCCATATTCGCTGCGTTGCTTTCTATAGGTTGCAGCGAATCTCCTAATAATATCTCGCAGAAAAACAGCACGCCTGAGATATACCCTGACTATGTCAGTGTGACTATTCCTGCTACCATTGCACCGCTGAACTTCAGCATGGCTGCCGACGACTGCGAGTATATGGACGTAACGATAAGCAACAGCAAGGGGGAATCCATACACGTAAACTCCGAATACGCACAGTTTGACATGTCCGACTGGAAGAAGCTGTTATCAACCAGTAAGGGAGATTCTTTGACAGTGTCGGTATGCTCGAAGGAGAATGGGTATTGGTTCCAGTACAAACCTTTCTGCATATATGTCAGCCCCGATGATATAGAGGGCTACGGATTAACCTACAGAAGGCTCTCCCCTGCCTATAACATATTCTCAAAATTCATGGGAATCTACTGCAGGTCTCTGTCTACCTTCGACGAAAAACTGGTAGTGAGTAACGAATTGAACAAGTCTATGTGTATCAACTGCCACGTACAGAACCAGACTCGCACTGGCGATATGGTTTTCCATATCCGTGGAGGTAAGCCTGGTACATATATTCGTCACAATGGCAAGGAGGAGATAATAGACACGAAGGTGGACTCGTTGATATCTGCCTGCGTATATGACTACTGGCACCCGTCGGGTAAATACATCGCCTTTTCCAACAACGGCACAAAGCAGTCTTTTCATGTCGGAGGGATGAAAAGAATAGAGGTTTATGACGAGGGGTCTAATATTGTGATGTACGATGTAGAGAACCACACCCTCATACGTCAGCCAGAGCTCATGACCGACAGTCTGTACGAGACATACCCAGTATTCTCTCCGGATGGCAAATGGCTGTACTTCTCGTCGTGCAGAAAACCGGAGAACGAGGATCTCAGTAGATACTGGTACGACATCAAGCGTATCCCATTTGACGAGACCAGTGGCAGAGTCTGCGGTGAGATAGAAACGATAGTTGACGCATCATCGAAAGAGAAAAATGCTGTCTTCCCAAGAATTTCACCAGACGGTCAGTTCCTGATGTACAGTGTGTCAGACTATAGCTCATTCACCATCTGGCATAAGGAATCTGACCTGTGGATTATGAATCTCAGCACGAAAGAATCTCGGCCTATCGTTGAGGTAAACAGCGACGAAGCGGACAGTTTCCATAACTGGTCGGCCGACTCCCGATGGTATGTCTTCACATCTCGCAGAGACGATGGATTGCATTCGCGCTTGTATATAGGTCACGTCGACAAAAATGGCAAATGCAGCAAGGCATTCTTGCTTCCTCAAGAGAATCCGAAGAAATACTACCGCGAATTGTTCGAATCATATAATACCCCCGATTTCTGCGATAAGGAAGTTGACATTGACCATAGATGGCTATTGAGCAACTTAAAAAAAGGCGGAAGAAAACTCTCGTTGAAATGATTTATTTCTATATTTGTAAAAACAATAACGCATAGAAGAATGAGAGTAATAATAACAAAGAATTATGACGAGATGTCTAAATGGGCTGCAAACTATGTCGCACAGCGCATCATAGAATTCAACCCGACACCTGAGCGTCCTTTCGTATTAGGCTGTCCTACCGGCTCTTCGCCTCTTGGGCTATATAAGCAACTGATAAAGCTCAACAAAGAGGGTAAGATTTCTTTCAAGAATGTTGTTACCTTCAATATGGACGAGTATGTCAACCTCCCAGAGGCACATCCAGAGAGCTATCACTCGTTTATGTGGAACAATTTCTTCAACCATATTGACATCAACCCAAAGAATGTTCACATTCTCAATGGTAATGCCCCTGATTTGAAGAAAGAGTGCGACGACTATGAGAAAGCTATCGAGGCTGCCGGCGGCATCGACCTCTTTATGGGTGGTATCGGTCCTGATGGCCATATAGCTTTCAACGAGCCTGGCTCATCATTGTGTTCTAAGACTCGTATCAAGACTTTGACAACCAACACTATTCAGGCTAACAGCCGTTTCTTCGACAACGATATCAATAAAGTTCCTAAACAAGCCCTTACCGTAGGTGTAGGCACTGTAATGGCCGCTAGAGAAGTTCTCATTGTATGCAATGGTCCTGCAAAGAGCCACGCTCTCTACCATACCATCGACGAGGGTGTCAACCACATGTGGACCGCGTCTGCTCTCCAGATGCACCCTCATGGCAATATAGTATGCGATGAGGCCGCTTGTGTCGACCTTAAGGTTTCTACTTACCAGTATTTTACCGACAAGCAGAGACTTGAAGGAATTGTTGAGGAATATTTGACAAAATTCGACAAATAACCCGCCGCAGTGGGAATCTATAAACAGGGAAGGTCTAGTTTACCTTCCCTTTTTTATTGAAAATTGTAGTAATAGTATCATTTACAAGACTCATTATTGATTAAGTTTGCAAAAACTTACGATTAGAAACATAATCAACTAATAATGAAGTACACAAATATCCTGAAGATGCTCCTATGTGGAGTGATGGCATTGTCTTTGTTTTCTTGCGGGGATGACAAGACCGACGAACCTGCCGGGGCGTTCTCCTTTGTAAGTTCCAACCCTGCTGATGGCGCAACAGATGTAGATTTTACTCTGAACAGCATTACGATAACTTACAGCAGTTCGGTTTATAACTTTTCTCGCGCTTCGTTTTCTATCACTGGTGGCAAAGCTAAACTTGGCAACATCAAGTTGGGTGGCACATCTCTCAACATAGATGTTTCTGGCATTGAGGATGGGACAACATATACACTCAATATCCCTGCAGGTAATGTCAAAAACGAGAAGGGCGTTGCAGCAGATGCTGTATCAATTACTTTCACGACTGCTAAGCGCCCTGATACTTCTGGCGTCGGACACGGCACTGTTCCTGGCATGGAACTTGGCTGTAAGGAGATTTGGCATCAGGTAAAGGTAGGCTTCAACCTAGGCAATACACTCGAGGCTTGCGGTGACTGGAACGGCTGCACAGAAGAGGGTCAGGAGACCTATTGGGGCAACCCTATGACAACCAAAGCTATGGTAGATGCTATCAAGGCAGCTGGCTTCAACGCTATGCGTATCCCTACCCGCTGGTACAACCATAGTGAGGAGGCTCTCTCCATTAAAGAGGCTCGCACAGCAAAGGACATCACTATCAAGGACCGCTGGCTCAAGAGAGTCAAGGAGGTTGTGGATTACTGCATTGATAACGATATGTACGTAATCCTCAATTCTCACCACGACCAATGGTACGACCGCATCGACTATGATGAATTCGACGAAGAGGTGGTTTACCACAAGTTTGAGCAGATGTGGACGCAGATCGCAAGTTTCTTCGCAGAATATGACCAGCATCTTATCTTCAGTGGCACAAATGAGGTTATCTCATATAGCGGCAAGGATAAGGATGGCAATTATATCGAGAACTGGTCGACTGTTACAAGTAAGCAGTCCGATTATCTGAACAAACTCAATCAGATATTCGTTGATGCTGTTCGTTCTACAGGTGGCAATAACGCTGTTCGTAACCTCATCGTACAACCTTGGGCGTGCGACATGGACAAAGGCATTGCTAGTCTTGTGGTTCCTGAAGACAAGGTAGAGGGCCGACTCTCTGTAGAGTTCCACTACTACCAGCCTTGGGATTATGCATCTACAGGCAACAGTCGCTACACTTGGGGTTCGTCTTCAGACCAGTCAGAAGTGGATACCAAGTTCGATAAGTTGAAAAAGAAATGGTATGATGCTGGCTACGGCGTGGTTATGGGCGAGTATGGCGCTTGCTACAAGTTCAAGGGCTCCGCACCTACAGAGAAAGAGTTGGAAGACAGAAGACTATTCCACGAGATCGTACTCAAGAAAGCCAAGGAGCATGGCTTCCCAGGCTTCTATTGGGACAATGGTGGCAATTGCCTTGATGCAAACGGCAAACTCAAGTGCAGCGGCGGAAACAACGGCGAGGTATTCGCTTTGTTCGACCGTCACCACAACATGAAGATTGTCGACAATGCCGCTTTGGAAGGCATCATGGCCGGCGCAGCAACCGAATACATCAAATAATCCATATCAACATCTAAAACAATGCGGATAGACCAACAATCTATCCGCGTTGTTTTTTTATGAGCAAAAAATAAATCGCAACTCTTTTTATTGAGCATTGAGTTCTATGATAGATATAGTCTTCATATTTATCTCATTTTACTTTTAGCCCGTATTATTCGGACTGCTCGGCGAATTCCTGCTTCTTGATTCTCCGAATTAAATAAGAAACGGCCTTAGGTGACTTTTCTCTACACTCCTTAAGTTGAGCAAGAAACTCTTCCTCTGTGGCATCTGAATTGAAAAGATCTACCAACTCGCAGTTATTGTCAGACTGTTTGTCTAGTTTCTGATTACGATATTGCATCAGCGTGCGCAATGCTAGTATACCTAGATCATACTTGGGACGAGCCTCAACCAGCTTTCGCATAAGGTCAAGACCAGGATCTCCTATATACATCTCGTTGAGCATGGCAATCATAAAAAGAACTTTCGCATCTGGAGTCGCCATTTCAAATACGTTCGCAAGTTGACAGTTCACCTCGTCTGCTTCTGCATAACGTTCTAGTTTAGCCAATGCACGCGACTTTATGTACAACGCTTCAGGACACTGATGGGCAGAGAGCGTCTCTTCAATGTAAGCTAATGCCTCTTCATATTTTTGAGCGTAAAGGCTGAGTAAAGCAGCAAGGAACTTTGGCGCCCAATGACTTGCTCGTAGCAGATTTTGAGGAACTGTCTCAATGTCCCCATAGAGATGTTCATCACATACTAGAATATCAAGAAAACGCTTAGCCTGCTGCATAGCCTCCTTGATATCGCCATCTTCAGCCTTTTTGGCTACAAGCAAGAGGTACTGTTTGGCTGCTCCATCGTAGTCATCGCGGAGTAATGATTTATATACAGCTTTACCGCTCTCTATTTCGCTACCTATCTGTTGCTCATTGTTGTATTCACTAGCATAAGTAAGTATTTCATTACTCGTATGAGCATATTGAGGAATAATATTCTTCGAAAGGAATAGCCCTTCTAAAGTTCGCACTCTACTAAGTGCCACATAAAGCTGACCAGCAGCAAACATACCACGGCTCAGATCAAGCGAGAGCTTGTCAAAGGTCATTCCTTGACTTTTATGGACGGTAATCGCCCACGCAAGTTTAAGAGGATACTGTGTGAATGTTCCCGTCAGTTCCTTCTTCATCTTGCGCTCTCCTTTATTGTAGTCATAGTTGTACGACTCCCATGAACAGCAAGGTACTACATATGTTTCGCCGTTATTGAGTGTCACACTTATCTCGTCTTTTGTTAGTTTTGTCACTTTGCCAAGTGTGCCATTTGCCCAGCGCTTATGTTGGTCGTTTCTTGTAAACATCACCTGTGCACCAACTTTCAGACGAAGTTTCTGATCTACAGGAAACTTCTTGTCCTCAAACTTACCTTCTATGGTTCCCTCATAAACATACTCTTCCGAGTCTATTTCTTCCAGACGCTGTAGGTTTATCTTTTCTGCAGTCTTGTTGATAGATGCCAGTATGATTACTGCTCCATCCTCTGCAGCAGGTGTATACACACGGCTATTTAGATGCATGATATCCTCTGGGGTTACTCTGTTCATGCGCACGTTTTCCAGGATATGAAGAAAGTGCTCATCATCTTGTCGATATACCTTACGGAACTCTATCTTGACCAGACGCATGCGCTTAATGGCTTCTGACTTGTAGAAGAAATAGTCTTCGGTTTGATACATATCCTTTAGCAAATCTTTTTCTGGTCCTTGAGTTACCACAGGAGGCAACTGGAACATGTCTCCTACGAAAATCATCTGCTTCCCGCCAAATGGCATAGTGTTACGAAGTGCCTTGCGCATAGTGTAGTCAATAGCATCTATGATGTCGCATCTTACCATCGAAACTTCATCTATTATGATTGTATCAGCATGAAGCAATGCAAGAATCTTCGCCTCACTCATCTTACCACATGTGCCAGGTACACATACTTCCAATGGCAACCCGAAGAAGGAGTGAATAGTGTCTCCTCCTGCAAGTATGGCAGCAACACCTGTAGGGGCAAGTATGATGAACTGCTTCTCCACTAACGTCTGTACGTTGTGAAGAAACGTTGTTTTACCTGTCCCTGCTCGTCCTGTAAGGAAAAAACTGGAGTTTGTGTTGGCAACCAACTCGTATGCGAGCTGCTGCTCTCGATTCTGTGGATCTATCTGTGTGTTCTGCATAACTTATTTCTGTTCTATTTGTGGAAGAATTTGCGTGAGTCGTGTATTGAAGTCACTATCGAGGTAGCTCTTGTAGCAACCATCAATAATCATCTTTACTTTCTCATCTAGCTCAGTCTGCGGCATACTGCTTTTCTGGGCTTTTAATACTCCCTTGAAGTAGTTGCTCACCATAGCTTCTGTTTCTTTCCGGATGAAACCCTCATTACGGAATTCTTTTTCATAGTCTTTCTTCTGGACTAGTTCAAGTCTTGTCCCATTAAACGCATAGATCTCTATACCGTCTATGTACGTCCAGTTATGGAAAAGACCTACCTTCTCAACTATGACAATGCGATCACAGAATCTCACACCTTTATAGTATCTATGTCCATTAGCTGTCTCATAGTCTTCACAGAGAAACATTTTCTGTTCCTCATCCCATACAGGGATATGTACACGAGGGCTGCCAAATGTAGGTAGTATGCTTTCGAACAAGTCTTTATTAATCGCTTTTGTCAAGTTTGCCATAATGATTTTGTTTTTTGTTGTGTTAATACTGTTACGGTTCTTCATCCTAGTGCATCTCAAACTATGCGAGGTGCTTCTGATAAGTCGCCTCAACCATAGTTCGCGAGAAGTCTACAAGTTGCCTGTCCGCCACCATGCTTCCCATTGCTTTGGCCTGGCCAGCAAGAAAATTCTTCAGCATCAGGATGCATTCTTCCTTGGCACTACGTTCGTTAAAACATCGCCAGTTGCTACCTCCCCAGAACTTCTGTGCAATGATGTTTGCCTTCTGCCCATTCCATGCAAACAGCGTGATGCCGTTGAGAAAGGTACGAGCATAGCCTTCGCCAATGTGGTAGTATATTGCTAGTCGGTCCGACAGGCGTATAGCTTTATAGTAGGTGTTGCCAGCTGCGCTGGTGTAACCTAATGTGAGACACACGTTCTTCTCAGCATTGTATGTGAGAGAACTGCCCGAAAGGGCTGGAAGTGCCTTTGCGGCAATAAGTGCGAGTGTTGTATTCATGTTCTTGCTTTTTTGTTTGTTAGACGGAATAGGCCGCCACCTCTAATTGTAGAATAAGTACTTTAAACAAAACCAATTCTCTCGGAATTGCAGTGCAATATTACATCGTTTATATCGCGTTGCACAGGATTATCATTCGTATATTGGCACCTCGCATTTTGGAACCAATACGGCTCATATCCACTACGCTGCGAATCTCCTTTTGCGAATATCTTCCATACATCGGCTAATGCAAGATATTGATATCCGAATTGACGACAAATCTTTTGATCTGCCATTCTTTTTATGGGCGGCTTGAGCTTGCCGCTTTTCAACTATACGCCTGAGTATCCTATTTTGAACGCTTTGTGACTTTCCCTGATTGCGGTAATTAAGGTTAAGCAGTATGCCATCTAATACCTCTATTTCAATCTTTTGGGTTGTCATATCACACACGTCTTTTATAACAGCTTTCTGATAGCGTCTGGTCGCTTCAACTTTCTGCCAGCTTTCGTATACTTTTCTTCTCGCTTTTGCTGAAGCTTTTTTTGCGCTATCTGAATGCTTCTTGGAATAGTTTGCTGTCATCTTTTTTGTATTATTCTGAATCTGTTTCATATGCCTTTGTTTTAGTTTCTGAGTGCAATATTACTATATGTTTTTAATGTTGATGGCAGCTATATGCTTATATAATAGTTCCTCTCATTTTGGAACCATTCACACATAACAAGGGTAGCGTCAACCCCTCATTACGAGGGCGACGCTACCCTTATATTATATAGACTGTATTGAATTGTATCCTATTGGAAATCTACATTCTTAGCATACATTTCAGACATCGTCTTAACTTTCTGAAAGACTTCTTCTCTTACGCTTCTAGGCGACATGACCTCCAAATCTGCACCCATTTGAAGCAATCGACCTATCAGTTCTTTATTGACCGCTACTTCTATCGAAAACTCTGCATATTCTCCATCTGCGTATTCTCCAAATTCTTTCTCTACCTTATGCGATGGATGAATAGGCTTCGTATCCATCAATCTGAACATATAGTAACTATGCGCCCGGATGACAATCTTTTCTTTCACAGCATCCTTAATATGGCTTACCCCCACTATGTCTTGGAAAAATGTAGTATAGAATAGAGACGGTGCTGGTATGTATTTTTCAATATAGTTTTCTCGAGGCCTCTTTTGTATTCTGTCTAGAGCTATATTATATCCGTTTTCTGGCTCCCTGCCTTCTGCATGTCCAAACAGATGCCATCTTCCATTGTACTCTTTAAGATAATGGGGATGAAGCATTATGGTTACCTGTTCTTCATCAAACGGTTTGTAATCTATCTCCAAGACTGTTTTATTGACAATAGCTTCATAGAGTACCGGCAGATACTCTATGTTTGTTAATATGCGGTCAAGACTTGCACTGATTACCTGCTCTCCTTTTTGTCGTTTCGACTTCATGTCAAGTAAATCCTGACAGTCTTTAAAATAATATTCTAGCCAGGGTCTTGGAAAGAACCCTGCCGAATCTTGACAGAACTTCCAATACTGACGAAGGTTGTTAATTACCTTGGCATTACGCATATCAGCAAGAGGATCGTTGTCCTTGCCTATGTAACGGAAGCGCAAATCACGATTATTGCCTTCGGATTCAAAGCAAGTTCCTTTTACTCTTTCCGAAATGGCTTTTTTCATAATGCCAATGATCTTCTTCAGTTCGCCATAACCATCACAATTGGATAAGTTTGCTGGGAGTTCCTTCTTTGACACTCCAAGACGTTCTGCCATAATATCAGCATTAGTAACCCATCGAAGACTCATCAGCCACCGATAGGTTATTATAGCAAATTCTGCTTTATAGCTCTCGCCATCAAAAAGATTCTTGCGTTGCATTAGTCTTCCTTTAATCTTACATTCGTTGCATACCAGAATGTCTTATTGGCATTCCTGTCATTAGGTCTTGACTTCGCGGTGAAAATTACAGTCTCATCTTCATAGCAATCTGTATTTCTATCTTCTATTTTCAATGGGAATGGATAGATATCGCACTTTATTTTCTTGTATCCGCCATCCATTATAATGATACCATCATAGTCATTTCCATCAACAAGTTTGTTCTTTCTTGTATCTTTATTAGTTGGTTTGAACTTGCGAGATATGGAGAATGTGGATGGATCAATAAAGTCGACTTGTTTTAAGCTACTCTTGAAAGCTTCTGTTGGTTCCGCTTTTGGTTGTTCCTCTTCAACCAAATCTTCTGTGGGAACATAAGATTCAGCAAGTTCTTCAAAAGAAATCTCTTTTTCATCTTGTACATCCATATACAATTCTGTTAGTTCTTCGTCTATATCTGGACGGAAATCATATAATCCAGGACCACTATATGAAAAGCCTAAAACTCCTCTTAGAGTTTGACCTTCGGCATGGAACTTATCAAGTCTATTGGCTTTAAATGAAACATCTATTCCGCATAGCATTTTCAGGATTCCTTTGTTGTTATTAACGTGTTGAATTACACCCGTAACGGTGCAAGCATCTGTATCTTTTCGATTCTTGTCAACTATACAGTGGATGTCTTCTTTCTCACCTAGATAACATAGCGGCTGAACCGTTCCTTTATCAAATCTCTTGGCGAAATCCTCCGACTTGCGGAAATATGTCATTGCCAATTGCGACAATTCCTTATTGGGAACTCCTGCCAATATGGATTTTGCGCTATAACACACAGCCAAATAGAAACATGCATTCAAATAACCCCAACCAATTTGGTCGCCGCTAGAAAATTGATGTTCCCATTCTTTTAGTAAGTCTATTGCTTCATCTATTGAGAATTCGTCAGGACCATAGAGTTTTAAGAGAAATAAAGTTTCATAACTTTTAACGTCCCCTTGATTCTTTTGGTACTCCAGCACTTCTTCTATCACCATCCTTTCTGATTTTGTCAGATTAGAATAGGCTCGTCGTGTGTCCTTTGAGGACTTCTTGCTGTAAACTATAGACTTTACTAACAAATTGCCATAAAGAGACTTGTTCTCCTTTGTTGCGTTATTATACATAGTGCGATAGCGTTGTATCGATTCTGCGTTTAAACCTACAATATTCTGGTGGAAAGCTCGAACGGATTCGTAAATAGGATATGAGTTCATGATTTGGCTCAAACCTTCATTCTTAAATGCGTAACAGATTTGTTCAAATAGATCCAACACATTACCTAGCTTCTCCGCATAATCAGAATATATTGAGTTTGTTTCACAGAAAGAGTAGTCGTTACAACCTATAATCTTTTGTCCAAGAGTTATACTTTCCTTAAACAATTGACTCTCTGCTGCATATCCATAAGGACTTGCAGGACTGATTTGAATACTTTGTTCAAATGCTTCATAAGCATCTTGAGTCCATTCATGTAAACAATCTTCAACATCTTGAATGTTTACATCCTCAGGGGTAGTCAGCATATCTCTTGTAAATGACTTAGACAAGGCGCTAATTTTTCTTCTCAACAACATTCCCTGCATGTGGAATAGATCTGCATCATTAGAATTTAAGTCAAATGCCATGTTGAGATTATCTTGAGCGTCAGAGAATAAGCGGTCTTCAATTTCTATCCCCTTTAGCATAGATGCTTTTTCGTAAAGGAATCTAGCAAAGTGTCCTCTGAAAATTGCATCTTCGGGAAATGCATCCACAAGTGTCTTGAATAAAGACTCGGCTCTTTCTATGTCATCAAGATCCCTAATCAACAAAGAAAATTTATTCTTGATATTATCTCTACTATCTTCAATAGCTCGATAATCAGCATTCTTTCTGATTATAAAGACGCTATAAAGCATATCTCTATCATCAGAACCAAGTTCACCGGCATTTTGGCAAAGGGATATAAAATCTTTTGCAATCTCAGAAAGACCAAGTTCCCAATTGGTCTTGTATGCTTCCAAGATAAACTCGGAGAATCTGTTATATCTAGGACGCCATATACCTTTACCAGTTCCATCGTCATTCATTTCCTCAATTAACAACTTAGAAATGGCATGTTGTTGCTCAAAAGTGTAGGAACGAAGTGATTGATGGAATTCATCTTTCCAAAGAGATTTTAGAATTGTTTGATTTACCCCCAAATCCGAATATTTAAAAACGAATCCTACATATGCGCAAAACTTGCGGAGATTTTCTGGAAGTTCGTCCATCCACTCGCTCACGTATGTAGAAAGATTCGTACTCGTTTCTTTGTCCTTGAGCATTAATGGGAAATCTACTACTTCTAGATTTTTTTGATTTTTCAGAGCTCCTTCAAGGATAGAATGTTCAAGACCTTGTGTGGTGTACTTTTCCACGAATCTTTGCTGTTCCTCCGTTTTTAAATACGAATCAAGAAGTATGACATTCTCTTTCTGGGTATGGTATCGTCTTGTGTAAGGTTCTATGTAAAAGAACAGAACCTTCTTTGCCGCATCAGACATTCGTTTGACAAGATTCTCGAATTTGTCTTTGGCAACATGTTTTGATTCAACGATGGCAAGAATGACCGTATTTTCTGTTTGCTCTGAGAGCTGACAAAGATACTGTTCCGTTAGTTTTATATTACTACAGTTTTTTATATCAATGACGGTACAAGAGATTGCACCAATCTCATCTTCTTTTCGAATATCAAAGGCAAGTCTTCTTGCTAATGTGGTTGCGCCACTGCCTGGCCTATGTCGCAACGTGTATATTTGAGTACGTCTTATGGTTCTGATAATTTCAGAGACTCTGAGTTTAACATTACGATAAATATCTCGAATGACATCATGTTGCTTATCTAATTCTTCCCACGTGATTTCTGCTCCAGAATAAAAGTCCCATGGTCTTTCTTCTGCGGTATTTTTCGTTGGTCCATAAAATTCTATGCCAGAAGCTTTGTATCTTTCAATAGATTCTGACAAATCCAACTTATTATTGTGAATCAGCAACCTCTTACTAGAGCCCATTGTTACATTGCCACGTATTTCTTTGATATGTTGTAAAAACTCTGAGAAAGATGCCGAAACGAAACATACAGGCACATCGTAGTCTTCTGACCATGACGTAAGTTCATCTTTATAATTGTCATTTTTGGTAAATGATATTATTTTGCATCGATTGGCAACTGATTCCCAAGAGCCAAAAACAATTTCCAGTTTTTCGAATATTCTTTGAGCCAACTTGGGAAAATTATCGCAAAAATCAATAATGATATAATCATTGGTTTTGCCAGTCTTAACTAACTTCGAAAATGTATTTGCAAATAATTTAGGAGTTTCCCTAAGTGCTTTTCTGTCATCATAGGCGCCAAGATCCAATCTTCCTTTTCCGAAAATCCAGTTAGTTAGATTAGAAGTACCAGAGACCTCACTTAAATTATCTGTAATTATTCTTGTGGAAGATTTTACATGAGAGGGAGCATTCTCGTATAAACCAAATTCTGTCTTAGCGTCCAAATCTACGACGAAACTCCAATGCAGTTGAAAGAAGTCAGCCAATCGTTCTTTGCTTAGTGAATGTCCATTATGATCATTCAATAATTCTGGCAAAATGATAACATAATCGAGTCCCGCTGCCTGTTCCATTCTATTTGTCAGTTCATCAAAAACAAGAAAATCATTACTTGTTTTGAGAGAGTTCTCCACGCACGAACTTTGAAATGTTACGTTGCTAAGAGGTTTGTTTAAAGTTGATAGAAAAGCAATAGTTTCATTCGATAAAATTTTTCGCAAATCGCTAAAAACTTTAGGCATGAAGGTAGAAAGATTCTTGGCCTCAATTTCATTTTCAACTGTTGAAACCCCATCATGCATACCAACTTCGCTACTATTCTTGAAATCCGATGCTAACTTGACAAAGTCACTATCAATAGCACTTTTTATTCTGTTAACAGTCCTTTGCGTCGAGTACGAAGCCAAGGTTTTACCTTTTGTGTAATATATTACCTGCCGAGCGAGTGAAGCGAGCATTGAATTTTCTACCGCTCGATTTGTAGGTGTATCAAAAGATGCTGTACAATTATTATAGTCACAATGCAATGTTTTCTGTCCAGATAGAAGTTCCTCTGCCAAAATAGCATCAACCAAATCAAAGATGACCAATTTACAGAATGTTTCTATTGCAGGACGAATGTTCCTAAAAAACAACACACAATCTCCACTATTGTAATTATCTATAGCTTCGTTATAATCGTGTTGAAATCTTATTTTTATATCTTCCATATGATCTGTTTTATCCATTTTTGTTTACTATTAGTTCACGCATACTGACTTAGAGTACATAGGAAATCTTTGCCAGCGTCTGCAAATCAAGTTGCGTGGTGTTTGTACACCTCTTGAAAACAGTTACGGGATTCTTACTTAATTGCTCTGCATACCAGATACCAGTTTTATTTGCATCAGACAATGCTCTTTTAATTCTATTCATATTTCCATACAATTATCTTTAGCACTACGCAAATATACGAAATCACATTACAATTCAAGAGTTTTTTTAGAAAAGCTATATATGATTATTTGAACGGCTCCTTCGTAATAGTTTTCGGGGGTCTTATATGAATAATTGCCATCTAACAAACTATTCGTGCCAACATGCAAAGACATACCCTTCCCAGCTTCACTTCTACCTCTCTCATTCTTTTCCCTCCTCAAATTTTGGCTCCAGTTCCTCTTCCAGCATCCGCTTGTGAACAAGATATCCCTCCTCGCTGAAGCATTTTAGATACTGAAGGTAGTTCTTGTAATCCTCAACAGCTCCATCTATCCCTGCGCCCACATAATCTAAAATATGATCAGCATAGTGAAAGGCTAACTTATTTACATCCATTTCATGCCTAAACATGGCACGATACAATCCTGCAGCACGACGATCAAGGTCCTCACTTAACAGAACATTCATCTGTTTAATGGCATCCACAAGACTGGCCAAAGCAACATCACTATTTGTCATTGCATCATTAGAATCTGCACACATAATCATCGTCATCTTGGTTATTAATCTCAAAGGCTTTCATCTCGCCTGCCATTTTCAGCATCACAAAAGTAAACCTCCCCTTCGAACCCTATCTTCGCAACCATTCCCTCAATCTATTAGGGTACTCGTCCCTGAAAGACATCATCTTGGACACATCTTGGACATTTTATTTATAACAACCTATATATCAACACATTCATCTTGGACAAAATCTGTCCAAGATATTATCATAATTACCTCGAGTCAATCTACAAAGAAACTTTTGTTCAAATATTTTTCTTACGAGTATTTATTCAATGGGATAGCATACTTGTTCGTCATCATTCAGTTTGACATTAGAATTCTCTTACCCAAATCAGACACTTCATACTTTTGATTCTTGCTTCTTGGTTTATCTGGCATAGTCATATTGATAGCCTCCATTTCTAACAATACGTCAAGGTATTTTCGTCGTAATTGTTTATATGAAATATCCTCGATACCCAGTAGCAACTCTTGCGCAGAAACAGGTGTCACACAACGCAACAGACAAGTAGCAAGCATGCGAATTTGCGTCAAGTCCATATCTTGGACATATCTTGGACATATCTTGAACATATTATTTACAATTCGCTCTATATCAGCATATTTATCTTGGACAAAATCTTTCCTACATGGTATATCTATCAAGAAATATGTACGCGCTTCATCAGTTTCGATAACGGCCTTTGATGACCCATTTTCTCTCAATTTCTTTTGAATAGTAGGAATGCCTGTCGCTCTGCCTTCGGTCAGGTCAAGCTCTTTAAGAAACTCTCCCAGACGTCGATTTCTATATCGTCGAGAACGAAGCATATTTGCTTCACGAATGGAATCCATACTGATAGAACGATCAGGACCCGAATAGCTTAGAATACTGATACGATGTGGTTCAATTGTAATCTCCACAGGTTCACGCTCCATATAATCTCTATGATAAAGCGCGTTGACGACAGCCTCTTCAATCGCCTGATAAGGGTAATTAAATATTTTAATTGATCTTTCATCATCTGCTTGTTTTATGATACGCTCTTGAATAACATTGGTTCGGATGTAACGTAGCGTATCTGTTATCATTCGCGGCACAGGTCCAATAATGGCAGGCACCTCAATGAAATTCTCAGGATTAGCCTCACGACCTTCAGGGAAGAGTACTATTTCAACACGTGAAACAGGAAAAAACTTGCAAGGATCTTCGCAGAACATCATGGCTGCCACATTTTTTATCAGTCGCTTTTCTACCGGACCGTCTAACAATCCCATCTGATCAAGAACTGATTCTAGATTGGCCGAAAGCTCAACATCTACTAGACGACTATTAATCTTATGCAGATAGTCATTAACCAACAATGGCGAAATATCCTTGAGCTGAATTCTATCGTTACCTCTTTCGTCAAAAGGAACACGATTTGCCATATCACGGAGTTGATCCAAAAATTCACCTTTAGCCTCAATCGATGAAGTACCATAGCGAATATAGAAAACAGGCTTCTTAAGTTTTGCTGTTACATCTGCTGGAGCCGAATAAGGTCGCATGCTTCCTGCAGGGACCCATATTACTAGCAGAGATGTATTGTCAATCTCTTCAACCGAAATGCGAGGAGCATAAAAAGGCTCAATCATTTGGTTGTATTGCAACATCTCTCGCTGTATATGGTCGAGAGACTCTCTTGGAATTCCTTTTACCGGACGTTGTGCCACACCGTCTTTTTCTTCAACACCCACAAGGATGTAACCACCTCCAATATTGTCTATATCATTAGCAAACGCACAAATGGAGTGATAAATAGACACAGGATTCCACCCCTGTTTGAACTCTATTCTGTTCGACTCCACCTTGCGCTTAGTCAAGAGGTCTTCTATGTTTATGAGTAACGCCATTTTTTCTTATTTACAGTCTTTCAATTTAATCATAAGATCACGCATCTGACCCTACAAAATTGACTATTTTGTCACCTATATGATTGCGGCTATGACTACGCAACAAACACTCCAACACCTCTGGACCAAAGGTGCTTAATATCTCATCTTCTAGTATGTCTGTCTTAAACTCCATGAATCTAACGTGCAGAATATCTTTCAAAAATATAACAAATCTTTCACATCACAAATATACAGCACCCCTCCGAACTCTATCTTCGCTCCCCGTCATAAAATTTCATCATCTTCTCCTCCCTTCACATAATCTGCGCACCACGTATGTTTTTCTTTACTATACAAACTGGCACATAAACCCTTTGTGCTAACAAATTTGTTAATCCCCTCCGAACTCTATCTTCGCCCTCCACCAACAATCTTTTATCCCTCTACCCTACATACTTCCCCAACACCTTCTCCAACTGCCCTACATAATAAAATGGCAAATTGATCAGCCGGAATGTCCTCCCGTTACTTGTTTTTACATCATCAACGGATAACGGCTGCGACCATACTCTTACTGCCACATCGTGTGTTGTTGCATCCATAAATTGATGTAGCGATTTCAGTTTGGCATTGTGCCCCGACTTGACTTCTATTGGTATCACTAATCCATTGTATGGGTATACAAAGTCAACCTCGGCTTCGGAACCTATACGGTCACTGCGCCAATAACTGCGATGCGCAGATACGTCATTGCTTATGGCTAGCAACTCTTGTCCTACAATATGTTCTGCTATACGACCTCGCCAGACATCACTCACGTCGGCTACAGAAAAAACATCTCTCTGTATGCCTGCCACATAGTTCACAAGTCCTGTATCAAGCCATAATAGCTTCGGACGTTTGCGCATATTGGTCATAATAGGCATCTGCTCACTTGTCGTCGGATAGACCAATTCCAGTAACATGGCCTTGGATATTATACGAAACGCTTCGCTCATCTCGCGCGATCTGTAATTGGTCCCGGCAAAACCTTCAAATGTAATTGTCTCTGCCGCACAATTCCAACCATTGCTCAGAATGCTTCTTATTACTTTTGTCATACTGGCACTGGCTGTATATTTCTCCACGTCATCACTATATGACAGGAGCAACGATTCAAATGTATCCTTTACACTGAGTATATCTCTGTTCTGCGAATATGCCACTATCGCAGCTGGCATTCCTCCGCACAACATGAATTCTCTAAACCGACTCATTAAGCGTTGGTGTATTATCTCAGGCACTTCTATTGTCTCTACAAGCGTCTGGTCCATCGCTTCTCCCATCGCGCCCAAGAACTCTGTAAATGTACAGGGGCGTAAGGCCATATATTGAACACGCCCTACAGGAAACGATATCTTCCGCACATCCATCAGTGTCTCAAGCAAAGATCCTGCGCCAATGACATGTATGTGGTTCGCCTCTTCATAGAAATAGCGCAGCATAGCTACTGCCTTACTGGAGTTTTGTATCTCGTCAATGAACAACAGAATATTACCTTGGGTTATCGGCTGCCTCTTGAGTATAAAAACTGCTCGTATCAGTTCATTGACATCATTGTATACTTCAAACAGGTTTCGGTCGTCTTCTTTCTCTAGATTGAGATGCAGAAACACATCGTACTCTTTCGCAAATTCAGTGACAAGTGTAGTTTTTCCCACTTGGCGAGCACCTCTCAATATGAGCGGCTTGCGACTGGTCGAAGTTCTCCATTCTCTCAATCGCATCAGAGCATTTCTGTTAAAACATTCCATAACACCTAACATTCAGACTTTTACATCTGCAAATGTAATAAATGTACGGTATAATTCGCAAAATTTTGTAATAAATGTACGGTATACTTACCCAATTCTTGTAACAAATGTACGGCATACCTCCCCAACTCTTGTAATAAATGTACGGTTAACGACATCTCCAACTCCCAAATACCTCTAGCCTCTCCTAGTCACTCCAACTGTCTAACCTAGCATCCTCCCCATGCTGCCCCCAGCTCCTCCTAGTCTTACTAGACCCACTACCCCAACTAGCTACCCGCACAGTCTCATCAGCTCTTCTCCATGCTCTCTCAACATCCTGTAATAGAAAGAAACAGCCGCCCTGTAAGGGCAGCATATACGCAGCATTATACTTGCAAGGGCACTCCATATACCCAAACAATGCTTATTTTATGGTATCTCCTATCGAATCCGCCCACCCAAAACCACATAAAAAAAGCAGAGTACACGCATACACACACGCATACTCTGCAAATAGAGGTATATAGTGTTTTAGTCTTCTGAACTAGAACCCTTTATCTCTGCCTTATACCAAGCCAGAAAAACCGATAAATGCCATAGCCATGATACCTGCTGTAATCAAAGCAATAGGCATACCCTGAAGTGGCTTTGGCACATCCATCAACTCTAGGTGCTCACGCAATCCCGCAAAGAGAATCAACGCCAAAGCAAAGCCTATAGCAGTGGCAATAGCATAAACCACACCTGAAAGAAGGCCAACCTCAACGCCCTGTGCGTTGTAGCTTCCGTCACCTACCATGATAGCAACACCAAGAATACAGCAGTTGGTTGTAATCAATGGCAAGAATACGCCGAGTGCCTGATAAAGGGATGGAGAAACCTTCTTAAGTATAATCTCTACCATCTGAACAAGGGCAGCGATTACAAGGATGAACGCTATGGTCTGAAGGTACTGCAGGTTGAATGGATTGAGTACATACTGCTGAAGGAGGTATGTAACAATAGTCGCCAAGGTAAGCACGAATGTTACGGCCGCACCCATACCAGCTGCAGTAGATATCTTCTTACTAACGCCGAGGAAAGGGCAAATACCCAAGAACTGTGACAATACAACGTTGTTGACGAAGATTGCCGATATGATGATTAGTATATATCCCATAATTATCTACGATTTGAGATTGAACTATTTCTTCATCTTGTTGATGATTGCTACAAGATATCCGAGTGCAAGGAATGCACCAGGAGCAAGTACGAATGCAAGGCAACCGTACTCCTCACTCCACATCTGAAGCCCGAAGATCTTACCACTACCGAGTATCTCGCGTACCGAGCCGAGAAGTGTAAGTGCCAATGTAAAGCCAAGACCCATACCGATACCGTCAAGAAGGGAATCAAATGGTGTATTCTTTGCTGCAAAAGCCTCTGCACGTCCAAGAACGATACAGTTTACTACGATAAGTGGAATGAACAGACCCAATGACTCGTAGAGCGATGGAACGTATGCTTGCAACAACATCTGGAGTACTGTTACGAAAGTAGCAATAATCACGATGAAGCTTGGGATGCGTACCATATCTGGAATGACACGCTTGAGAAGGGATATTACGGTATTTGAGCAAAGCAATACGAAAGTAGTAGCCAAACCCATACCGAGTCCATTGATAGCTGATGTAGTAGTACCCAATGTAGGACACATACCGAGTAGCAACACGAAGGTAGGATTCTCCTTTATGATGCCATTCATCATTATGCTTAGCTTACTCATAGAATAATTCGATTTAATAGATGACTATTACTTCTGTGTATTTGTTGCTCCTGTATTACCATGAGCCTCACCTGCACCGAAAAGAGCATTGTACTCGAGGTTTATTGCCTTAAGGAAGGCACGGCTTGTGATAGTGGAAGCTGTGATAGCCTGAATTTCACCACCGTCCTTTGATACTGTAAGGTTGTTCTTTGCAGGATTCTTGCCAATCACACTACCCTTTCCATCTGCCTGGAACCATGTAGGTACATTGGCACCAAGTCCTGGTGTCTCTGCCTGCGAAAGTATCTCGTATCCTTTGATAGTGCCTTCCGCATCGAAACCTACCATTACTGTGAGGTTTGGCGAGAAGCCTTGAACGGATGTCTTTACCGCAGCACCAAGTGCATTGCCTTGCGCATCTGTTACCTTATATATGGTATACTCTTGCTCATCAACTTTCTTTACCTCTGCTGGAGCAACAGTAACCGCTTGGTCGGCTCCGATAACAAGAACTTTCTTGATACCATTCTGCTCCTTCTGCTCTGCCTGTAGTCTGATAGGCTCAGAAGTAACTTCGTTCATGACAGCCAAAAGACCGGCTGCCACTAGGGAAACGAGGGTCAATACTATGACCATGTTGCCCAATGTAGACTCTAGCTTTTTCATCTTACTTTACACCAAAACGTTTAGGTTGAGTATACTTGTTTATCAGAGGAGTAACGATATTCATAATAAGAATAGCGAATGACATACCTTCTGGATATGCACCGTAGCAACGGATGAGCATAGTCAAAAGTCCAATGCCGAAACCGTATATGAGCATACCGTTCTTTGTCATAGGCGATGTTACGTAATCTGTTGCCATGAAAATCGCACCGAGCATCGCACCACCTGTAAGGAGATGGAACAGTGGATCTGCATTTGTAGCTGGATCAATGCCCCATGCTATAGCTGCAAACGCTGCCATAGTACCTAGAACTGCTACTGGAATATGCCATGTTATAATGCGCATTGCAAGCATAATTACCAAACCGATAAGGAGCGCGATAGCTGAAACCTCACCAAGCGAACCTCCGATATTTCCCATAAGCATATCGGTAGATGTAGGGAGATTTGCAATCTCTGAAATCGACTTGCCTGTATGGAGACCTTCTTTTAGAAGCCCAAGAGGTGTAGCACCTGTCATACCGTCAACTGCACCAGGGGTTGGCCACGAGGTCATCTGCGCAGGGAAGGATACCAAAAGGAATACACGACCCGCAATGGCTGGGTTGACAATATTCTGACCAAGGCCGCCAAATGTCATCTTGCAGACTCCGATAGCAAACAAGGCACCGATAACGATAATCCATATAGGAAGATTTGATGGCAGGTTGAATGCCAGGATAAGTCCTGTCACTGCAGCTGAGCCGTCAGTAATAGTAGGCTTAACCTTCAGAAGGAATTTCTGGATGAGAAACTCGAAAAGTACGCATGAAATCACACTAGTCAATATGACTGTCAATGCACCAAGACCAAAGAACCACAACGAAGCGGCAAGGGCTGGAGCAAGGGCAATGAGAACACCGTACATATTACGCTTCACACTGTCATGTCCGTGGACGTGAGGCGAAGGAGCTATTGTAAGTTTATCCATTACTTATTTAATTTCTTAATTCTAACTCAGATTATTACTTCTTTTCTGCTGCGGCTTTCGCTGCGGCTGCCTTAGCTCTAAGGATTGCTCCGACCTTACCCTTGCCTAGACGTACATAGTCAAGCAATGGACGGTTGGATGGACAGGTGAAGTTACATGAACCGCACTCGATACAATCCATAATATTATGCTCTTGTGCCTCGTCCCACATCTCTTTTGCCGAAAGCTTGGAAAGGAGGTATGGCTCAAGACCCATAGGGCAGACATTCACACACTTGGCACAGCGGATACAGTTGGCTATCTCTGGACGCTTGCTCTCCTTCTTGTTCATAAGGAGAATGCCTGATGTACCTTTGATAACTGGAACATCTGTATGCATCATAGCTCGTCCCATCATAGGACCACCGCCGATAACCTTACCGCAATCTTCTGGCATACCGCCAGCAGCCTCTATACATGCTGATACTGGAGTACCAATACGTACAAGGAAGTTCGATGGCTTGGCAAGTGGCTTGCCTGTAACACAGACTATTCTCTCAATCAGTGGCTTGTTCTTTTGTACTGCCTCATATACCGCAAGCGCTGTACCTACGTTTTGTACTACTGCACCTACATTTATAGGGAGCTTGCCACTAGGTACCTGACGGTCCATGCAAGCATCAATAAGCTGCTTTTCACCTCCTTGTGGATATTTCAACTTGAGAGGCTGTACTGTCACGCCTGGATAGTTCTTTGCAAGTTCTGTCAACTTGGCAATAGCATCTGGCTTGTTATTCTCAATACCTATATATGCCTTGTCTATCTGGAGAGCTTTCATGAGTATCTTAACTCCCATGAGTATCTCTTCTGGACGCTCAAGCATTGCTCTATGGTCTGATGTCAAATAAGGCTCACACTCTACTCCATTGATAACGAGCGCCTCACATTTCTGACCGTCTGGCACAGCAAGCTTGACATGGGTAGGGAATGTAGCACCGCCCATACCAACAAGGCCCATCTCTGATACCTTGGCAATAATCTCTTTTGGCTCAAGTTTGATGTCACGAACGATATCTGTAGAGCGGTCGATAGACTCTTCCCACTCGTCTCCCTCAACTGTGATGACGATGGCCATCTTCTTCATACCGTTGGCATCAACGAATTCTTCAATTTTCTTTACTGTGCCTGAAACTGATGAATGAACGTTGGCCGAAACGAAACCGCCTGCCTTTGCAATAAGTGTACCTACCTTGACTTTAGCACCAACTTCAACACATGGCTGAGCAGGGGCACCGATATGCTGAGCAAGAGGTATCTTAACCTCGGCTGGTACTGGCAATACCTGGATGGGACTTGCCGCAGAGAGTTTGTTCTCGTCTGGATGAATACCGCCTATTTTGAATGTCTTCAACATTGTGATTACAATTTTTACGGAATTGATACTATAGATTACTCTGCCTTTGCCGCTTGTGAAGGCTTCTCTGATGTAGCATCAGCTGGAACTGGTGCAGGTTTTGGCTTCGGAGGCGCTGGGAAGGTCGCCTGAATAGCATGCGTCGGACACTCATTCAGACACAAGCCGCATGCCTTACACTTAGCTGGGTCAATGTACGCAACATTGTTCTCTACTGTTATCGCAGCAAACTTACATACCTTGGCACACTTGCCACACCCTATACATGCTGTCTTGCAGGCCTTCATCGCAACTGGTCCCTTGTCTTTGTTGACACAGTTTACCCACACTCTGCGGTTCTTGCCTTGAACTAGACGTCCCTTAGGACGAAGCTCAATAACATTCTTAGGACAGGCCTTTGCACAGGCACCGCACGCTACACACTTCTCTTCGTCTACAATAACACCCTTGTCTGGGTCTATTTGTATAGCATCAAACTTACATGCCTTCACACAGTCTCCATGTCCTAGACAACTGAAAGCACAACCAGTCTCTGCCGAGAAATGGGTAGCCGCAATAGCACAGGATTGCGCACCATCATACTCCGCAATCTTTATACGGGTATTGCATGACGCACTACAACGAGCAACCGCAACTTTAGGTTCTGCTGAACCTGCCTCTTTCCCTAATATCGCCGCAATCTTAGCCATTACTGGAGCTCCTCCTACAGGGCAACCAATATTTGAAAGATCATCAGCCTTGGCAAGTGCCTCTGCCAAGCCATGACAGCCTGGGAAACCGCAACCGCCACAATTGGCACCAGGCAACTCTGCCTCTACCTCAGCAATCTTTGGATCCTCATAGACCTTAAACTTCTGAGATACAAAGTACAGAATTACTGCCAATGCACAACCAAGTACAGCAAGAACTGCAATAGTTATAAGTACAGAATTCAAATCCATTATTGTTATTATTTTGTTATTTTAAATACGATACTACGACCCATTCTGTTACGCAAAATGTAAAGTACCAGGAAATATGGCACTAACACGCCTAACGACGCCAGCCCCGCAACATTGTCTGGGATTGAACACGCTTTCGAGATAATAAGTACAGCCAAAATGAGAACAAGTGGCACAACGTACGCCAGCACTACAGCTATCAGCCCCCAACTCTTACTTCCATATACATTGACTGTCTGTCCAACCTCAACCTGGTTCTCTGACTCAAGAACTACATCTATAATGCGCCTTGATTCATCCGACGCACTGCATAGCATTTTTGCATGACACGCACTACAGGCTGAGCGCACTAGTATCTCTACCTGTGCACTTTTTCCAGACACGCTACGGACTATCGCTTGATGCTCAATTATCTCTTTATTCGCGCTCATAATTCGGTTCCAAAAGTATAACAACCAAATGAAACAAGGTATAGTTTTGACAATTTGAAATAGATATAAATAAGGAATGGGACGAATTGTTTACCTCAAATCCCTACAAATCAATACATTAACAACACGTCTACAAATAAAAAGACCCCCATTTTTCTTTCAAAACAGGGGTCTTTTGCTATCTAAAAACGCCTAAAACAGGCTCATTTTCACACTTGGAAATAGCGTTTTATGTCTCTTTTTGTCATTTTGAAGTAGCAAATCAACTGTTAAATGTACGTGCTACTCGTATTTTTTAGAGGCTCTTTAACCACTCTATTGTGGCTTTTGGATCTTTACTGCCAAATACAAAACTACCGGCAACTAGCACATCTATGCCGGCCTCTACTGCCTGTGGTGCTGTATTTGTATCTATGCCGCCGTCTACCTCAATAAGTGTATTGAGTTTCTGCTCTCTTATCATGTTTTTTAGTCTGCGGGCTTTGTCTAGTGTCTGCGGAATGAATTTCTGTCCGCCAAATCCTGGATTCACCGACATCAGTAATACCATATCGACGTCTGGAAGAATGTCTCGTAACACTTCTACCGGGGTCGCAGGATTCAACGTCACCGCTGGCTTCATGCCGGCTTGACGTATCTCTTGTACCGTACGGTGTAAATGCTTGCACGCCTCATAGTGAACATTGAGTATATGCGCATTGAGATCTCTGAACAATCCGATATATCGCTCTGGCTGCTCTATCATCAGGTGCACATCGAGAGGTTTCTCACAGTGCTTACCCATAGCCTTGATTACTGGCGTACCAAATGAAATGTTGGGAACGAACATGCCGTCCATAACGTCTACGTGAGCATAGTCGGCTTTCGACTCGCTCAACATCTTACAGTCATCAGCCAAATGACCAAAGTCGGCCGATAAAAGTGAAGGGGAAACAAGTGCCATATTTGTTGCTTAATGCATTTTTTATTCTAATTCTTTTTTGCCCTGACGGATAATCTCGCAGTCTCCTTCTGTACAGTCTACTACAGTGGATCCTTCTACGCCTCCTATGCCGCCGTCTATTACTATGTCCGCAATATACGACAGATTCTCGTGTATCAAGGATGGGTCTGTCTGATACTCATCCCAAGGTACCTCATCATCGTCTATCTTTACCGAAGTGGATAATATCGGATTGCCTAACTCTTCTGCTATCGCACGGATAATATTGTTGTCTGGAACTCGTATGCCTACCGTCTTCTTGTTCGCCCTGAACAGCTTCGGAATACTGCCTCCAGCAGGCAATATAAAGGTAAACGGACCAGGCAGATTGCGCTTCATTACCTTGAAAATCTCATTGGGTATGGGCTTTACATAGTCCGAAGCCTGACTGATACTGCTGCATATAATGGACAGATTCGTCTTGCGGAGGTTAACATCTTTAAATTTGATGATTCGCTCCATAGCTTGCTGATTCGTAATATCACAACCTATGCCGTAGACGGTATCCGTAGGATACACCACTATGCCGCCTTCACGCAAACACTTGACTACTTGCGCTATACCCCTCGAGTCTGGGTTCTCTGGATGAATAGATAATAACATAACCAATCCTGATTAAGACTCACAAAGTTACAAAAGCTACTAACAAATGAACTCGGCCAAAGATTAAAAATCTTAAAAAATTAGCTCAAACGTTTGGAAGTATCAAAATAGTGCGTACCTTTGCAATGTCAAACGACAAAGATGATACCGTAGCACAATGGATAATGCCTCTGGTTACGGCCCAGAAGATTGGGAGTTCGACCCTCTCCGGTATCACTTGCAGACCTGATTCGAAAGAGTCAGGTCTTTTTGTTTTCCCACAACACTATAAAAGCGACCGCAGTTTCCCACGGCCGCTAAATTTATTCACATAATAAAAACCAGCAATACTCAGAAATACATAATAGCACCTATCAATAATAGTAATGCTACTGCCCAAAATGTTACGCTTCTACTCATTGTTATGTATTTTGAATATTTGACTTCTATCCAAATACAACATCCGTGCCAAAATAAAAAATTACGAGCAACCTTAATGCTCCCTATACCTAGCGACTACCTCGCAGCTACATCCCAACTACCTCCTCCCTGCTATTTTCAACCTTACACAAAACAACAATCCCGACCAAAGATTAACTCTCTTTGATCGGGATTGTTCTTATTTGTATTATCTACAATGCAGCCTTGAATACTTCTTGCAACGATGGATAACTCTCTTTCACTAGTCCTCTTAGCTCTCCGACTGCTATCCACTTCGCCGACACTATATTCTCTTCTGTCTGTGGCTTCAGTTCCGGAACCCCAGCAACTGTCATCTCAAACCATCTTGTTCTCTTCAGTGCCATCTCTCCTTTCAATGGATATGTATGATACGTATCGCATATCATATTCCCCAATGCTAGGCCCGATAGCCCGGTCTCTTCATTGACTTCCCTCAAGGCATTCTGCTCAGGTGTCTCTCCTTGTTCTTGCTTCCCCTTTGGCAAATCTATCTTGCCTAGTCGCTCTATCACAAGATATTCTCCTTTTTCATTCTCAACAAGACCACCAGCTGCTTGTATATACTTGTAGCACTCTTTTACATGCTCAAGCAGTCGCTCTATATCATGGTAATAGACACACCCGCTCTTCAACTCTTCTTTCGCGTCGAAGCTACGGAGAAACTGTCTCAGCTCGTTCTGATTGGAATACTTGTGGATGGCATCATACCCACCCACAGGCATACCTTTCTCTATATCTGTCGCCAGAGTCAGCGTCCTGTCACCAAAATATATCTGCATTAGAATTCTGCGTTACGTGGTGTTCTTGGGAAAGGAATCACGTCTCGGATATTGGCCATACCTGTAACGAAGAGCATCAATCTCTCGAAACCAAGACCGAAGCCTGAATGTGGACATGTACCGAACTTACGTGTATCCAAGTACCACCACATATCTTTCATAGGTATGTTGAGCTCTGTAATACGTGTCATAAGCTTGTCATAGCTCTCCTCACGCTCTGATCCACCGATAATCTCACCAATCTTAGGGAACAATACGTCCATTGCACGTACTGTCTTGCCATCCTCATTCTGCTTCATGTAGAATGCCTTGATCTCTTTTGGATAGTCTGTAAGGATTACTGGACACTTGAAGTGCTGCTCTACAAGGTAACGCTCGTGCTCTGATGCCAAGTCACAACCCCAGAATACTGGGAACTCAAACTTATGGCCAGCAGCTACTGCCTCCTCAAGTATCTTGATGCCTTCTGTATATGGAAGACGGATAAAATCGTGCTGCAAAACGAACTTGAGTCGGTCTACCAACTCGTTGTCTACTTTCTGACAGAGGAAGTTTACATCATCTGTACATTTCTCTAACGCCCAACGAACGCAGTATTTGATGAAGTCTTCTGCCAAGTCCATATTGTCCTTGATGTCGTTGAATGCAACTTCTGGCTCTATCATCCAGAACTCTGCCAGGTGTCTTGGTGTATTCGAGTTCTCTGCACGGAACGTAGGACCGAATGTGTAAATAGCGCCAAGTGCTGTAGCAGCAAGCTCTCCCTCGAGCTGACCCGATACTGTCAATGATGCCTGCTTGCCGAAGAAGTCGTCATCATACTTGATATTGCCGTTCTCATCCTTCTCTAGCTTGTAGAGGTTCTTTGTAGTTACCTGGAACATCTGTCCCGCTCCCTCACAGTCTGATGCTGTGATAAGTGGTGTGTGGAAATATACAAATCCTCTCTCATGGAAGAATGTATGGATGGCCATCGCCATATTGTGACGAATACGGAATATAGCGCCAAACATATTTGTACGAGGACGCAAATGCGCTACCTCACGCAAAAACTCCATAGAGTGTGCCTTCGCCTGAATAGGATAGGTCTCGTCACAAGCTCCTATCAGCTCTAGCTCTGTAGCCTGAAGCTCAAACTTCTGTCCAGCTGCAGGACTGTCTACCAAAATACCCTTGATAGAAACACATGCGCCAGTCGTGAAGCTCTTCAACAACTCAACTGCCACCTTATTAGGATCAACTACAACCTGCAAATTGTTTACACTCGATCCATCGTTAAGCATTATGAAGTGCGCAGCCTTCGATGATCTGTGCAAGCGCACCCAACCTTTAACCAAAACTTCTTGGCCTGCTTGAGCCTCACTCAATAGTGCCTTAATTGTAATTCGACGCATATATTTGTCTTTTTCTGTTGTTACAGTTTGATATTAACGGTGCAAAAATAGTAATAAATCATTTACGCTCAACTACTCCGCACCTACACAAATAAAAAAATCCTCATGAATTACTTCACAAGGATCTAAAACTCTTAGGGTGAAAGGTGGGATTCGAACCCACGACCTCTAGAGCCACAATCTAGCGCTCTAACCAGCTGAGCTACATCCACCATATTTCGGTTTTGCGAGTGCAAAGTAACAGACTATTTCGTACATTTGCAAGAGAAAAATGCAAAAAATATCATCATGTTGCACAAGCATATCAATATCAGCACATTACAACTCGACCTGGAAAGCGAGTTTATCGCAAAACTTAAACTGATTACCTCTTATTTCGAATCTCGCATGAATGGTGCAACTGCTCATCAGATGCAGTCTTCTGCTCCTGCCGACCAAAAATATAAGCTCAACTATGGCATCTCTCTGGGGGATATGAAATATCTCGCTCAGGAAATAAGGGCTGACGAGAATATTTCTCTATCTTCTGCTGATTACGATAATCTCTGGAATACCGATATTCGCGAGGCTATGCTTCTCGCTCTTATCCTCATCCCAGAAAACCTCATCTCTCCAGAGCGTATCAATGCCTGGATTTCTTCTATCCATACTCAGGAAATGGCCGAAATGCTCCCGTTCCTTACCGCATGGAGGACTCCTGATCCCGACTCGCTGCTCTCTTCTATCTCTTCTTCTTTGAAATCAACGTCTACTCTCCAGCATATCGCCTATTCTTATACCATAGGCCGTCTTATCCAGCATAACCGTATTTCCCGCAATGACATCTCCGTCTCTGCTCTGTCTACCTCTCTTTCTGCTCTCCTCCCTCAGTCTTCTCCAAGCATCCTATTCTTGCAGTCTCAACTATCGGAATAAAAAGGGCTAACGCCAAACATCTATGAAAAATCACATACAAAGTCTATACAGCCGCAATCCATCGCGACTCTAGCCCATCTATCATATCTCGCTCCTCCTACTCTTACTAGACCCACTACTCTCCCACCTACCCGCACAGCCTCATCAGCTCTTCTCTATACTCCTCTACGCTGTCAAACTTCACCCAATAAAACATATTCTTCCCCTTCAACAGCTTCTCGTCTTTTTTCCAAGGCCTGATCTCTACCAGCTCTTCTCCGTGCTCCCTCAGCATCTTGTAATAGAAAGAAACTGCCGCCCTGTATGCGCCGCCTATCTTGTGCTTCCTGGCCTCTCTCTTCCAGTGCCTTATCCTGTTCCAACTGACCATGTCGCTCTTGGCAAGCTTCTGCGCATCGGCAAACATATCTCTCAATGCCCTCTGCGACTTGGAGACTTTTACCCTCAAAATACGATAATCTCCCTTGCCACAGCGCTTTATATAGGTACTGTAGCCTGTAATGCGCGACTGTGAGTCGGCTCTCATCATCCGTCTCGCATACGTCACATATTTGGGTTTTATCGTTACTCTGGCCATCTTGGTCTGTCTCTCAATTATCGGTCGTGCAAATGTACAAAATAAAAAAATTACGAGCAACAAGGGTGCTGTATATACGCAGCATATACGCAGCATTATACCTGCAAGGGAGCTCCCTAGTCCTAAATAATGCCCATTTTATGAAATTCCGTACAAATCCGTATTAATCCGTATGAGACTCAAAAAAAAACGCAGGCCCTCGGAATCACTTCCAAAAGCCTGCAACAAACTACTATTAACTATTATCCCTTATGTCTTTGAACATAATGATCATAAAGAACTATACTGCAAAGTAACATACTATATTCTTCCCCTCTTTACGTAAATTTACGCAAAATCACTCTTTTGCCTGTTTTTTTCTCTCTTGCTCTCTTCCTTTACCTTTACCCGACTATCAGATACCAGATCACTGGGCCTAATAATCCTGGTAGCAAATTCAGTGTCTTGCAGTCTTTCAGCTTGAGCAACGATAAGCCTGTACAGACTATCAACACTCCTCCCACAGTGGATAGCTCGTTCACTAACCCTTCTGAGAAGAATTCTGCCGAGAGGAACTTGGCTGTCAAATATATTCCTCCTTGCCAACATAATAGTATCGGCGCCGCCCATATTATCACAATCCCAAATGTCGACGCTAACATTGCCGATGAGAATAAATCTAATGTCGCATTGGTAAACAGAAATGTATTGTCTCCTTCTACCGCACTTAACACTGGACCGACTATAGATAGTGTCCCTATACAGAAGAGCAGACAGGCTGTCGTCAACCCTTGCGCAGCATTACTGCCTCCTTTTTTCTCTAACGCTCGCTTCACTCTCCCGTCTATAGCTAACGCCGTGCCGACTAGCCCTCCTATGGCTAACGACATAATGAATAGTACGGGATACTCGCTCTTCCCCATATGGCTGACTGCCGCATTGCATCCTAATACAATGCTTGCTAATCCTAATGCATTGAACAGTACCTCGGTGTACTTGTCTCCTAATGCCTTCTTGGCAATGGTTCCGACCGTCGAACCGACTATTATACACCCAACATTTACTATCGTACCTAGCATATCCCACCTTATTTTATGGTCACCAACGTCGCCCCATAACCATACTCTCGGAACGAGGCATCTTGATATTGGGCCTTTTTGTACTTTCTCTCTAGTAGCTTTATGACTTCTGTCTTTAATCTTCCATTGCCTACTCCGTGGATAAATACTATACGCTGTCCTTTCCTGTCTGCATTTTCTTGCATTATATGCTCAAAACGCGCCAACTGTACTTGTATTATCTCTCCATTGGACATCCCGGCTGTGGTATCTAGTATCTGTTCTATGTGCAGATCTATTTCTATAATGTCGTTTATCGTCTTTTTCGACTGCTTCTGCTGCTCTTTGCGCTCTTTTTCTGAAATCACAGCATGCATATCGTGCTCTGTCAGCTTTTCTATCTTCATCTCTAGCTCGTCTGATGTGACATCATACGACACGGCTCTCTCATCGAAATAATCATTCTCTACAAATGAATTGTCTTTGAAGAATTTTACCGACTTTATGCGGATATCTCTGCTGATTGGTGCGTATGGCTTATATGTAGCTGTAGGATGGAATAGCAGGGCCTGACATTGCCATAGTCTGTTGTCTATCCTCTGTGGATTGAACTTGCCTATCAGGGATTTCTCGTGTGCCACAAGTTCTTTCCTGTATATCGGCTCGGCTTTCTTCCCGTCTTCTGATACCTGACCTATAGTGAAATATGCATATACGGGCGAATCATTGACTACATATAGCTCTAAGTCTCCGGAGTTCCCTTTGTCGGCTTTCAGGAACGACAGCACTATATGTGGTTCGTCACTGGATTGTACCCCGCTCTCTGTCTCTCTGATTGTCGTAACAACTTCTCTTGCAGGCTCCGACTTCTTCTGATCTTCAAAATATGTCCTCGCTGATTGTGTCTGTGGCGCACTCTTTTCTTCGTTTACTACCACTACCTCATTGGCGGGTGTCGGTATCTCAAATCCGTCTTCGTCTTCTACATATACGGTCGAACCTTCTATATGTGTGATGGTACCGCCTCCTACCGCATTGAGAAAACGTACCTTATCTCCTTTTTTCATCTTCTTTAATCTTTAATTATCAATACTGTAGCGTATGCCGATGCTCCTGTCCCGTCTCCCTCAAAGCTCAACTTTTCTGTCGTGGTGGCTTTGATTGATACTCTGTCGGCATCTATACCTATCACTTTGGCTAGCGTCTCGCTCATCTCTGGGATCCTGTCTTTCAATTTGGGCTTCTGCATGGCTATCGTGGAATCTATGTTGGATACTCTGTAGCCTTTTGTAGAAATAATATCTACCGTCCTCTTCAGGAGTATCTTGGAATCTATCTTCTCAAATTCTGAACTGTTGTCTGGAAAATGATACCCTATGTCTCTCATATTTGCCGCACCTAGCAGCGCATCGCATATCGCGTGTATCAGTACGTCTCCGTCTGAATGGGCTACCCATCCTTTTTCCCACTCTATCTTGATACCGCCTATCCAGAGTTCTAACCCCGGCTCTAAACGGTGGACATCGTATCCGTATCCTACTCTTATATCCATATTATATATCTCCAATTATTTTCTTATAAATATCCAATGCATACACGTCTGTCATTCCTGAAACAATATCTACTGCCGCTAATGCCTTGTCATATACACTGGCATCAGAATCTGTCCTGAATTGCTCTGGAACGAATGGCAATAGCAGTCCCGAATAGTATCTTTCTGGATACATAAGTGCCTCAAGGAACTTGTCAAGTAGCGTAGATATTATCTTGAATCCTGAAATCTCAACTTCCATTACGCTTGGATGCCTGTATATCTTCTCTACCGCAAGCATGGCTATGGTAAATAACGCTTTTTTCTGGACTTCTGGGAGTCTTTTCAGTAGTGTCCCTTCAAACTTTCCTTCTAGTATCTCTTCTCTGTTGTTCCAAAATATGTCTGTCGCACACCCCACTAGTTTTCCTATGGCAAGCGACCGCAGATAGGATATCCTCTCGTTCAGGTCTGTAACTTGTTGATATACATTATCTCTGTTGTCCCAGAACCATTTATCTTCTTCTTTGTCAAAGAATCCATAGAATAGTTCTGCGGTCTGCTCGTATGGTAGTATCCCTCTTCTGCAGGCGTCTTCTAGGTCCATCAGCTGGTAGCATATATCATCTGCAGCCTCTACTAAATATACTAGTGGATATCTGCTGTATGTCTCGTTTCCTTTCGATGGGATATTGAGCTGCTGCATAATGCCCTCAAATATCTCTTTGTCTTGCTGAAAATAGGCAAATTTCTTTACCCCAACCGATGGCCTTGGATATTTAATTATGCTGGCAACTGATGGATATGTAAGCGCTAGCCCTCCTTCTCGCCTACCTCTGAATGTGTGGGATAGTAATCTGAACGTATTGGCATTGCCATCGAAATTGAGCAGGTCTTGTTTCTGCGCATCGCTCATATCGCTTTGCGCCAGTATCTCTGCTCCTCTGCCGTACTGAAAGTAGTGCGAAATGGCTTTTTCTCCTGAATGCCCGAATGGGGGGTTGCCTAGGTCGTGGGCAAGACAGGCTGTAGCCACTATTGACCCTATCTCACTGGCTAACTCTTCTTCTGCCTCTTTGGATTCTATCAGTTTCCTGCTGATATTGTTTCCTAATGACCTGCCGACACTGGCTACCTCAAGTGAATGTGTAAGTCTGTTGTGTACAAACACACTCCCAGGCAAAGGAAATACTTGTGTCTTATTTTGCAATCGCCTGAACGCCGGAGAGAATATCATACGATCATAATCTCGCTGAAATTCTGTTCTGCTCTGCTTTATCTTGTCTACTGGTTGCCCCGTCCTTCGTGTTGTCAATAGTTCACTCCACTTCATCGTATTGGCATTATAGATTAAACAATAATAACGAATATGCAAAAGGCAGACACCTAGCATTTGCGCGATGTCTGCCTTATATTATCTGCCGATGTATTCTTAAAGAATCATCTTCTCAATAGGCATGACCAAAATACTCTCAGCGCCCAACTGCTTGAGCTTGCCGATAATCTCCCAGAAATGCTTCTCCTCAAGTACAGATGCTAATGACGACCATCCCTCTGTCTCTAATGGGGTAACCGTAGGAGCCTTCATACCTGGCAAAATCTCACTGGCCTCTTTTATCTTGTTCGTAGGGATGTTGAGAACAATGTATTTCTTGCCCTCTGCATTCTTGTACGAATCAAAACGGAAAAGTATCTCGTCAAGAATCGCTTTCTTGTCTTCCGACAATCCTTTGTTTCCAATAAGTACAGCCTCACTCTGCATCACTACCTCAACCTCTTTCAGGTTGTTCGATACCAATGTAGAACCTGAACTTACTATATCGAAAATACAGTCTGCTAACCCAATACCAGGAGCAATCTCTACCGAACCGGTAATAACATGGATGTCTGCCTTGAGATTGTTCTTGTCAAGGAACTTCTTCAATATGCCTGGGTAACTGGTTGCAATCTTCTTGCCGTTGAACCACTTCAACCCATCTGAAATATACTCTGGCATCTTAATCTCTGGAATAGCCAACGAAAGACGGCACTTCGAAAAATCAAGACGCTTGATAATCGTAGCATCTTCCTGACGCTCCTCATATTCATTCTCTCCAACAATACCCACATCTGCAATGCCACTGGCTACTGCTTGTGGAATATCATCGTCACGGAGATATAGTATCTCTACTGGGAAATTCTTTGCTGGCACCAAAAGTGTTCTCTTGCTCGACTCTACCTTGATGCTCGACTCCGAAAGCATTGTCATAGTCTCCTCATAAAGGCGACCCTTTGTCTGTACTGCTATTCTCAGATTCATAATTATCTGTTCTTTTTCCTGATTATGTGGCTAAATTATAACCGCCACTGTCGCACCACCTTTCAGTAATGCGCCACAAAGATAACACATTGTTGTATAATAAACAACTTATACAAAAAAGAGTACGGTCTGTCGCCCTTCTCTTATAGGGCTCTTAAATAAAAAATTACGATGAACAAGGGTGCTCTCTTGTACTAGCAAGGGTGCTGTATATGTCTAGCAGCTCTCTATCTCGGTTTCTTTTCTTTCTAATCTCTGATACTTGTAGACATACCCGCTCTTCTCGTCTCTCTTCCACTCTCCGTCACTCACTACTTCCCATTTCTCCATATCTACCTCTGGAAACACTACATCGTATTCCTCAAAAGCATAATCTATCAATGTCCATTCTATGGCATCGGCTATGTCCATGAATAATTTGTAGACTACTGCTCCTCCTATGACATAGAGTTCTTCGTCTTCTCTCAGCGAAGCCATGACTTCTTCTGCGGAATGCATCACTTCCACATTTTCTATCTTGAGGTCACTACGGGAAAGCACAATATTCCTTCTGTTCGGAAGATACCCTTTGGGCAATGCCTGCTGTGTCTTTCTGCCCATGACAATAGTATGACCGCTCGTCAGTGCCTTGAATCTCTTCAAATCTTCACTGATGTATGCTAGTTGGTCTCCTTTATTGCCTATCGCTAGCTGTCTGTCAACAGCAACTATCATCGTTACTTTTCCCATAGTTCTTTATCCCATTATCAACCAGACCGTATACCCAATAAATGAAGCTAGCAGAATGCTCGCCTCTACTCTGTCTAGTTTGTATGGCGAGAAGAATCTTGGCGACACGAAAATAAATAGCGCTACCGTACCTGCTAGAAGTACATATATCTCTGTGTTGAACCCTGCATCAAATGGCATAGGTGAAATCAGACACCCGACACCAAGTATCAGCAGTATATTCATAATATTGGATCCTATAATATTGCCGACTGCCATTCCTACATTGCCTTTGTGGCACGCCACTATGCTGGTCACAAGCTCTGGCAACGATGTCCCGGCAGCTACTACTGTCAGTCCTATTACTTTTTCTGATACCCCAAGGACTGTCGCAATGTCTACCGAACCTTGCTCTACTAGCTTTCCTCCGACTATCAGGCCTACTAATCCTCCAATAAGGGATATTATAGCTTTGGCCATCGACATCTCTGGAGCACTCACCTCTCCTCCATTCTGCTCTTTCTTGGCATCTCCAAATAATATAAACATATAAAAACCAAGGCAGCAGAGGAATATTACCGCATCTATACGGCCAATGAATGTCTCGCTTCCACCGTTCATAAAGTAGTCATTGCCTGAGAGTAATAGCAGAATGGTAAATAGCAGCGACATCGGTATATCTCTGAGTACCATCTTCCTTACTACTATGAGCGGCGCCACAATACCTGATACTCCTAGTACCACAAATAGGTTGAAGTTGTTGGAACCTAGCACATTGCCCATCGCCAACTCGCTGTGACCGTCTACCGACGACACGATATTTACTACCAACTCTGGTGCCGATGTGCCAAGTGCAACTATAGTTAGTCCTACTAGCATATCGGAAACTTTCATATATCTGGCTATATTGCTGCCACCATCCACTATCGCATTTCCAGCTAGCACTAGCAGTACCAAGCCGGCAACTACCATCAACGCACTCCAAACCATAGTATTTCTATTTGATAAAGGTTAGTATCTTATCGTACAGTGTCCCGAACAATGGAACATACCTGCATTTCTCATTGAGGGCATTAAATATTCCCACTATCTGACTCAATACATAAACTAGCTTGACTAGCTCTTCAACTATATACCAGTCTTGATAGGAGAGTATCACCCAAAACAGACCGTATACTATAGTCTGACCAAGACCTTGCTTGAGATGAAATATGCAAAAATGTGTCCTGACATCACACAACCACTTGAACAGGAAGGCTACAAGCCAGCCCGCCGGAGTAATATATGATGCCACTGCTATATATTTCTCATTGTCCTTTATTTTTGCCTCATCAGCCATCTTGCCTATCTGAATCTATATTTGTCTGTTACCTCAATCGCCTCTCCAGTGGGATTGTCTTTGTCTACTTGATACAACTTTAGCTCTTTCCCATCCCACAGTGCATACGAGAAGTTGTTGAGCCAGTCTCCGATTATTAACGCTTGCGCCCCATATTTTGTTTCGTAATCTGCCAAAATATGCCTGTGGCCGAACACATAATAATCATACTCTTTCCCTCCCTTCTCTCTCTCGACATCGTTCACATACTTAATCTGTATCTCTTCGTCAGCCCCCATGAACTGATGGAACTTTGTCTTCTTTGAATTGTTCTTCCTGCTGAGAAACGACCACGTATTTGCTATCCAGTTCGCAAAGTCTGGGTGCAGCCACGAATACATCACTTGTATAGGCCTGCAATAAAATACCCACTTGAGTAGTTTATACCCTTTGTCGTACTTGCCAAGCCCGTCTCCATGTCCCACAAAAAAACGCTTGCCGTCTGCTTCATACGGATAGTGCTCTGTGTGTACCTTCACACCACACTCTTCTTGTAAGTACGAAAACATCCATACATCATGGTTTCCCGTGAATATATGGATGTCTATACCCTTTTGCGTCAACTCGGCTAACTTAGCCAGAAAACGCACATAGCCTTTTGGGACAACTGACTTATACTCAAACCAATAATCAAATATATCTCCTAGCAGATATATCGAATCAGCGTCCTCTTTTATCTTGTCTAGCCACGCCACAAAACGTACCTCTTGCCCTCGTCTGTCTCCCACGGCCTTAGCGCCAAGGTGAGTGTCAGATGCAAAATAGATACGCATAAACGCGGACTATTTATTCTACTTGCCGAAAATCTCAACCATTCGGTCGTCAAGGCGCTTGCCAAAGAGGTTCTTGCCAATAAGCGAACCATCCTTGTCAAGAATGAAGAGCTGTGGAATTTGAACTACCACACTGCCATCTGCTGCCTGAACTGGACGAATGTTATAAAGTGCTGGCGCCGAAGATGAAACACCCTGAAGGTCACATACGCTTGTCCATGTCACCTTGTCATTCTTCATAGCCTCTTCCCAAAGCAACTTGCTCGTATCAAGAGATACTGAATAAATCTCTAAACCTCTTGACTTATACTTTGAATACAGCTGCGCCAACTGACGGTTGTTGTCTCTTGATGCCTTTTCTGTCGAAGCCCAGAACTGAAGTATCACAATCTTGCCTTTGTTAACCTCGCTCAATCTGTGCATCTTGCCGTCTTTGTCTGGCAAAACAAGCTCAGGTGAATTTGCAACTTCAGCATTGTTGATCATATCTTGAAGCTTCTGCTGATGCTTCTGCATCGCACGTGCTTGAAGTACATTATCACACAATTGCTTGATTCTTGCATCTTCTGGATACGCTATCTGCATACTCGTCGCAACTGTAGAGAACAACTTGTGGTCTTGCAAATCGCGGATGTCAAATACTGGCATACCCATCACATTCTGATACAATGCGTAGTATGATGCCCAACTGCGTGGATTGTCAAAAATAAACTTCTTTACAAATGACTTGTATGAATCAATCTCTTTCTGGATCTCTGTCAACTGTGCTTCGTCTGCTACTCGTGTGCATGCTTGCAACTTATCCTGAAGTGCTACAGCCTTCGCTACTACTTGCATCGTCTTTGCACTCTCTTCTGAGTTGTCGAAACTAACACTCTCAAACCAGTTCGATGCACTGGCATCTGCCTTTACCTTTACTGTCTCTGCTGAGTCTGCTACAAAAACAATTGCCTTACCTGTTGGTAAAACCGCACGATAGAATGAGTACCCTGTCGAAACCGGAGCCTCAAGGTCAAATGAGCCGTCTCCTGATATCTTTACCGAATCAACGATCTGAATGGATTCTGCTCCTACAAGCTGAAGTTGAATCGTCTGATCAGCAGCACCGTTAATCTCACCTGTGAGTTTTACATTATTTGAGCATGATGCTAAAGCTAGGATAGCAATTATTGTTAATGCCCAGTTATATAAGTTCTTCATACTGAATTTTACTGTGTGTTGATATACGTTTTGTCGTTTTATCGGTCGCAAAGGTAATAAGAATATACTCTCAACGAAAAAAATTGTCACTTTTCTAACGGTTTGCAACGGTTTTTAACCACTCAGCACTATTTTTTTCGCTTCGCAACGACATATATGACGTCATAAGTTAGTCTCAAGGGTAATTTCATCAGTACGGAGTAGGGTGTCTGCCCCCCTCCTTCGCCTTGCACTCCTGAATGTTTTATGGATAGTAGCAGGTCTCTTACGGATGCAAAATTCACTTGCTGCTCTTCTGTATTTATCGCCACATCTTCAAAACCACATTCTGCTAGCACTCGCTCCCACGCACTTCTCTCAGGATAATCTAGCCCCTTGCCTATGTGCGATAGCTCTTTGTATGTCCCCGGCAGAAAGGTGCTGAAGGCTAATACTCCGTCTTCTGGCAACTCTTTGGCTGCTCTCCTCACTAGGTTGAGGGGGTCGCTAAACCATTGCACGGCTGATGATGACACTATCAGATTTACCCCCTCTGGCCACTCTACTGTCTCTGCATCAGCACATTGCATATTCACTCGATAATCACCTTTTCTCAACTCTTCGCTGAGTATATCTAGCATCTCTTGCGATACGTCATTAACATAATAAACTTCATGAGAAGGCGATAAAATGAGTTGCCTGGTAAGGTGCCCGGTTCCAGCGCCTATCTCATAGACTTTGGACCTCTCTGGCATCTTGCCTTTTAACATCTGAACTAGGTATAGCGCTATACAGCGCTGTACATCTGATGCTTCATTATATGTCTGCGCATTAGCGCCAAACCGTAATGACATGCCCTACTCGTTTTGTCGCCGCAAAATTAGGTATTTTTCATCGCTTTTTTCTTAAAATCAACCCTAAAAGGGATAGCCTTGTTTGCAAAGCACAATATTAAGACTAACTTTGCACTCGTATATTCTAACAATATCAATTTAATACAGAGAAAACTATGGCAAATCGTAGAGACCTCAAGAAGAACATCGCTTTCATGGCTGATGACCTCCTTACAATCCTCGAGCTCAAGTACCAACTCGAGAACACTGATGCAGAGAAGACTGACGCTATCAAGGCTAAGGTTTTCACTTTCTATAGCGAAGCTATCAGCGCTATCAGCTCTCTCAAGGGTAAGGCTGCTTTCGCTGAACTCAACAAGAAATTGACAGAGCAGTACACAAATATCGTTTCTGAGGTAGCAGAACTTAAATAATCCGTAATGCGAAACACCATTGCATCATATGCATTGCTCTCCGGAGCAATGCTCTTTTTCTTTTCGTGTAACAACGATAACTCTAAGAATAATATGTCTTCCGTCAATCAGAGCTCGGCATCCTCAACCCCTCATAATCTTACCCCAGAGGACTTGTGGTCTTTCGGCCGTGTGAGTGCTCCCGCTCTCTCTCCTGATGGCGAGTCGCTCCTCTTTACTATCGCTTACACCGACATTCAGAAAAACTCCTCTAGTACCGACATATATATTATGCCAACTGAAGGGGGCGAGATGCAATGCTTGGGCGTTACCAAGGAAAATGAATACGAGGTAGCTTGGAGACCTGATGGCAAGGCCGTATGCTACCTGGCTGCTAAATCTGACGACCCTCAGATATTCGAGAAGAGTATCGGAAGTACAACAGCTCGTCAGATTACTAACATCAAGGGTGGTATAGATGCTTTTCTATACTCTCCTAACCAGAAATATATCCTCTTCGTCCAAAGAGTAAAACTGGACAAGGATATTCACGACCTCCATCCGGATATGCCGCTCGCTACAGCGCGCCTGGAAACTGATCTTATGTATCGTCACTGGAACGCTTGGTCTGATGGAGCTTATAACCATATCTTCCTACAACGTCTCGATGGCGATGGCAAGACTATCGGCGAACCTGTCGATATCATGAAGGGTGAACCTTTCCACGCTCCTCAAATGCCTTTCGGTGGTATTGAGGAGATTGCTTGGTCTCCCGACGGTGAAACCGTAGCTTATACTTCTAAGAAACTTCAAGGTAAGGAGAGCGCTTTTAGCACTAATTCTAATATCTATCTCTATAACGTCGATTCTGGCATCACAAAGTGCGTGACGGATTTCAACTTGGGCTACGATAAATGCCCTGCTTTCTCAGCCGATGGCTCTAAACTCTTCTGGCAGAGCATGGAACATGATGGATATGAGTCTGACCAGAATCGTATCTTCATGCTCGACCTCAATGAGGAGTCTGAGGCTGTCAACCTCTTTGCCGACACGGAACTGAGCGTGGCTTCTTTCTCTCTCGACCCAAAGAACGAGAATATCATCTATTTCATAGCAGATGAACAGGCAAAAGAGGCTATATTCCAACTGAATATCGCTACTAAGGAAATCAAAAAGGTTACTAATGACGTAGCCGACTATACTTCAATTGCTGTAGTTCCCGATAATTCAAGCCTGATAGCTTGTCGTCAGTCTATGTCGAATCCTAGCGAAGTTTATTATGTTAACCGAGAGTCTGGGAAAGCGACTCAGCTGACCCATATCAATGACGCTCTCTTGGCTAATATCAACTCTTGCTCTGTCGAGGAACGTTGGGTTAAGACTACTGATAATAAGCAAATGCTGGTCTGGGTCATCTACCCTCCTCATTTCGACAAATCTAAACAGTATCCTGCTTTGCTATACTGCCAAGGCGGACCTCAATCTACCGTTAGCCAGTTCTGGTCTACTCGCTGGAACTTCGCCCTCATGGCTGCTAATGATTATATCGTCGTGGCTCCTAACCGCCGCGGTCTCCCTGGCTTCGGCAAGGAGTGGTGCGAACAGATTAGTGGCGACTACGGCGGACAGAATATGAAGGATTACCTCGCAGCTATAGATAATGTCGCAGCAGAGCCTTTCGTAGACGCTGACCGTCTTGGCGCTGTGGGCGCTAGCTATGGTGGCTTCTCTATCTATTGGCTGGCTGGTCACCACAATAAACGCTTCAAGGCGTTCATCTCTCACTGTGGTATCTTCAATTTCGACCAGATGTATGCTACCACTGAGGAGTCGTTCTTCACCAACTGGGACCTCAAGGGCGCTTTCTGGGAGAAGGATAATGCAGCTGCTATGAAGAGCTACCGAGAGTCTCCTCACCTCTTCGTCAATAATTGGGATACTCCTATCATGGTCATCCACGGAGAGAAGGACTTCCGAATCCCTTATACTCAGGGTATGGCAGCATACAATACTGCCGTCATGAAGGGTATTCCCGCCGAGTTCCTCTACTTCCCTGATGAGTGTCACTGGGTACAGAAACCTCAGAATAGCATCGTATGGCATCGAGAGTTCTACAAGTGGCTTGACAAATGGCTAAAATAACGCCTCATAATGCAAAGATTTTTCTATATACTACTGATTATTCTACAGCTAAGTTCCTCTGCATTCTCTCAAAGTGTTTTCACTGCGAGAAATATCTCTATGTCTGCCGAGGTTCCTATGGATGCCCATATTGATAGTATCGTGGGCATCTACTCCGACAGCCTCTCTGCTCGTATGAGTCGCGTCATAGGTGTCTGCTCTGATAATATGGAGAGCAAACGCCCGGAATCCGACCTTATGCGTTTCGTGGCTGACGCTTTGATGGCTGATGGCCTGGAATATGCAAAGGCAAATGGTATCGACTACCCTGCTGTAGCTCTTATCAATGCTGGCGGTATTCGCTCTAATATGCGTAAGGGTGACATAACCGTGGGCGACATATACGAAATATCTCCTTTCGAGAATTCTGTAGTCTTGATGGTGCTCACCGCACGACAGCTGCGCGATGTCTGCTACCATATCGCTTACCGTAAGGGTGAGGCAACTTCTGGTTTGTCTTTTGCCTTTACCCCGGGCGAAAATAATGCTAAAAGAATCAGAATACAGGATGAACCGATAGACAATGATAAGCAATACTTGCTTATTACTTTGGATTATGTCGCCACCGGCGGCGACCAGTTCAAGTGTCTTACTTCTATTCCTCATACAAATACAGGACACCTTTTCCGTGAGGCTCTTATCTCTTACATCGAGGAGATAACAGCTAGGGGCGAACAGATTACCCCTCCTAAGGAGGAACGACTGAAGGTCGTTAAATCTAATTATTGAACAATGGAAAGAAGAGAATTTCTGAAAACACTTGCTTTAGGTGGAATGACTCTCGCCCTCAATCCGCTGTCTGCTCTGGCTAATAAGGTCAGTAGCTCTGCTCGCGTCGTGTCCGACGAGGCTAACCAGCTGACTATCCTACATTGTAATGATGTTCATAGCCATATAGATCCTTTCCCTGCCGACGATAAGAACTTCCCTAATATGGGTGGCTACGCTCGTCGTGCTTCTCTCATCAGCCATACTCGTGAACAGGTCGGAGCTGACCACATGCTCAATTTCGAGTCTGGCGATATGTTTCAGGGAACTCCTTATTTCAATATATATAAAGGTAAGGTCGAGATATCTCTTATGAACGAGATGGGTGTCGATGCCGTGACTATTGGCAACCACGAATTTGACAACGGACTGAATGCCTTGGTGGACCGTATCAACGAGGCTAAATTTCCTTTCGTATGCGCAAATTATAACTTCACAAACCCTCGGGCATTGGCTAGCATCAAACCTTATACGATCTTCAACCGGGCTGGCAAGCGAATCGGCGTATTCGGCTTGGGCGTAAAAATCGAGGGCCTGATCAGTCCAATGAATGTCGACGGCACCACTTATTCCGACCCGATTGCTGTGGCTAATGATATGGCGGCATACCTCAAGAATACCGAGAAGTGCGACTTCGTCATCGCCCTCTCTCATATAGGTCATATAATGCTCGATCAGGTGGATGACGTCCATCTGGCAGCCGCATCTCATAATATCGACCTCATCTTGGGTGGCCATACTCATACTTTCTTGCAGAAACCTGAAATCCACAAGAATGCCGACGGTCGCGACATAATAATCAATCAGGCTGGGTACGGCGGCCTGAGCGTGGGAAGAATTGGCATAACTTTTGATAATAGCTCTAGCGAGTACACTTGGGCAATGAACTCAATGACCCATAACCATACCATTGGATAAAGCCTCCCACAACTTTTTCTTTGGTATATCGTACTAAACCGTAAACATTAAAACATTATACCAAAATGTACAAAGCACTATTTCTTTCCACAGTTGGCTTTTTGTGCGCCATTGCTGCCATAGCACAAAACTCTGTGCCTACTGCTGCCGACTATGACAATTTCTCTGGCTCCAAGACTATCGTTGTCCTGGATGATAACATCATGAGCGATTTCAACCGCAAGATCAAGGAGGTAATGAAGGCTGAGTGGACCCCTACTGAGTACGATTTCATCGCTAATAAAAGTTTCCCTACTAAGATGACCGACCCTTCTTACTCTTTCCTCACAACGACTACCGTCACCTACCCAGAGGATAAGACTAAGGCTAAGTACATCTACCTCTCTCTCCTTATGGGTAAGGAGAAGACTAAGAAGGTAAATAATCTTCCGGATCTTATCTCTATTCCTTTGGCTTACTCCAACCGAGTAGATATCAACTATACATATAAGATGGCTTCTTTCGTTCGCTTCATCCTCAAGCATGTGGAACTGATGAAGCAGAACCCTAAGCTTATCTCTAAGACTCCTCTTCTATACTACAACAAGAACATAAAGACTCTTAAGTCTAAGACTCTCTACGTAGTCAAGGAGGATGTCGAAAAGGATCTCCGCTCTGAGGAGGCTTTCGCTAAGGCTTATGCCAACAAATTCAAGTTCGTGACCGAGGAGGAGGTGACTAAGGCTATCGAAAACAAGGAGAAGGACGTAGTTTTCCTCCATAAGGTAGGACCTGGCAACAACAAACTGGAAACTCGCTGCTTTAATATGATCATTGGTGCCGATGACGATGAGATTTATTATTTCGACTACCACATGATCAATAAGAAGAATCCCGACGCTCTCACTGCAAAGGATCTCAAGAAGATGAGCAAGCAGTAACTCGCTTAGGAACAATAGATAACTTACATGAAATAAAAAATCGCGCAATCTTTACCGATTACGCGATTTTTATTTTTATGTCGGGGTGAGGCGACTCGAACGCCCGACCCCTACGTCCCGAACGTAGTGCGCTACCAACTGCGCTACACCCCGAAATATTTATCT
>JAKSLD010000024.1 GCA_024401395.1 Bacteroidales bacterium
CGTATGCTTCATGCAGGTTCGAAGATTACAAAGTCGAGCATCCTGACACAAGAGGTACTTGATATCTTTGCTTCTTGCAACGACCTTGGTCCTTTGCACAATCCAGCAAACCTCAAGGGTGTAAATGCGGTTAAGGCATTGCTTCCAAATATTCCACAAGTTGGTGTATTTGATACAGCATTCCACCAGACAATGCCAGACTACGCATATATGTATCCACTTCCATACGAGTTCTATGAGAAGTATGGTGTACGTCGTTACGGTTTCCACGGTACCAGCCACAGATATGTATCACAGCGAGTATGTGAGTTCCTCGGAGTAAAGCCAGAAGGCAAGAAGATCATTACCTGTCACGTTGGTAATGGTGGTTCGTATGCAGCTGTAGTTGACGGTAAGTGTGTTGATACGACAATGGGTCTCACTCCACTTGAGGGTATCATGATGGGTACACGTTGTGGTGAGATTGACCCAGCCATCATCCCATACGTAATGAAGCATGCCAACCTCACAGCAGAGGAGATGGATACAATAATGAACAAGAAGTCGGGTCTTCTTGGTATTTCAGGCAAGACAAGCGATATGCGCGAGATACAGGCATTGCGTGATGCAGGAGATGACCGTGCACGTCTTGCACAGGAGATGTATTTCTACCGTTTGCGCAAGCAGATAGGTGCTTACGCTGCTGCAATGGGTGGTGTTGATATCATCGTATTTACTGGTGGTGTAGGCGAGAACAAGCAGAATGCACGTGAGGCAGCATGTAAGGGTCTCGAGTATATGGGCGTAAAGCTTGATCTCAAGAAGAACGAAGAGATACAAGGTGACGAGGCAATCATCTCGACACCAGACTCAAAGGTTACAGTTTGTGTGATTCCTACAGACGAGGAGCTTATGATAGCCCTCGATACTCAGGCGCTCACAAAATAATAGAGAACGGACAGGGCAGAGGACATTTAGTAGTTCTCTGCCCTTGTTGTATTCGGTAGGCAGAGAGGCGATACAGCTAGAGAATAGGGGAGAGGTTGGTACGGAGTACCTACGCTAGACCTATACTACTCCTATACTAGACCTATACAAGACCTATACGGGGCCTATAAAGCTATAGACCTGCGTAGCTCCTGCTACCATAGAGCGTTAAGGTTGCTCGTAATTTTTTATTTGCACACGTTATCACGAAAGGATATTTAGTTTATTAAATAGTAGAAAATATAAGCACATATAGTTATGAAAAAAGGATTGTTTGTTACGTTATTGGGGTTGATGATCTTGGGTGCAAGAGTAGAGGCTCAAGATTATTCCAAATTATATGAAGGATTGCCTATTGAGGTAAAGCAAGTCACTCCTATTGTGTTCCCTGAGAATAGGGTAGAGATTACAGAGTTCGGGGCAGTAGGAGACGGTGTGACACTATGTACGCAGGCTTTTGAAAAAGCATTCAACAAGCTCAACAAGATGGGAGGCGGTCATCTTGTGGTACCTAAAGGAGTCTGGTTGACCGGTCCTATTGCTTTCAAGGATAATATTGACCTTCATCTTGAGAAGAATGCCATTATTATGTTCTCTTCAGACAAGAGCCTGTATATAGATGACGATAAAGATGCAAAGCGAGTTGTCGCTTGTATCAGAGCATCGAAGAGAAAGAATATCGGCATTACGGGCGAAGGTACTATAGATGGCAATGGTGCTCAGTGGAGACCAGTAAAGAGAGGTAAAGTATCAGATGTAGAGTGGAAGAGATTTGAAGCCATAGGAGGAGAGAAAAGAGATGACGGGCAACTATGGTACCCATGGAATGTGAAGTCGGGCTATCCAAATATAGCACAAGATCCAGTTTTACAAGAAGGAATGAGAAACGATCTAGTGCGTTTTACCAACTGCGAGAACGTGCTATTTGAGGGAGTGACATTCCAGAATGCGCCTAAATTTCACGTACACCCATGCAACTGTCTGAATGTGATTGCAGACGGTATTACTATCCGTTGCCCTTGGAATGCACAGAACGGAGACGGATTAGATTTTTCAGATTGCAATGTAGGACTCATAAAAGACAGCACTATTGATGTCGGAGATGACGGTATCTGCATGAAGAGTGGAGAAGACAAAGGTGCCAAGGCATTAGTAAATGGAGTTTCAGATATTCTGATAATAGATAATACCGTATACCATGCCCATGGCGGCTTTGTAGTAGGTAGTGAATCTGTCACAGCGATGAAGAATATAGTAGTCAGAGACTGTTCATTCCTTGGTACAGATGTCGGTCTGAGATTCAAGAGCGGTATTGGCAGAGGCGGAAAGACAGAGAACATATATATAAAAGACATTTATATGGCAGACATAGCAGATCAGGCCATTGTTGTACAATGTGATTATCAGAATCTGCATGCCGGAGCTAAGGCGCAAGAATTCAAGTTGCCAAAGAATCCGAAGAATGTTCCAGAGTTTACCGATATACATATAGACAATGTGGTATGTCACAGAGCTACGACAGCAATAAGGTTAAGCGGCATAAAGACATTGAACTGTGTACACGACATAGAGATAAAGAACTCGACTATTGTGTATACAAAAACAGGAGAAGATATTGACGCCGAGACCACCAGTGGCATTGTGATAGACAATGTGAAGTTGGTCAAAGACGAAAAAAAGTAACCAAATAATACAATTTTCGTATCAGTCAAATTGATATGTTGAATAATATATTGGTTCCTTAATTGAATGACTAACCGTAGAGTACACAGAATAGGACTTGATGTTGGCTCCACAACAGCCAAGATCGTGATGCTGGCAGAAGATGGCCAGTTGGAATATGCTCAATATGAACGACATCAGGCTAATCCTCAAGCCGTTGTCAAGGTATTTCTGGAGAAGATGTCAGAAATACTGAAAGATGATGAGTTTACGTTTTCGGTAACAGGAAGTGTAGGCCTTGGTATGGCAGAGCGTTGTGGTTTGCACTTTGTTCAAGAGGTAGTAGCTGCGACAGAATTTACGAAGAAGCTACATCCAGACGTTACCACTATTATAGATATAGGTGGAGAAGATGCCAAGATAGTATATCTTTCCGGAGGGCAAGTAACAGACCTCAGAATGAACGGCAACTGTGCTGGAGGTACGGGAGCGTTTATTGACCAGATGGCATTATGTCTCGGAGTAGAAGTCTCTGAGATGGATAATCTGGCGAAGAATGCCAAGATTATTTACCCTATCGCTTCCAGGTGTGGTGTATTCTCGAAGACAGATATTCAGAATCTCATTGCGCGCAATGCTACAAAAGAGGATATTGCGGCCAGTATATTCCGTGCTGTGGCTGTACAGACAGCCAGTGCGTTGAGTCACGGCTGTCAGGTTAAGCCTACAGTCATGATGTGTGGTGGTCCATTGACCTTCCTACCATCGTTACGTAAGGCCATAGCCGACTATTTCCAGCTAGACATAGACAAAGATATACTTAAGCTAGAACACGCTAATTACGTACCAGCGTGGGGAACTGCGATTACATACGACGCATCGAAGGTATATACTGTTAAGTCGTTGACCAAACTTCTCTCAGAATCGGAAGTAGAGCGTGATTCCAGAGGTATAGAAAAGAAAAAATACAACTATGCGGTTCAGATGCCTCCAGTATTTAAGGATGCTTTGGACTACGAAGCGTGGAAGTCGAAGAAATCAGAGAGCGACATACAGTTCGGCACGCTCAAGGATTTGAACGGCAGACCTGCATACCTAGGTATAGACTCAGGTTCTACCACGACAAAGATTGTGTTGACCGATCCAGAAGGCAAGATACTATTCCGTCATTATGCGCATAACGGCGGCAATCCTGTTGAGGCAGTGTCTGTAGGCTTGAACAAGCTCAATGAGCAGGCACAGCAAGAGGGAGTAGACGTAAAGATTGCGGCAGGTTGTTCGACAGGATATGGTGAGGACTTGATAAAAGCAGCGTTCTCGCTCAACTTTGGAATGATTGAGACCATGGCGCACTATGTGGCAGCGCAGAATATCTGTCCGAATGTGTCATTTATCCTTGATATCGGCGGTCAGGACATGAAAGCCATCTATGTAGAGAACGGCATCCTGACGAGAATGGAAATCAACGAAGCGTGTTCGTCGGGATGTGGTTCATTCATAGAGACATTTGCGCAGACACTAGGATGTGAGATTACAGAATTCGTACAAGAAGCCTGCAAGAGTCAGACACCATGTGACCTTGGTACGCGCTGTACGGTATTCATGAACTCCAAGGTAAAGCAAGTATTGCGAGAAGGTTACTCATTGAGCGACATATCAGCAGGTCTTGCGTACTCAGTAGTAAAGAACTGCCTCTTCAAGGTGTTGAAAATCAAGAATTACGATGAACTAGGTGGAAATATTGTACTTCAAGGAGGTACGATGAGAAACGACGCCATCGTAAAAGCCTTTGAGAACCTTACAGAGCGTAATGTCTACAGGAACAATATTCCAGAGTTGATGGGTGCATACGGATGTGCATTATATGCAGCAGAGCAGATAGCCAAGACAGAAGCATATATACGTCCGCTTGAAACCATTATGCAAGCTGCTAATTATGAGCTAGATTCGTTGCAATGTAAAGGTTGTGAGAATCAGTGTCAGATTACCCGATACAAATTCCAGACAGGACAGAAGTTCTATTCAGGCAATAAGTGTGAGAAGATATTCACCAATGGTGCCAATGCCCAGTACAAGGGAGTAAATATGAGTGAATACAAGTATCACTCATTATTTGATACACCAGACAACACGATTGCCAATCCGAAGTTGAGAATAGGCATTCCACAGGTGCTCAATATGTTTGAGGAGTACCCATTCTGGAAGTCGCTCTTCGAAGAATGTGGCTTTGAGGTAGTATTGAGTTCTACGTCTACATATCAAAACTATGAGAAAGGCGTTCACTCAGTAATGTCCGACAACATCTGTTTCCCGGCCAAGCTAGTTCACAGCCATATCTATGAGCTAGACACGATGAATGTAGACCGCATATTCTTCCCACGAGTAGTATATGAGCGAGTAGAAGATGAAAATGCGTACAACTCATTCAACTGTCCTATTATTATAGGTTATCCAGATGTTGTAGACAGTGCTATTGAAGTCAAGACCCCAGTAGATTCACCTATTATTGCGTTCAAGAACAACGAGTTGCTCTTGAAGCAGCTAGAGGCCTATCTAAAGACCTTAGGCGTCAAGAAAGACACAGCCAAGAGAGCATTAGACAAAGCCATCAGAGACTGGGACGCATGGGGAGAAGGACTAAGAGCCAAGAATACAGAAGTTTACAACAAAGCGACCAAAGAAGGTAGGATGACAATCCTTTTGGCCGGCAGACCATACCATACAGACCCATTGGTACAGCACAATATAGCTGATATGATAGCCAAGATGGGAGTTGACGTGATTACAGAAGAGATTGCCAGAGGTGGAGCTGTGAAGTTGAAATCAGAATCACCAGAAGCATTCCATATCCGTCAGTGGTCGTATGTAAACCGCATATTGAACAGTGCGCAGTGGGTTGCAGAACAAGGTTCGCATATTCACTATGTAGAGATGACCTCCTTCGGTTGCGGTCCGGATGCCTTCCTTACAGACGAAGTACGTTCGATATTAGGACGTCATGGAAAGAGTCTGACTCTGCTCAAGATAGACGATGTAAACAATATCGGTTCGCTCAAGCTCAGAGTACGTTCACTCATTGAGAGTTTGAAATACGACAACGACAAGCATACAGAGGTAGAGATAAAGCCATTTATCAAGCCACAGAACTTTGAGGTAGGAGACAAAGAAAAGTATACCATACTTGCTCCATTCTTCACAGAATATATGTCGCCATTGTTGCCATCGGCATTCAAGGCTATCGGCTATGAGTTGGTTGCGCTACCTATGGGAGATGCAGAGAGTAACGAGTTAGGGTTGAAATACTCAAACAATGAAGTCTGCTATCCAGCTACAATTATTGTCGGAGACTTTATCAAGGCATTGCAAAGCGGAAAGTATGACTTGAACAAGACAGCCGTTACGATTACGCAGCTAGGTCAGTGTCGAGCTACGAACTATCCTGCATTGATAAAGAAAGCGTTCCAAGATGCCGGTATGTCGCAAGTGCCAGTCATTTCGATGGCGGGACTTGACAAGACAGAGAATCCTGGATTCCATCTTGACTTCAAGATAGCAGGCCCTATAGTGCTCAATTCGTTGCTATATGGAGACTGGATATCAATAATGTATCATGCTACGGCGGTAAGAGAGATACATAAAGGCGAGGCCAAGAATATGAGAGAGAAATATCTCGAGTTAGCCAAGCCATTGATAGAGGCACAGCACTCCAAGCAGTTGATAAAGCTGTTAGAGAAAGCTGCAGAAGAGTTCAACACCATAGAGGTAGACAACAAGACATATCCAAAGGCAGGTATAGCGGGAGAGATATTCTTGAAGTTCAACCCATTCTCACACAAGCACGTATCAGACTGGCTGATGGATCATGGGGTAGAAGTATGTCCACCTACGTTCCACAACTTCTTCCTGAAATTCCTAGTCAATGTAGAATTCAACAGGAAGAACAAGATTACCAATCCGAAGTTGCCATCGTGGAGTATGGATTTGATATACAAACTTATTTACAAGAGAGTGCATAAGTTTGAGAAGGCAGCAAGCAAGTTCAGGTTCTTCGAGCCAGAGCCAGATATCAAGACCATAGCAAAATGGGCAGAAGAGGTACTCTGTCTATCCGTACAAAGTGGAGAAGGGTGGTTATTGCCAGCAGAGACCATACAATATATCAAGCAAGGATGTAACAATGTGGTAAGTCTACAGCCATTCGGATGTATAGCAAACCATATTGCCGCTAGAGGTATAGAGAAGAAGATCAAGACACTCTATCCACAGTTGAATATGCTTGCATTGGATTTTGACGGTGGAGTATCTGAGGCCAATATTGCTAACAGATTACTGTTATTTATCAGTAATATGAAATAATTTTCGAGTATACGGAGTAACCTTTAGTGAGTGTATTCCGTATATTAAATATCAAATCTTGGTGTTATGAAGAAGATATTAGCTACAATATTCGTATTGGCTGGCCTATTGATGCCAAATATGGTAAATGGTCAGGCTGACGTTATCGAGTCGAACTGTAAGGCATGTTTCCAGAAGCCATTCCTTGCAACGAACCGTCCATACAGAGCGCTTATTACAGGTGACGAGGTAGCTGAGTTCCGTACAACATTGTTTTCGGGTACTACATACCGCATTGCTGCAGGTAATGTTGAGAGTGACAAGAAGTACGTTATCTTCTCGGTATATGATACAGACCGCAATCTGTTGTTTACTAACAGTGAGTATGACAATGCGCCATATTGGGATTTCTCGGTAGACGGCTATATGGATTGTATTGTTGAGGCGAGACTTGATGAGAGCAAGGCACAGTCGGGATTCGTAATCCTTATGACAGGTATCAAGCTCAACGAGTTGAATTAATTAGTACATAGATATTGAGCGAGGACATGGAGCAGATCTGTGTCCTCGTTTTTTTGTGCATTATGAAATTCTATATTTGATATATACTCGGAGGGTAGTGTGTGCCTTAAGGGAGCATTAAGAGAGCGTATAGAGAGGTATAAGAGATTGAGGTGTATAGATAATAATACTATTCCTTAATAATCACTTCAGCAAAAGAAGAGAGACGTTCGATGAGGCGATCGGCGTTATTCTGGCGTTGAGTCATAGAGATAGAGCACATAAGGTTGAAATCCTGGTTAATGACCTTAGGGTTCTCCTCCTTAATGACACGCATTACGTCGTTCATAGATTCATAGGCGAAACGAGCCTCGATATTGACGTCGACAGTCTTGACAATGATATTTGCGTTGGCTATAGCATCGGCGGTAGCAGTTTTATAGGCATATATCAGACCACTAGTACCCAATTTTATTCCACCGAAATATCGGATTACGACGACCAATATATTAGTGAGTTCGTTACTGAGAATCTGACCGTAGATAGGTTTACCAGCGGTACCAGACGGTTCGCCATCGTCATTAGCGCGGAAATTATTCTCATCCAATCCAAGTTTCCAAGCGTAGCAACAATGGCGGGCGTCAAAATACTCCTTGCGATACTTCTCGACGATTTCCTTGATTTCGTCGGTATCAGTCACTGGGTGAGCGAAGGCCAGGAATTTACTGCCCTTCTCCTTGTATATGCCCTCGGCAATACCATCTATGGTCTGGAATTCGTCTGAAGCCATTAGAAGAGGAAACCGATATTTACGTGAATATTGAACTTATAATCAGGAGAGTACATCAAAGTGAGGTCGAACGGCATACGAGACAAATTATAAGAAGCAGTAAGACCCACGCCGTGGAGAATCTCCTTAGGCTTAAAAGACAATCTATCCTCGCCAAAATACTGATCTATAGACTCAAACGTGACAGCGCTATTCCAGTGCAAGGTAGCGTAGAGTTCGTCGATTACGCGATATTGGTAGCTGAGTCGAGCCATAGCCAAGGTAGACACATGACGTTGGCCCGAAGTAAAGCCATAAAAGCCCACATGGTTAGGCAAGATACGCTGAACGCCACCCAGCATAGCGCGGTGAGTCAGAGAATAATCCTGATAACTAGCATTGAGAGCGATAGTTTCGTGGAGGGTAGAGCGCTTAGTTATCGGTTGGAAGAACTGGCCGTGGAAAGAGATGCGATAAATATGGTCGCGCGGCAGTTCGCTATTAAGGTTAGAAGGATTAATGATAATAGGGAACCCAGAATTATCATCCTCAGACTCCTCCTCAGCAGAAGAGACATCAGGCGAGTCATTATTCTTGAGTTGAGGATAATAAGCTACAGGATATGAAATTTTAGGCATTTCAGTCTTGTAGCGAGGGAAGAAACCAGCGTAGACCTCAGTTTCGAGATTAACACCCGAAGTAGGGAGGTACTTACGGTCGGTAGTATTCTTATGTCGATTAACCTTGAAATAGATATTACGTACGCGACTATCGATAGGATTAGAGACATCAGGGCGCAAGTGAGAAGCCTCGAAACCAAGAGTAGCACTTACCTCCGTGAAAGGGTTCAATATCTGAGCCCATTTGACGTGGATATCATTATGGTTCCAGCGGTAGACACTAGCCTTAGTCTTCTTGTCATAGACAGGAATTTCGAAAGTAGAGAAACTATACTGCTGCTCAAGGTAGTTATTATACTTATTACCGAACGTCACGCGATTATTGAAACGCACGCGGAAAGTCTCACTGATAGCAACCTTGAGGTTAGTTACCGACTGGCGGCCCAAGAGATTCTTAGCAGTATAACCCAAGATAAGCCCAGCGCCGGTGAAGGTATTATAAGACAAGCCGACATTAAGCGACTGCATAGGGTTTTCAGTAACAAGGCAACGGAGATTGATATGGTTAGTAGCAGTATCTACCGGTACAAGTTCATATCTGAGGTTGCTGTAATAGCCAGAAGAAAAAGCGTGACGGAAAGCCTCATTAAGTTGCACAGGAGTGTAAGAAGCGTGAGTCTTCATCTGGAGGTTGTGGAGGAAAAGCTCCTTGTCGGTATGTTTCAGCCCCTCGACAACCAGGTCCTCGATATATACCTTACGGTCATAAGGCTTCATACGAGTATTAGGGTTGATATAATCCATACCATAAGCGTTATGGAGAGAATCAGCCAGCTGTTTGAAGAGAGGGTAGAAATCGTAGCCGATAGAATCGCCGATACCCACTATTTCCGCTGCAGAACCAAAGCTAGCCGCGTTAAATTTTGACACGTCAGGCTCGATAACCATATCACAGATACTCTTTTCCTCGATAAGGTCAGAAGCATCGCGGAAGTTAGTAGCCTGCATCATAACATCCATAGGGTTAGTCAGATCATTAGGATCAGTTAGGCCCTGAAAGAGGTTGACACCGATTACGAATTCGGCACCCATATCGCGAACATCCTTAACAGGGAAATTACGGACGATGCCGCCATCCACCAATTTGGTGCCATTATAAGAAGTAGCGGAGAAAGCGCCAGGGATAGCCATACTAGAGCGAACTGCGAAAGGGAGGTCGCCCTTGTCGAGAATTACCGCATCGCCATTACGAAGGTCAGTTGCGATACACTTAAAAGGAATCTGGAGTTGAGAGAAATCAGTCGTCTTGTAAACAGGGAAGAAGACCTCCGAGAATTTAAGAGCCACCTCTATAGGTTCGATTACGCCAGAAGAGAAAGGCTGCAAATGGATATAGTCCTCGACAGGCACCTCGAACATATAGCTCTCAAATTCATCCTTATTCTCGATGCTGATATTATGATAATTGACATTTCCCAAGATAGAGCCAGTCCAGTCCATACCCTGAGCTATTTTACCGATTTCCTCGCCAGAGTAGCCCGAAGCGTACATAGCTGCGATGATAGCGCCCATAGAAGTACCAGTGATGTAGTCGATTTTCAGTCCAGCCTTATCGATAGCCTTGAGGACACCCACATGGGCGAGACCCTTAGCGCCACCGCCAGAAAGGACGAGACCGATTTTAGGGCGTTGAGGTGCAGACGTAGAATCATTGCGCTGGAACTGAGCGAATGAAGCGTTGTTAATCAGCAGTGTAGATAGTAGGATTACTGCTATGTACTTTAGTTTGTGTATCATTGTATGTTCAAATGCCTATATAATGATGCGTTTTTAATATTCTATGTAATAAAAAGCGGGGGGTTACTGTACAGTCAGGCGGTCCTCAATCATACGGTTATTGTATTGCTGGAGGTAAGCCCTGACACGTTTAGTCATATTCTCCTTAGTTGCCAAAGATTCATCTACGAGATTTTTCTCGAGCATAGGGTCATTACGTAGGTCGAATAATCCAGTAATTATTTTACCATCGTAGTAAGCCAAAGTGTCGTTATTGAAATATTGGTAGACACCATCTTTGAAATTAATAGCAAATCTATCTTCTTTTGGTGTGGTACGCAAATCTTTTCCGAAAGAAAGGAAGGATTTGTTCACACCGAGGTAAGACAAAATAGTTGGGGTAATATCCGCCTGTTGTGCGATGCTATAATCGTCGAGGTGTTCGAAATCAGGATCGCCAGGGGCGAAGAAAATGATAGGTATAGCGAAAGCCTCGGCGTTATTCTTATACTCAGGGTGGTCGGGGATACTGCTATGGTCGGCAGTCAGCACGAAGAGAGTATTATTATACCAAGGTTCATTTTTAGCCATATTAAAGAAAGTGCGCAATGCGTTATCCGAGTAACCAATACACTGTTCGACAGGAAGCGGTCCTTGAGGGAAACGACCTTCGAACTCCTTAGGCACCTGGAAAGGGTGGTGAGAAGAGAGCGAGAACAGAGCAGTACAGAAAGGCTCCTGCATCTTACTTATCTCCTGAGCATAGAAAGGGAAGAACTTATGGTCCCATATACCCCACCAGCCATCGAAGTCGGCATCGTTATTATACTCATCCTTACCGAGATAAGCATCGAAGCCAGACATTTTAGCGAAGCTATTGAATCCCATACTGCCATTAGGAGCGCCGTGGAAGAAAGCCGTCTGGTAGCCATACTCCTTGAGGATAGAGGCGACGCTATTAATCTTATTATTAGAATACTGGCTTACGACATAGGGTAGGGTGAGAGAAGGAATAGAAGCCAAGACCGAAGGCATAGCGTCGATAGACTTACGACCGTTAGAATATGCATTATGGTAGGCAACACCTACAGATATGAGCGAATCCAGGAACGGAGTATACCCATTATAATCAGCACCGATACGCTCCTTATTCATAGAGCCTACAAATTCGCGGCTAAAACTTTCGAGAATGAAAATAACCACATTCTTTTTGTTAAGGACTGCCGAAGTATCAGCTAGATGGACAGGAGTATATATAGACTCAAGTTCAGCTTCCTCGAAATAGCTATAATGTTCAAAACCCTTCTTGCCGATGGTACGGATGAACGAGAAAGGAGTATTAAGGACTATAGCCGACTCCTCAGGAGAAGCAGTATAAGCAGCAGCGTTGCTAATAGTAATTGGGCGAGTGCTATGCTTGAAGTCGCCACGGATACCCCCGACAGATAGCACAGCCACAACGGCAAGTACTACGACACCCAGTCCGCCATAAAGCCAATTATTCCTGATAGGAGTCAGTCTAGGCTTCAAGATACGAGTCAAGAACACGAACAAGAATATCAGTACGATAAAATATAAGAGAGCGTACCAATAGTCGAACAAGAAACGCCACCACAATTTGCCCATATTCTCCTCACCGGCCAGAATATCAAGGACATTATAGGTAGTACGTTTAAGGATGAAGCGATAGTAGATGAAATCTATGACATTAGATCCAAGACCTATGATATTGAACGCATAGAAAATGCCATTAAGCCATTTGCTTACGACAGATTTTACCTTAGTGCGGAAACAGAGGATGTAAGCCACCATCCAGAGAGCGTTGAGGTAAATAAGGGCACAAATGTCGAATTTCAGTCCGCCCTGGAGCAAAAGAGGCCAAGTAGCCAATTCCGTATTAGAGAAAAGATCGGTATTAAACAAATAGAAAGAGACTCGCTCGACGGCATACAACAATAGCAATATGGCGAAGCGGTATGGGATTAGCAAGTATTCGTTTATCTCTTTTTTCATGGTGTCAGAGAACTAAATTAGAAGTGCTACCGATTATGCAATATTCAGGTACAGGTCCCCAGATGCGACTATCGGCAAGAATCTCGCGATTGTCATTGAGGAGGAAATAATAGCCATATTTGAAAGTATAATCAGTTGCCGGTTGATTGTTTATGTATACTATTCCGTTTTTAACTTCCGCGGTACAGTCTTCATATTTATTTATGATATCAGACAAGTAATCACGATTATTGCTATTGAAAGAAACCGTCTGATTCCTTTGAGGCAGAGATACAGGGTACATCTGCAGAGCATTGTTTGGGGTCAGAGAGTGAGGGAAGATACGTTCATCGGACTTATTGCGATAGAGGACACTATAAGTATACTTCTGCCATTTGTTGTAGACCTCCTTTACCGGGAGAGTACAGCGAGAGTCGATATTCGACGTAGTGCGAAAAGAAGAATCGACAAGTTCCTCTGTATGGCGTTGAAGCTGGTGGACGATATTCAGAGGGGTAGTACGAATGACAAAGAAAGGAGCTGTAGCCTTGTCAGATTCATACTCCGAAGAGCCATTGACGAGAGCACATCCATTGACGATAGAAATCTCATCACCTGGAACAGCGGCAATACGGATTGCGGTTTTGACAGAATCATTAAGAGCCACAATAGCCGCGTTGCCGCGAGATATTTCGCCTAGAGAAAAAGTGCGTCGGTCCTTGTCAACGACAGCACCATATTTCAGTTTGTCGATGAAACATATACGGCTCTTGTTGGAAGAGATAGAAGTATATATATCGACATCCGTAATAAAAGCGATAATATATGCGGCCAGGCCTATGCCCAGGGCTATACTGATAGAAATCTTGACGATATCCTTCAGTTTATTAGGGAGGCGGTCTATAGCCCGATTGAGAGTATTAATCTCGTGGCGGTGGAGAATGACGAAAATGACCGATACTATTATAGGAACAAGAAAATAGGCCTTTGCCCATAAGGCAAGACCTATTAATGGTAGTGAAATACTAACTGATTTTATTATGTTCTTTTGTAGTATTGTCATTATTGTAGATTACTCAACCCATTTGAAGAGGCGATCCCAACGAACACCGAAAGTCTTATCGGGGTCAAGAGAGAGCCATACAACGAGAGGTTTACCCACCACATGATCCTCAGGCACGAAGCCCCAGTAGCGAGAGTCGGCAGACTTATGGCGGTTATCTCCCATCATCCAGTAGTAATCCATACCGAATGTGTAGGTTGTTGTTTCCACGCCATCGATGAATATCTTGCCATCATTGTTCAGTTCCAAGGTATGGTGCTCATACGCCTCGATGATACGTTGATATAGAAGGATATTCTTAGAATCGAGGTTGACAGTAGCTCCCTTTTTAGGAATCCATATAGGACCGTAATTATCGCGAGACCACCTATAATCAGAAGAGAAAGGGAAGATTTGGAACTGATCCGACGAAGAGTAGGCGAAATCATTCTTCTCGATACTAGTGATAGTAGGCAATTGGGCTATCTGAGCTGCTACGTCATCCGTGAGAGGGACAGTGTAGACAGGACCCAATCCAGCCTCGGCGCGATCCGCCTTACTTATACCATAAGTCTCATAGAACTTATCGTTGAGGATTACGCCATTAGTCTTAATCTGGTATGTATGCTGAACACCCTTAGGCTGCTCCTGCTTCTCGCCATTACGGTAGAGAACATTGTGGCGGAGTTCGATAGAGTCGCCAGGGAGGCCCACGCAACGTTTAACATAACAATCGCGCATATCAACAGGACGCACAGCGATATCGCTAAGCGGATTAGAAGGGGTAAGTATATTCTTACGACCCTGTTGCATAAGGAAATGGTTGATTTCCCATGAGTTATGGAACTCCTTACCCTTGAGGACGGCTGGGTTGCGAGAAGTGTATTCCAGACCAGTTGAGAGGAGGATAGAGTAGTAGTCGGGGTTATTCATATTGACACATACAGTATCCCCTGCTGGGAAATTGAATACCACGATATCATTCAGTTCCACTTGACCCACGCCAGAAAGACGGCGGTAATCCCACTTAGGCCATTCGACGAAAGACTTACAGTTGAGAATAGGCAAAGTATTCTGTGTCATAGGGAAAGCCAAAGGAGTGAAAGGCATACGAGGACCGTATGCGACCTTGCTGACGAACAAGCGGTCGCCGACGAGGAGAGACTTTTCCAGAGAAGACGAAGGAATCTGGTAGTTCTGGAACAAGAAAATGTTCAAGAAATAGATAGCGACTACGGCGAAAATGAGGGCATCGAGCCATTCAGCCCAAGCGCCACGAGAATTACCATTCTTGTCGCGTTTCCAAGCACCCCACTTGATAAATTCCGTAATGAAATAGTCGAAGATGAAAGGGTAGCCCAGGAGAAGCCATAGATTAGAAGTCCAAACTATAATCAACGTCCATATAATGGCGCAAATGGCGAACTCCGTCCATTTGATCCACGATACTTTAGAGAAATCTATATTGAATTTATTGTTTTTATTCATAAATAATAATTGGCTAGTCCTACGGAACTCTATGTCTGCCTTAAGGGAGCGTTAAGAGAGCGTTAAGGGAACACTAAGAGAGTTCGAATAATAATAAAAAATTAGAAGCCCAAGAGGTCCTTCATTTCGAGGAAACCACCCTTATGCTCCACTGTATATTCAGCTGCGAGTACGGCGCCGAAAGCGAGGCCACGGCGAGACTTAGCAGAGTGAGTAATCTCGATGAAATCGTCCTCAGACTCGTAGTGGATAGTGTGGATACCAGGAACCTCGTACTGGCGGATAGAAGCTATCTGGATAGCACCTGGGCGCTGGTCGGGACCGAGAACCCAGTCGGTTTTACGCTTAAGATTGCTCAAAATACCCTGAGCGAGCGAAATTGCTGTACCAGAAGGTGCGTCGAGCTTATGGATATGGTGAGTCTCGGTCATGTTTACGTCATACTCACTGAAGCCATTCATGAGGCGAGCCAGCTGGCGGTTGATTTCGGCGAAGATATTTACGCCGAGGCTATAGTTAGACGAGTAGAAGAAAGTCTGAGGGTTAGGACCTACACAATACTTCTTGATTTCGTCCATTTTATCGAGCCATCCAGTAGTGCCAGCTACGACAGGCTTGTTGCGCTTAAAGCACTCTAGGAAGTTAGGGAAAGCTGTTTTAGGAGTAGTGAACTCGATAGCCACGTCCGCTTTAGCGAAACCCTCGCCGTCGAAAGTATCAGTAGAATTATTGACATCGATCTTGCATACGATCTCGTGACCGCGTTGAATAGCTATCTGTTCGATTGCACGGCCCATTTTGCCGTAGCCTATGATTGCAATTTTCATATAATTGTATTGTTTGCTATGTGAATTTATGCGACTACAAAATTAATCATTCTAGCGTTTGAAGCCAAATTTGCGTCGATGAACTGTTTTTTCGATAGGTTTATGGACCTCCTTATTGTTAGCGCGTTCATAGCCGATGGTAGTTACCTCGCCATGGCCAGGGAATACGGTCACGTCGTATGGGAGGTCGAACAGGCACTCCAAGATAGAGCGAACCATCTGCTCCTGGTCGCCACCTGGGAGACGGTATGTACCCATAGAGAGGCGCATAAGAGTATCACCCGTGAATATTTTATTTTCCTTTGGGCAATAGAGAGCTATGCTACCGGCAGAATGTCCAGGAGTATGGAGAACGATGAGCTCCGTATTACCAAAGTGGATCTTGTCGCCATGCTGCAAGTGGCAGTCGATATCCGGAATTTCCTCCATGCCATCCTCATCGATGCCCAGGGCAAGAGCCTGATAGTGAGCAATACCCATAAGATACTCATCATCTACGTGAGCCTCAGGTTTCAAGCCATAGCGACGAGAGATAAAACCATTGCCACAGATATGGTCGAGATGGCAATGAGTAGAGATGAGGCGTGTAGGGTGGAGGTTATGCCCCTCGATGTATGACGCCAAAATATACTGCTCGCTTGCGTTGAAGCATCCGCAATCGATGATTATACAATCGTTAGTCTCGTCGGAAACGATATATGTATTTTCATTGTTGCGGTTAAATATGAGTCTTTTAACTTCTATCATTTCTCAGTTTCGTTGTAGGTCCAAGGGTTCTCCTTGATACCTGCGAGTTTGACCATAGCCTCGTGAGTACGTTTGCGAAGGTCGTCGATAATAGCATTTTTATCCTTAAGATCCTTATTAGCCAAGATAGGCTCGCCTACGTTGAGGGTAATACAAGGGTCCTTGCCGAAAAGCTTAAGGAATCCAGTACGTTCGCGGTAAGACACAGCCATTGGAACGATAGGGAGGTCATATCTGAGAGCGAATACGAATGCACCCTTCTTGAAAGGGCGTATAGGAGTATAATAATCCCATCGAGCCTCCTCTGCGAAGAAGTGGATCCACTCTTTGCGCTGGTGTACTTCGTCGAACGCAGCATAGAATTTGCGAAGGGCAGATACGCTATCAGGTACAGGTATGCCACCCATAGCACGCATGTGACGGCCATCAGGGCCAGCGAGTTGTTCGCGCCAGATAGGGAACCAGAGACGGCACCAACCAAGGGCATCCATTACGCCGGCAACATCCCAGCGGTATACGTGGTTACAAACCGTGAGACCACCATTCTTGAATATTTCCTTGTTTTTGCGGATGTTCTCATAGCCGCGACCACGGAACCCATAGACGAGGAAGTGGAGAGGGCGGATGATGAACCAGGCGCGAGCATAATATAGGAATACCCAGAATTTCTGTTTAAAAGAATGGTCGATATATGGATAATCAGCGTCGAAAGTAGGCATTTCCTTAGTGAAATTGACGCCATTGACGTGGGCGTGAGGATTCTTAGAATCGTAAACATCTCCACGTTGAGGAACGTAACGGCCCTCTTCGACGACTAAACGGCTATATTCTTCAGGTTGCGATAGATTACTCATTTTGTAAATATTCACTATTCATAATTAACAAACAAAATTAGTCATTTCTTGTTTGTTTTGAGAAACTAAGGATGAAAATAAGTATTAGTACGTATTACGAGATAAAATATTCCACGAGCGGTACAACCACTGCTGTCCAAACACCCATAAGGCCTATAGCCATACCAGCTATTGCCCCTTGGAGCTGTCCGAGTTGCATAGCGCGAGCGGTGCCTACGCCATGGGAAGCAGCGCCGAGAGCAAGACCCTGAGCGATAGGCGATGTGACACCTATAGACTTCAAGAACCAAGGGCCTACAATATTTCCGAAGATACCGCAAGTAAAAACCGTGATAGCAGTCAGAGGAGCCAGTCCGCCCATTCGTTCCGTAATACCGAGAGCTATCGGCATAGTGACTGATTTAGGCTCCATAGATACCATAAGCAAATGAGGGGTATCCATGACAAAACATACGGCTACGACGCTAAGAACCGACACTATGCTACCAGCAGTAATAGCGAGGAGGACACGTTTGACGTTACCCTTAAGATGTCGGATTTGCATGTGGAGGGCATATCCCAGAGCCACCACTGTAGGCGACAAGAGCAAAGATATAGCATGGCTACCCTTTTCGTAGGTAGGGTAATCGATGTCGAGAGCCAGTAAAAGTGGGATTAGAGTAGATATAGCTATAAGAAGCGGGTTAGTCAAGGGGTGATTAAACCTGCGGTGGATTATTGTGCCGAGGTAATAAGCTCCGATAGTCAAGAGGAGGATGAACGGCTCGCTTTGGATAAGGTCAAAATCTTTCATTGCTTATTATCCTCCTTTTTATGCTTTTCGACGATAAGACCGACTACTGCCATGACAATTAAGGTAGTTACAGTAATATTCAAGACAATAGAAATCCAGTTTTCGGCTATAAGTTCGTATGCGGCCATGAGGCCCACTCCGGCAGGGAGGAACATAAGAGCCATATTCTTAGTAAGAATAGTGCATACAGAAGATACGCTATCCTCCTTGATGAGTTTCGACTGGAGAGCCAAGAACATTATGACCATGCCGAATATATTACCTGGGACGAAACCACCTGTGAGCCAAGAAATCAATTCTCCGAGGCTTAAAATTCCCAGGATTATGAGTATTCCTTTCATTTTTTCTTTACTGAGAAACCAAATTTACCTATTTCCTTACCAACCTTGTAGTATTTACCATGAGAGTAGCAGATAGGGTTAGCCTTCTGGAGGTCGAAAGCCCCATCCTCGTTGAGATACTTCTCGTCAGCCTGAACGGCGACCACCTCGGCAATGAACATATCGTGAGTACCCAGAGGGACTATCTGTTTGACTTTACACTCGATAGATATAGGAGATTCCTTGATAGAAGGAGCCTTCACCATTGAACTAGGTTCTGGGGTCAGTTTCATCTCCTTGAATTTATTCACGTCTCTACCAGATTTTACGCCGCACCAGTCGGTAGCATAAGCCAGTTCCTCGGTAGTCAGGTTTACTACAAATTCGCCACTCTCCTTAATAAGATTATAAGAATATCGGCTAGGCCGGATTGAGATAGAGAGCATTGCGGGGTCGGAGCAAATAGTTCCAGCCCAAGCTATAGTAATAATATTCTGTTCTTTGCCGTCGGCGGAAGCGCAAGAAACCATCACGACGGGAAGAGGGTAGAGCTGATTACCAGCTCGCCATATTTGTTTTGTCATATTGTATGTCCTCAATTATTGCACATAAAAGTACTATATATCAAATAAAGCATGCCAATTACAATGAAACCGAAATAGGGATCCTGTATAGGCCAGGCAATTCTGCTTTTGTATACTCGGGCTACACTCGGACTATACTCGGACTGCACTCGGGCTGTATTCGGGGAAGTACCTTGTTCATCGCAATTTTTTATTTTTGACGCACTATTTTATACTCTCCATGTATTTAGCGATGTCGGACTGAGCGCCATAGATGAAGATATGGTCATCCTTTCCGAAAATGTAAGAATCCAGGTCATTTGTCGCTGCTTCCCAGTGTTTGCTAGCCTCGAAGCCCAAGACACCGCCCACCTTGTTTGCGATGCCAGCGTTTTCTACCTGATGCTTAACGGCAATGAGGCTGATATTGTATTCGCCCTTGAAATTGATTTGTCCAGCTTTCTGTCCAACGTAGTAACTAGGGATTATTATTTCATTGATTACCACATCGTCAGTGATGCTATAAGTACTTACTACGTTTTCCAGCATCAGGTGGTTGGCGATAGAGCGAGCTGCGGTTTCCTCTGGGTTGACTATATTAGTAATACCCATACGTCGGAGCACCATATCGTGGAGAGGAGAAAGAGAGCGTCCGATAATATTCTTCACTCCAAGATTGAGGAGGACCGCCGTAGTCTGGACAGAAGCTGCCCAATCCTCACCGATGGCTACGATGACGGCATCGGCTTCGGTAATCTGCTGGCTCATGAGAGCATTCTCGTCGGTAGAATTCAGGCAAGCAGTATCGAAATCCTGTTTATGCATTTCCACCTTTTCGAGGTTAGTGTCAATACCAAGGACATCGTTACCCATAGCATTGAGAGTCTTGCCGAGGGAAACACCGAAAGTGCCAAGTCCTATAATAACGTACATCATAATACAAATCTCCTCTATTATATTGTTATTCCTTCAGTAGGATATATTACATTCAGTTCAGATTTAGGCGTAATGAAACACATCATAAATGCCAGCAGACCGATACGTCCAATAAACATATTTATTATCAAGACCACCTCAGAAGCCACGCTGAGGTCGGGGGTAACACCTAACGACAAGCCAGTTGTAGTTAGGGCAGATACGACTTCGAACAAGATTTGGGTAGGCATTTTATCAGGCTCGAAAGTCAGGAGCAAGATATAGCTGATGATTATACTGATAAAAGACAAAGCGATAGTAGCCATAGCCTTCTGGATAGACTGACGAGATATGCGGCGTCCGAATATCTGGATATGATCCTTGCCGAGTACGGTATTTCTGAGGTTCAGCATAGCGAGGGCGAAAGTAGTGACCTTAATGCCACCACCAGTAGAGAGAGGAGCGCCACCGATCCACATAAGCACAATTACGATTGCTATTGTAGCTGGTGTCATCATGTTAAGGTCCTGGACAGCCATTCCACAAGAGCGGGAATTGATAGAGAGGAAGAAAGACTCGGTGAGCCTATCCCAGAATCCGTATTCCGACTGAGTAGCATTTATTTCGGTCAGCATAAAGACCGCAGTGGCCAAGACGAGCAATATGAGGTGAGTCCAGAACATGATACGGCAACTAGTGTCGATGAGTCTAGGACGGAATATCAGTTTATTCTTTTTGCGGAAAAGCTTAGTGAACAGCACTTTGAAGCGATGTCTTACCCAATCTATGGCAGAACTCTGCAGTGGGAAGCCGGCACTACCGAAAACTACGGTAAGAGCCAGAGTCCACTGTATGCCACGGCTATTGATAAGAAAAGCATCATTAAGTTCGCTAGGTACGCAAGAAAAGCCAGCGTTACAAAAAGCGATTATAGCGTGGAATACAGCGTAGAATATACGGTCCTCCTCAGTTATCATAGGCATATTTTCGCCTATCTGGACATAGAGACACCATGCGGTAATAGCCTCGAGGATGAGAGTTACGTACATAATACGCTTTAGGGTAGTAAAAATATCTGAGATATTATTAGCAGAGACCAAGTCCTTCATTATGATACGGTTCTGCATAGAAGCCTTACCCGTAACCGAGAGTGCAAAGAAAGATGTGAAAGACATAACGCCGAGGCCGCCAATCTGAACGAGGACCACCAAGATAAGCTGCCCGAAGAAAGAGAGCTGAGTCGGGACATCTATCACAGAAAGGCCAGTGATACAAGTTGCTGAAGTAGCGGTAAAGAGAGCATCTATGAAAGAAAGTTCGCCTATATGTGCTTTAGGCATAAGGAATAGGCCTGTTCCGATAAATATGATTAGAGCGAACGATCCAGCGAAAATCAACATAGGGTTGAATCGGCGGGTAAGGATAGCAAGGCTTTGACGTGAAATCTCGTAGGCAGAAATCAGCAAAGCAGTGATGCCATTAATCCAGCTATTATTCAACAACTGTTGCCATTCCGGCATCAATTCACCCTTGTCGAGGTTATGACCGCCTGCGAAGTAGAGGAAAGACCATGTTATGATAGCGTAGACGATTTCCGAGATAGGTGCCTTAGAAGGTTTTCTCCAGTAACCGAGAAGCTTATAGAGTTGAACTATACCGAAAGTGAAAATGACCCAGCCATTGATTTTGACACACGTTTCAGTTATTTCGTCAGTCATTTCGAAGCCAATCTGCCAAGCGATGTCGCCAAAGCAGACGGCGGCAGCCAGCATACTGATTATGTCGATGGCGCGATCGAAGATAGTTCCCCAGTGGTGGAGGAAAGTGTAGAAACGCAAAAGGACGGTATTCACCACATTCTGAAGGTACTGATCATAGATTACGCTCCAGGCATGGCGGAAATCATCAAAATTGTTCTTTATGCGATACTTCCACTTGTCAAACATTGGCAGTCAGGACTGATGCCACTAAATTACTAAAAATGTATCAAATAATCCTGCACTTCCAGGAAGGCGTTTTCCATTTTTATCATATTATCGATCAAAAAGTGTATCATATCCGACCATTTATCGTGGTTGTACATATCACCTTCAGTCTTGACATATATTCTGATGACAGAATCTCCAGCATCCTTGATATAGTTCTCCTCCCAAGTAAGAGGTCCGCCGAATTTAGTTTCGAACAAAGTCTTACAATTCAGCATTTTCTGCCAAAGTTCGGCTTTCTTCTCCTTGCCAGTAGGGTTTATTTCCATGGCCACCATAGCGAATTCGCGGTTGACATCGAATCTAAGGTCGAGTCCCTTGATTCCAGTTCGGTCGCCAATCCACTTACGAGGCTTACCATTCTGACCAGGGAGGCGGCGAGTCTTGCTTTCGAGTTTGTGCCAGAATTCGTGGCGCATGTTTTGAGTTTCCTCTTTTGAGAACATAATGTTGAAGTATTGTCTATTGTTAGAAAACTAAAGTAAAACCATCATAAACAGCCGTTGTATTAGGGAATATGGTCTGAGCCTCCTGCTCAAAAATATCCGTCTCGCGGTATCGGCTAGAGTAGTGACCAAGGAGCAGGCGGCCAACGTGAGCGCGATTAGCTATTGTAGCAGCCTGCTTAGCTGTGCTATGATTAGTTTTTTTTGCTAATTCCTCATTATCCTGAGCAAAAGTAGACTCATGATATAAGAGAGATATATTGTCGATATAAGGGACTATGTCCGGCTTATAGGCAGTATCAGAAATATAAGCATAACTCTTTGGCGGAGCAGCATCTATGACCAAGAGGTTTCTAGGTACGACTTCACCGGTAGTAGGGTCAGTCCATGGTCGGCCATTCTTGATATTAACTATATCAGCGATAGTCAGACCATACTTGAATATAGCATTCTTTCTGATGTTAGGCTCTTTAGGCTGTTCGCGGAAAACGAAGCCACAAGTAGGTATACGATGTTTCAAGGGGATGCTTTGAACAGAGACACCCTTGATATTCAGGACTATCTGAGGCAGTTCGTAATGAAGATGGATGAAATTAACTTCGAAAGAGATATTGTCGCAGAAGAATTCGATTTGTTTCCTCAGCATCTCCTCGAATTGAGGATCGGCGATTATGGTCAGAGGGGTAGTCCTATTGAGGAGGGACATTGTAGATATGAGCCCGATGAGACCGAATACATGGTCGCCGTGAAGGTGAGAGATGCAGACGAAATCGATTCGCATGAAATTGATATGCATCTTTCGGAGTTGGAATTGTGTACCTTCGGCGCAATCGATCAAGAATACTCTACCTCCGACGGTAAGTACCTGAGCTGACGGCATTCTGTCAGAGATTGGCAGAGCCGAATTGCAACCGAGTATGGTCAATTCCATTGCAAACTAAATAGTGTGGTGTTGCGAAAGGGAAAGAAAGATTATTCGCTGAAACGGCTTTCAGCCTCTTCTATGTCAGAAACGATGACCAAAGGTGGGTCGAAGCGCTGGATAGAGAGCATAGTTTCCACAGAAGGAGTCAGGTTGCAAAGGATGAGCTTACCGTTTTTACAGAGACGGTGAGCAATCATGATGCAAGAGAGACCTGCTGCGTCACAATAAGTACAGCCAGAGAAGTCTACAATAAGATTCTCGATGTGGCGACCGGAGAGAATAACCAACTCCTGGTTTAATTGAGGAGTAGTGTGAGAGTCTAGACGCTCGCTAGATATATTAAGGATTGTATAACCTTCCTTATGTGTGATACCGAAACTCATTTTCTATTATTTTACTGGCTCTGTTACTCACATAGCCGTTGCTAAGTTAGGAATATTTTTTTGAATTAGTGAACTATTTTCAATTTTCTTTGCAGTATTTAGTCGTTAAAAAGCCCATCTGGAACAGGTGTCAGACGGGCTTAATTCACAAGACAAAATATGACTTAATTTTACAAAGTTACAAGTTGATGCTATTGCCATTAATCTTTACAGATTCGAAAGATACGTTTGTAGCATTTGAAATTTTGTAAGGGTCGCTTTCGACGCCATCCAATTGGCAGTTGATAACGCGAATATCCATTACATTGCCTGGCATATCATTGAGACCTACGATATAAGCACCATACTTACTCTTCTGGCTCTTGATGTTTTCGAGATTAACGTTGACAACCATAGGAGGGAAGTCGCGGTTGCAAGGTTCGTCAGGTTCGTATTCGAGGTTGATTTTCAAGATAGCCTCCTGGCACTGACCCACTTCGATATTACGTACGAAGATATTTTCAATTACACCACCGCGGCAGTTGCTAGTCTTGATACGTACTACACGTTCCAGTTCTGGAGAGTCCATCTGGCAGTTCTCCACCCAAAGGTTCTTGAATCCGCCACTGATTTCGCTACCTACGACTACACCGCCATGCCCATTCTTCATACGGCAATTACGGACTATGATATTCTGACTTGGTGTATTATGTGCGCGGCCGTCATAATTTCTACCACTCTTGATAGCGATGCAATCGTCGCCAGTGTCGAAGAAACAATCCTCGATGAGCACATTCTCGCAAGATTCAGGGTCACAACCATCAGAATTAGGACCATGGCTTTCGATTTTTACGCCGCGAACCGTCAAATCCTTGACAAAAAGAGGGTGGATGACCCAGAAAGGTGAATTACGCAAAGTCACACCCTGGATAAGAACATTCTCAGAATGGCATATATTAATCAACTGAGGACGAAGACCATCTTTCAGAGACATGATACGCTCGTTGACAGGAGTACGGCGGATATCATAGTTGATAAGAGTGTCGCGACCTCCTAAAGTCTGAGAAATCATACCCTCTTGCCAGCCATAAATCTTGCGGCCCTTCATAAACCACCATATATCGTTAGAGCCTTGGCCATCGATAATACCCTCGCCAGTGATAGCGATATTCTGTGCACCATTGGCATAGATAAGAGGGTGAGCATTATAGCAATCAAGACCCTCCCAACGAGTTTCAACGGCAGGGTAGTAATGGTTGTAGTCCGTAGAAAACTTAAGAGTTGCGTCTTTAGATATGATGAGATTTACGTTGCTCTTCAAAGTTACAGGACCTGTCGTCCATTCGCCAGCAGGGACGAGAACGCATCCGCCACCATTCTGGCTAGCTTTATCGATTGCGGACTGAATTGCTTTTTGGTTCTGCAGAGCCTCGATATCAGTGTTAGCTCCGAAAGAAGTAATGTCTAAAGTATCGTTAGGAAAAGAGACATACTTCATATTTGAGATAACCTGTTCGGCATTGGCAAAAGCGCCATCCAGTTGGCTATTAGGTTGTGTATTGCAGGAACAAAGCATGCCTATGAGCAATACTGCACATGAAAGACTCTTGTTCATTATATAATTATTGTTCATTTGTCTAAGAGTAAATATTTATTGAACGCAAATGTAAAAGAGTCAATTATCTATGCAAGTAGGTAATTTGCTTTATGTCAATTTATCCCCCTTATTCCGTTACTTCTTTATAAGATAGAGGCCAGAATAGACGATAAAAGCATTGAGAATAATAAGTTCAAAGCCCATAGTGTATCCTCCCAATAAGTAGGGAGATATAATGTTGAAGAAATAAGAGAGGATAGGACCTGATATACATATCAGAGGAACGAATTTTTCATTGACCTTATAAGGTTTTGCCATTCCGAAGACGAACAGCCCCAATAGAGGACCGTATGTATAGCCAGCGAGGGTGAAAATCGTACTAACTACGGAGCGGTCGTTTATGGCATCGGCTATAAGAACGACAGCAATCAATGCCACGGCAAAGGCGATAGTTGTGATACTTTTTGTTCTTTCAGTCTTTTTGTCGGCAGATTCCACGTCCTTGTTTAAGATATCAACGCACCAAACAGTTGTTAGAGCAGTCAGAGAAGAATCTGTACTAGACAAAGCAGCAGCAACTATTCCCAAAACGAAGCATACCCCTATGAAAGGAGTCAGATGATATTGAGCGATAGTAGGGTATAACTGATCTGTCATTGACGGTATTTCCATTCCAAGATGTTCAGAGTAGGCAGTCAGGAGAGTTCCAAGCATCAAGAACAACATAGTACAAAGAACAAAAGCGAGAGAGAACACCACAAGGTTTTTCTGCGCATCATGTCTGTTTTTGCAAGTGAGGCTCTTCTGCATGATATTCTGGTCGAGACCATTCATCACTATTACTATAGCAATGCCGGACAAGAAATGCTTCGGGAGGAAAGATGCAGAGCGCCAATCAGTATCGAATAATTCGAAAGTATGATGCTGAGATACGAGAGACAATATGTCGCCACATTCTATATTCATAGATTGAGCTATAGTCCAGATAGTCGCTATGACGGCAAATAAGAGGCATAAAGTCTGGAGAGTATCAGTCCATACTACAGCTTTGATTCCTACTTTTCGGATATAGAGCCATACGATGATGATAGCCACAATAGCTTCGACCCACAGAGGTACCCCCATATTCTTAAAAATGACCACTTGGAGGACACTGAGAGCCAGATAGAATCTGAGGCCAGCTCCAAGCAACTGAGAGCACAAGAAAAAGGCGGCTCCAGTCCTATGGGTTATATTTCCGAATCGATCGCCCAGGTAGCTATAGATGCTGATAAGTTTACGTTTATAGTACAAGGGGATGAGGACAAAAGCAATAATCTGATACCCCACGAGATTGCCGAGTACGAATTGCAAGTAGTGCCATGAGTTCGTAGCCACTTCGCCAGGAACAGATACGAAAGTAACGCCAGATATAGAAGCGCCAATCATTCCGAAAGCCACTACGAACCAAGGAGACGAATGGTCGCCGGTGAAAAAAGCACCAGATTTAGCTTTACGAGTTGTGGCCCAAGCGACAACGAAAACGATTATTATGTAAGAAGTAAGAGCTATTAGCATTATTAGTGTTTTCTCTTAGTCATTTGTCTGTCGAGACGGAGAAGGTCCTTCTTTCTAGCTTCCAGCATGCCGAACAATTCGTTGCAATACTCCTTTTCAGATTTCATTCCATGAAATTCATCCAATATATCCAGGGCTTTAGAACACCATATAGCAGCTGCGTCTATATTTCCCTCCCTTTCATAGGTGAGAGAGATGTCGATAGCAGCGCGGAATCTGTTCTTTTTATGACTATTCTCGTATATAGAATAGAGCAAATCTCTAGAAGCTTTGAAATTCTCCTGTTCAAGAAGATCTATAGCGTCGATGAATTTTCGATTATGAGAATAGAAAGCGAAGCGTTCAATCTTAGTCCAAGAAGGAGTCAGATCGGCAGCCATCTGCGCAGCCAGTTCCTTTGATATTTCGTATGAGATTACCCTATGAGTCTTTAATTCAAAGAGATCAGAGGCTCCCTCTATAGATTTATTGTATGGCTCGAATTCACGTTTGTGACCAGAGCGGGATATCAGCGCCCATTTGCATCTGCCTGTAGCTTTAGAATTGATATAGTATTCGTCTTGGTTATTATAGTTTTCAAGATTATCAGGATGAACAGGAGTATGTGTTATTTTTAAGTCGAGCGAATCTAGCAGTAAGATAGCGTTTGCGTGATAGGCAGAACATAAAGAATCTGCTATATAAGGCACTATTTCAGAATCTATTATTTTGTTATGTACTTTGACAGGAATATACTGGTATGCGTTAAGTTCTGTATAAGCTATAGTAGGCACAACCAGATTTATTCTATTATCGATAAATACTATGCCTTCGCGCAAAAAATCGTTAGAGATATAAGTCGAATCAGTCCAATTATTAGGGCGTACACCGCTAACGATAAGCAATGTGTCGATGTTTCCCGGCAAAGTGTACTTAGCAGGCATCAAAGTTTCGAATGAGTATAAAGAGTGACAAGAAGCAGTGGCAATCAAAAATGCCAGAGATATACATATTTGTGTAATGAAATTAATAGCTCGATTCATGGTTATAAGTTATGATAGTGAATAATGCCTATTTTTTACCGAATACAGACACATTTATATATCTGCTAGGGTTAGCCTTGATATCGATAAGGAGTTCGTTAAGGCTATTTATCGTAGCGTCGACGTTCTCGTACAACTCCTTGTCGTTGATAACCTTACCTAGAGTTCCCTCGCTAGATTTAACCTGAGCTACAAGTTGGTCCAGAGAAGTAGATATAGATTTAAGGTTTATCATTGTTGAGTCGATGCCATTATTAGCGAGGGCATCAGATAATTTGCTAAAGTTGATCATGATGCTATCGATGCGCTGGTTCTGGCGGCTGAGAGTGCCAGAGAGGTCGTTAAGGTTAGTCATAAGACCATTGATGTCGCCTTTCTGACTAGTCATGCGAGCAAGATTATTGCTTATGACCTCGAAATTCTGCATAGCCTTAGACATAGAAGCAATAGCGTCATCAAGTTTTTTGCCGTTTTCGCCCTGCAATAGATGGACCAAAGCCTCATCTGTATGCCCCATAAGAGACTCAGCCTTATCCTTCATAGGCATAAGTTGGTCGGTGAGGCCAGACAATATACCAGCGTTAATTGTATCGCCGGATACTGTAATGGCATCAGAAGAGCCGAGATGGAGTTCTACGCCCTTGCCGCCGAGGATATCAGTGCTACATACCAATGCGCGAGAATCCATAGGAATGTCGATATTAGCCTCGATTGCGAAAGTAACGCAAAATACGTTACCCTTGCCCTTAGGGTTCTTGATGAGATCGATGCCACGTACGCTACCGATTTTGAATCCAGAATAGATGACAGGGCAAGCCTCGGAGAGACCATCTACATTATCGTAGAGGGCGTATAGCTTCTTGCCTCTATAGAGGAGATCCTCGCCTTTGAGGTAATTAATGCCGAAAACAACAATCAATATGCTGGCGAGAGCGAAAATTCCTATGCGTATATTTCTTTTCATTTCTTGCTTTCTTTCTTTTTTGCTTGTCGGACACTTGTTTTTTCTCCATCACAAAAAGCGATGATGAAAGCGTCTTCGTATTTGGTCTTAACTTTCTTGAGCAACTCCTGAGCCTCGTCGTAAGTTCTGACGTGACCTATTGTTACCTTATGCTTGTTATCCTCCTTAATTATTTCGACTGGGCCGAACTTGTCAGAGACCTTAGCTCGTTTAGGGTCCGAAACTGTAGCAACCTGAATGCGGTAGCATACCCCCTTGTTGTAATTTTCAGGTTCTGGCTTATTCTTTTCAATCTTGACAGAAACGCTATTGCTTCCATCATATTGCTCCTTATATTTTCTAAAAGAATTATACAAAGATAGTGCCAATTGTGCTCTTCCCTCCTCGGAATTTAAGTACTTTTCCTCCTCGGCGTTACTCAAGTATCCAAGTTCTGCCAAAACACTAGGCATAGAAGTCTGGCGCAATACGAGGAATCCAGCCTGACGTACACCCTTGTCCTCGCGTCCCTGTTCAGCGAAGGCGCTCTGCATCTGTATAGCCATCTGTATGCTCTGGTCCTGATAGCGATTCTGCAAGAGAGAGAAAATGATGTACGACTCAGGGTCGTTAGGGTCGAATCCCTCGTACTTATTAGAATAGTCGTCCTCCATCGTAATTACAGAGTTCTCCTTTTGAGCTACCTCGAGGTTATCCTGAGAGCGGTGGAGACCCAACACGTATGTTTCGGCTCCGTATATTGCCTTATTGACAGAAGCGTTAGCGTGGATAGAGATAAAAAGGTCGGCCTTATTCTTGTTAGCTATTATGGCACGCTCATCGAGAGGAATAAAGACATCCTTATCGCGAGTGTAGATAGTTTTTACAGAAGGAATGCTATCATTGATAAGTTTTCCGAAACGAAGAGCTACATCGAGGACGATATCCTTCTCCTGAGCTTTCTTGCCGAGGGCACCAGGGTCTTTGCCACCGTGACCAGGGTCGATGACTACAGTAGAAAGAGTCTTATTGTTTTGTGCGATAGTGTATATGTTTGCAATGCCACAGAAAAATAGTGTTAACGCAGCATAGAAGATATATCTCAGCATAATTTTGCTCATTTGTGAATAGTATTCCATTGTTGTCACGTCACTTTCAGGGTACCTTATAGTCACTGTCTGCTTACGGTGTGCATTAAGGGAAGTATAAGGTTGCTCGCAATTTTTTTATTATCGAGCCATTTGAATCTGCCGTGTATTGTAGTTACAAATTTATATCATTTTTGTGGAAATGGCTAACTTTGTGACCAAATATAAGGTTAAGACCATATGTTATCATTAATTGAAAGACATTATAATAAGCATAAAGAGGATTTGCGTCTTCAGAGGCGTCATGGAATAGTAGAGTACACGGTATCGATGCACTATATACATAAATATCTTGAAGAGATGGGAGAGAAGTCGGGTATCAAGATACTAGATGTCGGTGCGGGTACCGGCAGGTACACCATTGCCTTGAAGAACGAGGGGTATGACGCCGAAGCAGTAGAGCTCGTTCAGCACAATATAGATGTGATGAAAAAGAACGATGCAGAGGTAAGAGTAAGAAAGGGAGATGCGAGAGACCTGTCATTCCTTCCAGATGAGACATACGATATGGTCATATTATTTGGTCCGTTATATCATTTACCATCAGAAGAAGACAAGGTAAAAGCGCTATCAGAGGCGAAAAGAGTGACGAAGAGAGGAGGGTTGATATTGGTAGCCTATCTGATGAACGACTACAGCATACTTACATACTGCTTTGCCGAAAACCGTATGTCAAAATTGATGGAGAGCGGTTTTGTGGACGAAGAATTTCATGTGAGGACGCCAGAAGGAGAGCTATACGACTATGTAAGAATAGAAGATGCAGACAGATTGAATAAGAAAGTAGGGTTAGAGAGACAGTTGGTTTTCTCGCCAGAGGGGGCGTCAGATTTCATGAGGACGCAGTTGAATTACATGACCGACGAAAATTTCGAGCTATTTATAAGATATCAGATACAGATGTCGGCGCGGCCAGAAGTAGTTGGAGCTGGGTCGCACATTGTAGATGTTGTAAAGAAAGTATAAAAAAACAGAGAGCCAGGTTTAGAAGCCCAGCTCTCTATTTTTATATGATATAGATAGTATTGTTATTTCTTTGTAAGGAGAGAAGTGACAGCAGAAGTAAGGATTGTAGCCATATCTGTTGTACCAGGCTTCTCGCTCTTATTGAGCTGGCCTACCAAGTCGGTAATATTAGTAATTGACTTGAGGTTTACAGCGCTAGCGATGCTCTCAGCGATAGAAGAACCCTGAGACTTAGCCTCCTTTTGAGAATTACCCTGAGAAGTGAAGTAAGTAGTAAGGAGAGTACCTATAGTCTTAAGATCGATTTTGCCATCCAAAATATTCTTAACTGCAGCTATTGTAGTTGCTGTAGTAGTGAGGTTCTGGAGACTATCGAGGAGACCGCCGCCATTGTTGGAAGCTGCATTATTGTTATTGCCAGCAGCTGCTGTTGCTATAGTAGAGAGAGTCTCTAGCCAGTTAGTCTCTGGTTCTGGTTGTTGCTTTTGCATTTTCTGGCTCAATACAGAACCAGCTACTTTAGTTAGTGCATCAAATAGTCCCATAATTCAAAAGGTTTTGTAAAGTTATTATGGTTATAGATACGATGAGATACCTTGTTTTGTTACAAAACCTTTAGAAGATCGGGCAAGGATTCGATAGTTTCAGTGTTCATGCCCTCAGCCATACAGTTGCGCGAATTATAGAAGAAAGTACGTATACCATACTCCTGAGCTCCGTTTATGTCGTTATCGGGGCTATCCCCAACCAATGCGCATTCCTGTGGAGTTGCGTTGATACGAGACAACACGATATCGAAGAACTCCTTTCTAGGTTTCATAAAGCCAATTTCCTCGGATATGAAAATCTGGTTGATATACTGACCGATACCGCTATTCTTAGTTTTTTTGTACTGGACCTCTTTGAACCCATTAGTTACGATATGCATATCATAGCCCTTCTCCTTCAGTGCGGAGAGGGTTTCGAGAGCGCCAGGCATCACCTTATTCAAACGAGTAGTGGTATCATCGAGGTAGAAATCAGATATTTCCTTTGAGAGTTTCCAGTCGTTGAGTCCGGCACCCTCTAGAGGACGCCAGAAACGAGCGACTTTAAGTTGTTCCTTGCTAATCATTCCAACTCCGTACTGATTCCACAAGATAGAGTTGTGCATATCATAAATACGGTGGAACTCCTCGTAGGACTCGAACCAATCGGCGAGAGCGTATTTCTCCCATACCACGCGCATAGTAGCGTCGCTATTGACGGCAAAATCCCAAAGAGTGTGGTCTAGATCAAACAGTATATGTTTTATCTTATTTATCACTATAAAATAATTAATGACGATCTACATAATAAGGCATAGCCTGTTGTGTAGGCATGATCAGCATATCGTTGATACATACGTGAGAAGGACGAGATATGATGAATTCTATAGCAGAAGCTATATCATCAGCCGAGAGAGGTTTTACGCCCTCGTAAACCTTCTTGGCACGAGCCTCGTCGCCTCTGTAGCGTACGGTAGAAAATTCGGTATTTACCATACCAGGAGCTATAGAAGATACCTTGATGCCATATTTAAGAAGGTCGATACGCATAGCCTGAGTAATGGCGTCTACGGCGTGTTTGGTAGCGCAATAGACGTTACCACCATAGTATACGTGCTTACCTGCGACGCTAGAAAGGTTAATTATATGGCCTTCGCCATTCTCCTTCATAGTCTGAGATACGAGTTGAGAAATATAGAGCAGACCCTTGACATTAGTATCAATCATCTGGTCCCACTCATTATCGTCGCACATTTCAAAAGAATCATCGCCCAAAGCAAGGCCAGCATTATTTACCAGAATCTTGAGATGTTTCTTCCAAGACTCAGGGAGCATATCGTAAGAGTCGAATACCTCATGTTTGTCGCGAATGTCAAAATTGAGAATATATGATTCGACTCCAGAAGTTTTTTCTATTTCGTTGCAAAGATCTTGCAGAAGAGGGAGTCGGCGTCCTGTGATTGCGATATTATAACCTCTTCTAGCGAGCATAAGAGCTGTTGCGCGTCCAATTCCCGATGTTGCACCTGTTACTATTGCTGTCTTTATTTCCATTTTTCTGATAGTGTCGTAATAATTCGTTCTTTGAATTTTACGCCACAAAGGTAATAATGTTTCACGAAATAATGAGGGCAAGTCTAAATCAGGGATAGACCTATTCTAGACCTATAGACCTCCTATACTAGACCTATGCTACACCTATACTACACCTATACGAGACCCTTGCTAGACCTATAGAGCACCCTCGTCCATCGTAATTTTTTCAAAATAAGAGGATAAAACAAGAGGCTGTGTCGGTAATTATGACACAGCCTCTATAGTTGTATTAGGGAAGTATGAAAATACTGCTTATAGGCAATAAACTATGGGGTTACTTGCCAGTTTCGAAAAGTCTCATGTGGTAAACACCACCAGCGTAGTGGCCATCATGAGATTTGAAAGTAACAGTAACTCTTTGTTTACCCTTCAATAAGTCGGCAGGGATAGAGTATTCCTTCTCAACGAACTCGCTCTTATTAGTAAGGTGAGCATTGTTACAAGTAGCAATTACCTTATCATCCACTACGATATCGAAAGTACGGTTGCCCGACTCATTACCCCAGTAGCGGCAGCGGAGAGTGAGTGCTGTTTTACCCTTAGTGTCGAGGATAACAGAGAACCAGCCATTATTAGCGTGACGGTAAGACTGACCCTGGTAGAGACCGCGTTCAGAATTAGCCGACTGAAGCTGGTGGTCGACCTCAGGCTGCTGTTCACCGAAGTTAACCGCATCCACAGTGATAGCATCGAGATGTAGCTGTTCAGCCTCTTTACGTTTGATCTCCTCCTGGCGGGCATTCCACTGCTCCTGAGTCATAGTCAGCCAGTAGAACATATATCGGGAATCGTGAATAGCGAAGAAAGGTTCCAGTTCCATACCATTATATATATAGTGGAATGGTTTGCCATCTACAGGTTTCATTGCTTGAAGATCCTTAAGAATCTCATCCTTATTACCGATAAGAGAAGGAGTTTCTGTAACAGGAACGAGGCTACCCTGAGCGATATGGCTCCAGCGACCATCGTCGGCAATAAGTCCGGTGAGGTCATTTGTACCCATTTTTTTACCGAGTACGATAGGACCGCGCATGATAGCGATATACTCAGGCAAGTTAGGGAGCTCCTCAACATGGACATTCATAGGGAGAGAAACCTCCACTACATCGCCCTTCTTCCAGTCACGAGTTATAGTAGCATAGCCGAAAGCGTTTATTTCAGCTTTTACAGCCTGGCCATTGACCTTGACAGCAAAATTATTGGTCCAGTAAGGCTTACGGATATTGAGAGTAAATTTACGATTACCATCGATAGTAATCTTTGTACCCTCCTCGTATGGGAAGTTAGTCTCCTGCTTAACAGTGACAGGCTCCTTATGGTGCATACCACGGCCGTGGTGACCAGGAGTAAAGCCCTGAGTAGGAGGCATCATTCCGCGACGGAAGCGGAAAGGAGCAGGTTTCCAGTTGAGTTCAGAATTAATGAAGAGGTTGACATTCAGTACAGAGTCACCCTCGTGAGTATATATGAACTGCGAATACTTACCATGATTCTCCATGCCAGTACCCACGCAGCACCACATAGCCTCGTTTGGTTGAGAATATACGCGATAGTGGCCAGGGCGAGCAGAAGTAAAGTAGACATAACCGCCATGGTCAGGGTGCTGAGTAGAGAGGATATGGTTGAAAGTAGCGCGCTCGAAGAAATCGGCGAGTTCGAGGCGAGGAGTCATACGGAAGAGACCCTCGGTCAGCTTCAGCATATTATTAGTATTACAAGACTCAGGGCCTTCTCGATCCTCGACATAGCTAATGCAATCATCGGCAGAAGCAAAATGTTCGCGGCGGCTATTACCACCGATAGCCAAGCTACGAGTGTTGACAACTGTATGCCAGAAGAAATCGGCAGCCTTCTTATAATACTTAGCCTGCTCAGTGCGGCCAGCGCGCTCGCAAAGTTCGGCTATACGCTGGTATCCGACAACCTTAGGAACCTGAGTATTAGCGTGACGGTTATCGAGCATATCATTCTCGGCAGCCATAGGGTCGAGAAGCCATTTATGAGAGAAGCGTATTGCGGCATCGAGGTAGCGCTTATCGCCAGAAAAGTCGTAGGCATCGGCAAAAACCTCGTCCATACCACCAAATTCGGTACCAAGCATACGTTCCATAGCTGCATCGTCGAGGTTTTCAATCTGCTTGATACCCCAATCGCAGAGAGCATAGAACATTTCGAGAGCCTTGCGGCTACCAGTATATACATAAGCATCGCGGAGACCGGCGTAGACCTTGTGCATATTATACCAAGGAACCCATCGGTTTTCGACACCAGTCACATCACCTTTGCGGAGGAGGTCCCAGCACTCCTTATCTACGCCACCGATATAGCCATCACCGTTAGCGTCCTGAGCCTTCTTCATTTCGGCTAGCATGTACTCCATACGACGGAGTAGCTCCTTGTCGCCTGTTGCTGCGTAATGGATAGCGAGGGCAGAAAGATAGTGACCACCCACATGACCGTCGAGACCGATCCAGTTGTCGAAACTCTTGGCAGCAGGGAGACCGGCTGTCTTAAGGTATGGAGCGATAAGGCGATCAGTATCATACTGCTTAAGAACATTGACATTAACCTCGCGAGCGTGAAGGAACGGGCCATCACCGAGCTTTACATCCTGAAGGTCGAATTCGTTAGGATAAAGTTTGCTTTGCGCAGAAGCAGAAACTGCGCAACAAAGCATGACTAACCCAAATAATTTTGTTTTCATTAATTGTTTGTTAAGCATTTATTCGTGTATTAAACAACTTTAATAATGTCAAGTTGTGTTAACATATGGCAAAGATAGTTGTTTTTGTTGAAAATAGGCGTTATGCAGTTGATAAAAGATGTTTATTAAGAACAGGACTAGAGTCTTTGTATAATATGATTATATTTGCAGTGAAATAATTTTAAATTGTAATCTAATATGTTCAAGGTTAATGAATATTTTAACGGTGAAGTAGTGTCGATGGCACTTGAGAGCGCTGAGGGTAAGGCAACAGTTGGTGTTATGGCAGCTGGAGAATATGAGTTCGGTACTTCTACAGTAGAGATTATGACTGTTATTTCCGGTGCATTGACAATTCAGCAGCCAGGAGAGACAGAATGGAAGACCTACAAGAAGTTTGAGTCATTTGTTGTTGCTAAGGATGTCAAGTACAAGGTAAAGTGCAGCGAGGATACTCCTTATCTTTGCTTGTACAAGTAATAGCCCGATATACAAAGACATATTGAAAATAGGGAGTCCTATATAGATTTTGCCTATGAAAAATATCTTTTTGATGTTAGTTGCGATGATGAGTTCATTGCAACTAGTGGAGGCACAGTATAAACGTGTCGACAATATCTCGTATGCTACTTCGGATGATGCATACGCCCAAGAGCGCTGTAAGCTAGATGTTTATTATCCAGAGAATGTTAAGGATGCTCCAGTGGTTGTGTGGTTTCATGGAGGAGGTCTAGAAGGCGGCAACAAGTACGTACCACAAGAGTTGGAAAATTCGGGACTTGTTGTTGTTACAGTCAATTACCGTTTGCTTCCCAAGGCGACCATTGATGATTGTATAGATGATGCAGCTGCGGCTGTAGCGTGGGCGTTCAAGCATGTGAAAGAGTATAATGGCAGTGAGAAGAAGATATATCTCAGTGGTCATTCAGCAGGCGGCTATCTTATTGATATGGTTGGACTTGATAAGAAATGGCTGGCAAAATATGGTGTAGATGCCGATGAAGTTGCTGCGTTATTGCCATTCAGCGGTCAGGCTATCACACATTATAATATACGTAAGCAGCAAGGACTCAGTCCGCTTCAGGCGACTATTGACAAATATGCGCCACTGACATACGTACGTAAAGATGCTCCACCAATAGTTATTATTTCAGGAGACAGAGAATTAGAGTTGTTCGGGCGATATGAAGAGCAAGCATATTTCTGGAGGATGCTGAAGTTGATAGGGCATAAGAATGTCTTGTTGTATGAGATGCAAGGATTTGACCATGGCGAGATGCCACATCCTGCGTTCCATATATTGAAGGAATTTATTGCTGGGAAGATTATGAAATAATCTATTATTCCTTTTTAGGAAAATAGCAATTGAGGATATCCCCTACGGCAGAAGTTTACAGCCGCTCCCTGGCGGTCGCTTTTCGTAAACCACTGCCTCCGGAGATATCCTCAATTGCTATTACGAGGTGTAGCGTGTAGGTGCTTTGTAGGTGCTTTGTAGTATAAGGGAAGTACCTTGTTGCTCGCAGTTTTTTATATGAACAGGTAATTGGGAGAGTGTATGGCAGAACAAATATTATACTTAATTTAGCGTTTGATATAAGATTAGAATTGTTGGGATGAAACTATTCTTGAAGTCGGAATTGCTAATTAAAGTATAATGAACATATGGAAGAGAACTGGGTTGATATTCTCGGAAGGGAGTTTAATGAGAAACAGCTAGAGGTAATAAATGCTGATTCTGGAGAGCATCTAGTGTTAGCACCTCCCGGGTGTGGAAAGACAGAGGTGCTGGCTGCCAGGATTATACATGCACGTAATAGGGGAGTACAGTTTGAAGATATGCTATGTCTGACCTTTACGAACAGAGCAGCCAGAGGGATGAGGGACAGAATAAACATGCTTCATTATGAGCATACAGACGAGCTGTTTGTGGGTAATGTGCATAGGTTCTGTTCAGAGATGCTATTCTCAGAAGATTCCAGCTATGTGCCACAAAATACCTCGATACTTGATGATGAAGACCAAAATGAGGTTTATGCCGAGATAGTTCGAGATATTACCAAGAAACTACAAGACAACCAGATACTCTTTTCATTCGGGGAGATAAAGAGAGACGATGTATTCAAGTTTCAGCATTATATATATCAACTAAGACATAACCATCCCTCGTCATTGTTTATGAGTTGGTATGACATGAGGTATCAGCAGAGCATATTCCCCGCGTACAAGTCGATAGTAGAGGTATATGACAATATTGTTGATATTTTCATTAACAGCAAAAACTCACAGATACAGCCATATTTAGGTTCGCTGTCACTCCTGCTACTAGCAAAACTCTATGAAGAGTACAAAGAAGAGCACACATTGCTAGACTTTGATGATCTGCTACTGATGTCATATACCATACTGTCAGGACAAGATTCCCGGCATAAGCGCTATTCGTGGATACAAGTTGACGAAGTACAAGATTTGAATCCGATGCAAGTAGCCCTGATAGACCTGATAAAGGCACAGGGAGCTAATGTGGTATTCTTAGGAGATCAGCAACAAGCCATATTCTCATTTATAGGGGCGAAAGTGAGTACGCTTAATTCGCTGGTGCAGAGATGTGAGAAAAATCTACATACGTTTGAATTCAACTACAGGTCGCCAGAGTACCTATTGTCGCTGTTCAATGACTATGCGAAGACAGTTCTAGGGATAGACGGCAGGTGCCTGCCAAATACTATCAACAAGACAGAAAAGCCATACCAAGCAGTGTCGATATTACAGACAGAAGACACAGACACTGCGAAGATGGACATTGCGGAGAGAGTAGAGACACTGATGGCAGACTATCCAGAAGAGAGGATAGCCATATTAGTATCCAGCAATAAAGAGGCAGATGCGATAAGCGAGACACTAGACAAATGCGATTTGCCGAATTTCAAGATTTCCGGCAGAGACGTATTCAGTTCCAAAGAGGTAAAATTTCTCAAGTCGCACCTAAGAGTGATGCTATTTGAAGAAAGTCAGTTAGACTGGACAAATATATATCATTGGTTTGGAGTAGGAAGTTCCCCCCAAGGCATACGAGGATTCCTTGGAGAGTTACAACGCTATTTCATCTCGCCAGCAGACCTATTGATGTATGAAGACTCGACATATTTCCAGGAATTTGAGAAAAATATGGGCAGGCCCATTGTAGTTTTTGATACAGAGACTACAGGAGTAGATGTTTTCAGTGACGATATAATACAAATTTCGGGAAAGAAACTTGTAAACGGTCAAGTGGCAGGCGAGTGCGACATATATATGAGAGTAGGGGATAGGCAGATACCAGCATATTTATCAAGTATAGAGAATCCGTTAGTAGAGCAATACGCCAAGGTAGAAAGAGAAGGAAAGCTAGTGTCGAGAGAAGAAGGGTTGAGGCAATTCTTGAAATTCAGTGAAGGGTGTCTGTTAGTGGGGCATAATGCTGCATACGATTACCATATATTAGACAACAATCTAAAGAGAAACTGTCGGGATGTTGTATTACAAGAGATACACCCATTGTTTTTCGACACATACAAACTGATACGAATTGCAAGGCCAGGATGTAAGACATATAGATTAGGCAATCTGGTAGAAGAGTTGAAATTGACCAAAGCAGTAGGCGTTAATCACTTGGCAGACAATGATGTAGACGATACCATTTCGCTATTGAAATACATTATGTCGCAGACCAAAGCGATATGCGATCTACAGAGGCAATATTTTACGTATTGCAAGAACAAGACAGACTATGCCCGAAAAGGGCTCTCAGAGTACAGACCAGTATTTCTTAAGACGATGTCGCTACTATATGATACGACTATAAGAAGAGATACCCCTGTAATAGAGATGGTTTTGAGAGAAATATTTGAGAAATTCATAAAGAATGGACAAAAAGAAGATGAGAGTAGGGTAGAGAAAGTGATAGAATTTATAGGCGAGATACTAATAGATGCAAGAGAAGAGCCATTCCTGAAGACACAGATAGACAATCATATAAATCAGATAATCACGCTAAAAGAGTCAGACCTGTGTAGCAATGACAAAAAAGGAGTAATAGAAGAAAAGATATTTGTGTGTACGGTACACAAAGCAAAGGGACTAGAATTTGAGCACGTCATAATAGCTGATGGCAGCGACAATTCGTATCCCAATTATTACTGTAAGACGATAGAAGCGCGACAAGAAAATGCGAGACTACTATATGTAGCGATTTCGCGAGCTATGAAGACACTGACCATAGTATGTCCGAAGGTGGCGGTAGTGAATAGCGAGAAGAATAACAGCACGTACAGGTTTGGGAGAAATATCAGTCCGTTTTTAGCGCCATTAAGCAGGCATTTTGAGAATATCAATATTTGAAGATTACAATTTTCAGACAAAAGAGTAGAATTCAGAGGGGGTATGTCGATATAGAGAAGCTACTTGTCGGTAAAAATCAGACGAATGTCGTGTGAATGTTTGACAAGTCGGATAAAGGTTATAGATTTGCCAATGAACTTCGTGCGAATAGTTAGTGAGGCTATGTCCGGTTATTGCTGTTGCGCAAAAAAAAGAGTAACACAATCAAATAAGCAATATGAACAAGATTTTCACAAGCGCATTAATGTTTGCTGCTATGTCAGTTTCGGCATACGCGCAAGACATTAAAGAAGACTTCAAGCCTTCGTCAAAGAATCAGCCAGGACAAGAATATCCTATGGTCAACTCACAAGGATATGGTAGATTCAGAGTAGTAGCTCCAGACGCTAAGTCGGTAGTTTGTACACTAGGACTTGGAGGTGCCAAGGGCGGTACAGAACTTACAAAGGGAGAGGATGGAGTATGGACAGGTACTACAGCAGCCCCTATGGATGAGGGATTCCACTATTATCACTATATTATTGACGGTGGAGTATTCAATGATCCAGGCGCCAACAACTACTTCGGTTCATGCCGTTGGGAGAGTGGTATAGAGATACCTGCTCATGATGCAGAATTCTATGCAGAGCGAGACGTGCCACACGGCAATGTACAGCAGATACTATTCTGGTCGAAAGAGACGAACTGCCTCCGCAGAGCATTTGTTTACACTCCACCAATGTACGGTAAGGACCCACAAAAGAAGTATCCAGTTCTCTACCTTCAGCATGGTTGGGGAGAAGATGAGACAGCATGGTCGAACCAGGGACACGCAAACCTCATTATGGACAACCTTATTGCAGACGGCAAGATTGAGCCATTTATCATTGTCATGACATACGGTATGACAAACGAGCTCAAGTGGGGTCATATGCATGAGTTTGACATCAAGCCATTCCAGACAGTGCTTTGTGATGAGTTGGTACCATACGTAGACTCACACTTCCAGACAATAGCAGACAAGAAGTACAGAGCTATGGCAGGTCTTTCGATGGGTGGTATGGAGACACACACCATCACATTGAACCGTCCAGAGATGTTCTCACGCTACTGTATTCTTTCAGGCGGCATTTATAAGCCAGAAGAGATAAAAGACAAGAGTCAGGTTGATTTGATTTTCATTTCATGTGGCAGTAAAGAGGGTCCAGAAAGAGTAAAGGGAGCAGTTGATGAGCTTCAGAAGGCCGGTTTCAACGCAGTTTCGTATGTTTCAGAGGGTACAGCACATGAGTTCCTTACATGGAGAAGAAGCTTGTACCAGATGGCGCAGATACTTTTTAAATAATTGATATACGGTTAAAATAGCAAAGAGGTGCATCTTAGAGGAGGTGCATCTCTTTTCGTTTTCTTTGACTAGTGCGGACGACATTAGTTAGGTAAGAAAGAGCACTTAATGTTTGTCAATAGGGTTTTATTGGTTAAACGAAAGAGATTTTTGGGGAAGAATCAGAAAGGGGAATCGTTATTGAAGATACGTCCAGTGGTGTTGAAGGCGCTACCGTTAATGTTGAAGCCTCCATCTCCGAAGTTGATGTCCCCCTCCCCACTATTGAAGTTGTCATCATGCTCGTTGGGGTCTGTAGGAATTTTGCTTGTTCCCTGACAGACGATCTGCTTATCGAGAATGACAAGCCCGAATGTAGGTCTTACGTAAATATGTCTATCTCTAGCATCCATTTGCAGTGTTGCCTTTCAAATAAAAATAGTGTAGGCCTTCAAAAAGCGCGTTGTCTTTCGAAAAATAGCGTTGTCTTTGAAATAGCGTTGTTCTCCAAAAAATTGCGTTGCTATTTGAACTTGTTCCAGATTCTATTACGATGCCATAGATACAAAAGGTTACATGAAAATGCAGAACACTGAATTAAAATAATGTTTATATTTGCACTTTACAAAAAGTAAAAAGTAGAATATGCAACACAAGATTTTTACTACGATAGTGATTAGTGTTTTTGCACTATTGAGTTTGAAGGCGCAAGTGGCGGTGGATGAAAGTAATTTTTCATTGCATATTATCGCGGCATTGAATGCAGATTGGTCGTCAGTAGCTGGCGATGGTACCTTGACAAGTGATGATATAGCGACAATAAATAACTTGACTATCACGGGAAAGGGATCGGGAGACGAATTGTCATTGAAAGGAATAGATATTCTGACGGCAGTAGAGACATTGTCATTGAATACCTTGAAATATGGAGGAGATTTTTCTGTTTTGCCAGAAGGGACAAGTAATTTGGAATGTCATGGCTGTGTTATTGATAAGTTTGAGATTTATGGAGATCTAGTATCATTGATAATAAGTGATAAAACTACGTTCAATGATATTTTATTGTCCGGTTCACAAGGACACAAAATAGAGAATATAGAGTTGAGGAATTTGGACATAGAAGATTTCGATCCTACATTAAAGTCAGATTACCGACTTGAAGGATATTTGAAGATAATCGATTGTCGCAGTATTAAGCATGCTAATTTGAGGATAGCTAGCTCGCTAAATATGAATGGCGTGCCAGAATTGGCTGACATGGATTGGGATACAATGTATACAAAGTTTGGAGAATCGAGCACAAATATAATAGAATTGAGCAAGGCTCTAGGAATTGTTACGGATGAAGATATCTACGTTAATAAGAGATATGGGTTCAAGTCGAATGTTACGCTGACGCTACCAGATAAGAGTACTCCGATTTCTTTAGATGATTACAGCCTTTCGGCTAGTCGTGTGAGTTCAATTAGTGGACCTATGACTAAAGATGAGGGAAGCAACACTTTAATAATAGATTGGGAGGCAGCTGGTGCTGATGAAGCTTCTGTCACATACAGGTATAACTGTTTAACAGGAGTGTCGAAGAAATATCTTGAGGTTGAGCTTACAGTAAAAGTTGGAGCAGAGCCAGAAGATGATGAGGCACCGGTAATTAAGGTAGGAGATGATGTATTAGGAGCAACAGCCAATTATGAAGAGAGCGTTACTTTGACTATTACAGACAATAAAGGAGTAACATCGGTAACGATAAACGGAACACCAGCAAGTGAGCCGTATGTTATACCTGCAGTAGATGGGACTTATGAGGTAGTTGCCAAAGACGAGAAGGGGAATCAGGCAAAAACAACGATAACCATAAAGTTGCCAGTAG
>JAKSLD010000025.1 GCA_024401395.1 Bacteroidales bacterium
AATAACAATAATTTACAAATACATGGCAATACAAAGCGTTAAAATTCAAGGTCTTTTTTGCATTGTGCATTTATGCAAATTCATAGCTATGAAACAATTAGGACATATAGGGTGTGTATCTAACGAGTTGATATACAATATTTAGGGGGGCAAACTCCGCTAAATCTCACTGTGTCAAATACATACACAAAGTCTTCTGCCGATGCTATGCGCATCAGCGGAAGGCTTTTCTCGTTTCAGAAATTAATAATTTAAGACCTATGCACCACCTATACTAACCCTATACTAGACCTACGCTAGACCAATCAAATATATCCCATTCAACAATTCTGGAATGTTTGCGACCATACTTTCCCCTGTAATACCAATACCTATCCCCCTACAAACACATACGCACGTCATACGCTCATCATACGCACGTCATACGCACGTCATACGCTCATCATACATACTAAGTGTATAATGAAACTATTTACTTCGCGTTTTAAATGAAATTGCCGTGTGATGAAGATAAAAAAAGAGGCTGTGTCGTCAATTTGACACAGCCTCCTGATTGATTATCGCGTATTACTGTTTAATTACTGTTTAAATGTCTAATGCGGCATGATATGCTTCGTAAACTGCCTTTGTAATATTGGCCGGACGAACGCAGTCACCGACTTCTCTTACAAATGGTGCTGCGGTATGAAGCGCATCTGCATCTGCTCTGTTCGAACGCTGACCGACCGCACATATTATTGTATCGGCCTTAATCAGCTCTTCTTTGCCTTCTGCCGTCTTTACTACTAGGCCCTCTTCCGTGACGCGCAAACCTGATGTCTGCATATGCTTTGTAGCATATTTGTCCACATTTCTCATGAGGATAGGACGGTTGCGTATATTGCAGTCTGGAGCCAGCGTGTCTCGCATCTCAACAAGATGAACTTCTTTGCCTTCTTGTCCGAGGTGTACTGCGCACTCACAGCCTGCAAGACCTCCTCCAAGAACTACGACTTTGTTGCCTACCTTTTCTTTCTCTAGATAATAGTTGTTGACTATAACGACATTCTTACCGTCAATACCTTGAAGCGGTGGAACAATAGGATTTGAACCGACTGCCAGAATAAGGGCATCTGGCTTGAATTTCTCTACAAAGTCGGGAGTTACGGTTGTATTTAACATGAACTTCACTCCTTCTGTCTTTGCTTGCTTCTCTAGCGATAGTCCTAGCTCGTACATCTCGCGCTTGAATGAGATGGCTTGCTCCGACTTGAGTATGCCTCCTACAGCATCTGTCTTTTCACAGATAGTTACGTCGTGACCTCTCTGCGCTGCAGTGACTGCCGCCTTCAGACCGGCTACACCAGCTCCCACAATGAGAACTTTCTTCTTGCGATATGCTGGGGCAACTTCCATGCCTTCTATCTCTCGCCCTATCACTGGATTGACAGCACAACGTCGCGTGAAGGTTGTCGGACGTTCTGCCATACATGTGTAGCAACGCAGACACTTGATTATCTGGTCTTCTTGCCCGGCTGCTATCTTGTTTGGCAAAAATGGATCAGCCAATAGCTGACGACCCATATATATAACGTCTGCCTTGCCTTCGCGTAATATCTGCTCCATCTGCTCTGGATCTGACAAGCCGCCGATACAAGCTACTGGCTTCTTGACGTGCTTCTTGATCTCAGCAGCATATTGCACATTTCTGCCGTGTGGCTCAAACATCGGAAGGGTTGTATCAAAGAAACCATACTGATATGAGCCGACTGACACATGTATCAAGTCTACCAGGTCTTCTACCATCTGGGCAATCTTGACTCCTTCATTGATATCATATCCGCCCTCAAAAAGTTCTGTTCCTGAAATTCGTATCTCAATAGGGAAACCTGGACCTACTGCAGCACGGATGGATTGAAGAACTTCTCTGACTATCCTTACTCGGTTCTCCAGACTTCCGCCATACTCATCTGTACGGAAGTTCTGCGCTGGGGAGAGAAACTGGTTGAGCAGCCATCCATGACCTGCGTGCAGCATTATCATCTCATAGCCTGCTCGCTTACACAATACTGCATTCTCTCCGTATGCCTTGACGATATTTGCTATCTGCTCTTTCGAGAGTCCCTTGACTGGTCTTCCGTCTGGACGTACACAATCGCTTGGTCCCCACTGGTTCAGACTCGCTTTCTTGTTCTTGTCGGACATATACGTTCCTGCGTACTGACCTGAATGCGAAAATTCTATGCTTGGTACCGAGCCATGTCTTCTCAATGAATCTGCAAGGAATGTATGTGCTGCCAGACAACCTACAGTGGTGAGGTTGATGTGCAACATGTGACTCTGGTCTGTCTCTGGATCTACTACCAACTCACTGACTGTCACTGACGCAGCTCCTCCTTTGGCTCTCAACTCATAGAACCCCTGTGTACGTGGACCCGGTGCGCATTCTGATGTTATATCTGTCGCTCCCATTGGAGCTGAAAACATTCTGTTCCTGAAAATGACATTACCTATCTTGATAGGACTTGTCAGGAGGGGATATTTATTACTCATCTGGTTTTTTATTATTTTGTTTGTTATTACTCTGCTGTCGCTCCTAAATACGAACAAGCTCTCATTTGGTTTTCTTTCTATATATGAAACCTACAATTATCAATAGTGGTATCATACCCAAGAGACCTGTGAACAACGGTCCGAATATGGAGTATTGCAACGCTTCTTCTGTCTGCATGAAATGTGTCAATGTGAAGGCATTGGTAGCACCGTGCATCAATGCTGGCAACCATATCATCTTTGTCTTCTCATAAATATAATCTAGTATAGTACCCATTAAAATACAAGAGAGACAGAATACTAAAGGTCCTGCAAATGGGGCTCCTATGTATTCCATACCATAATTGTGCCCTGCCATAAGGATGATAGGATAATGCCATACAGCCCAAATAATACCGCCTACTACCCTTCCTTTATTTACACCTAATCTCTCCTTCAGATATGGATACATGGTTCCTCGCCATCCTATTTCTTCCCCAAGGGCAAAAAACATATTCAAGAAAGGAGCTATCGTTACCGCTTGAACAGTAGCTATTATCATATACTTCTCTATAGTAATTCCTTGCATCTTCAGCATAGAACGCACCAATTCATATTCACTGCTGGTATTCAATAGAGATTTTTCAACTCCACCAAATGCTTCTGGGAATACACATACATAGATACTGCCTCCAAGAATTGCTATAACAGCAGGACCCCACAATGCAAAAATAAGATACTTCCAGTTGCCTCTTAAACTCACCGCCCAACCCATGTCTTTAATCTGGCTCAATGATTGCCCTGGCATAAGCAATGTAATGAAAGTTGCTATTGCAGGTGCAAACATGGCAAGAGACAACCATAATGCCGATATCTGAGACCCTTCAGAAGCACAAGAAGCACTTGTCATCTGTAACACTGACCCTATCAGGAACGCACATAGTAAAAAACAAACAAAACCTGGATTGGTAATTTTCATGACTTGCTGTGTAAATCTGTATTAATATAACAAAAATACAATTTGTAAACTAACTCACCAAAAAAACCGCTGCTATATTATCCTATGGCAGCGGTTTCTTATTATTTGGGACAATTTTTCTAGTATTTCTGCTTGCCGTCTTTGTCTACACGGCTGCTGTTGGAAATAAGGAATGGATTATACTGGTTGCTTTCTGGCGCTGTGAGCACTTGAGCGTTCATCCACTCAAAGAGGTTAGCATGACCTTGTGGAGCTATCGCTCCGCCGCCGTTGTTCGATGGCTTCATGTCTCCGTCTGTCTGCTCTTGCGCGCCTGTTACAGCATCATTGAATACGTAGCACCACGAGAAGTGTCCGTATAGCTTCTGACCTGGCATGTCAATACCTGTAACATCTTCAAACATACTCATCCATACGTTCTTCGCACCTGCCTTCATGAGTCGCTTGTATGTCGGGATGCAGAATGTCTTTGGATCTACTGTCGTATCGTCGTATGACTGCACAAACCAGATATTCTCTTCTGCCAATGTCTTGATCTGTACGTCTGATATGCTCGAATCAAGGTATGCTTCGCATGTAGGGAATGCTGCAGCGAAGAAGCGTGGATGACGTATGAGCATATTTACTGTCATATAACCGCCATTCGAACAGCCGCCGATTGAGATTCTGTTTCTGTCTACGTCTGGATTCTCATCAAGATAATGGTCGATGGTCGACTTCAGCACGTCGCTGTATAGCGAAGGGAGTTCTGCATTGGCAAATCCCTTTGAGGTATTCATCCACATAGTAGGACATTGTACCGAGAGAACGTATGCACCTGTTTCACCGCCTTCTGTCGTGAAATGGCTCTGTATGTCGTTTCGGATTAGCGATACTACTTCATTGCCCATAAGTGTAATGGATACGTCTGTACCACCTTCACCGCCGCCATGTAGCCAGATGATAAGTGGATTCTTCTTGCCGTCAAATCTTAATGCCGATGGCTCGTATGCTCCGTAGGTCAATGTCTCAATACCTGGCTTGCCTGTCGATGGCCCGCTGAATGTTCCCATACGGAAGAAATCCGACTCTGAGAGGAAGTTCTTCAACGCATGCGCTGTCTCACACTCTACTGTCGTAACTTTCTTGCCTTCTACCTTGATGCTCTTGCCTTTCTTGAGCGATACCTTTACTGGATATGCCTCACTCCATCGTCCCATACCCATTGCAATGAGGGGAGCTGCCTTGCGGTCTGATGTATATTCGAGTCCGAATGCGAGATATTCTCCTCCGTCTGCCCACTCTCCTCTGTCATCACATGTATATACTATCTTTACTTTGCGCTCTACCCCATTGGTCTCTACTACCCATGAATTGGCATCTAGCACATCTACTTTCTTCTCTGGTTTTACCACAACAAGGTTTACAGCTGTAGAGGCTTCGTATGCTGTCACTCGTACAACTTGGTTGGTCATCTTGAGCGACTGTGCTTCAACTGAAAGCGTAGCTAATGCAGACATCACTGCAACAGCAAACATGTTCTTTTTTGTCAAAAAATTCATATATCGCATTGTTTTATTGATTATTCTAGAACAAATATAGAATATTATTTCTATCACGATACCGCTATCCAACAAATAGTGCAATGTTTTGAACCAATGCAGAAACTTTTGAACGAATCATAAATGCTGCCTTATGTCCTTCTATGCTCAATGTATCATAACTATCTTTTCTATATCGCTGCTATAACACTCTCTTAACGCTCTCTTAATGCACTCTTAATACAGCCGCATTTCAACGCCTTATCTTTCCTTATCAAAATCATTTATTATCTATATCTACAAGAGACATAGCTTCTTTCCTTATCTCCCCTTCTGGTGTTATATATTGTAGCATGATGCTGTACTCGCCTTGATTTTCTGGAATCTCTACACGTATCTGATTGCTCTCTACGCATGGATTCCAATATATTACACCGTTTTCTCTTCCTATATGGTTCTCAAAATCCGACCTCTCTTGTGGAAATGCGTACGACAGCAGATGCGAGCCAGCATCCAGCTTATAGTTGGATAGTCTGCCCTTATGGGTAATGAAGGATATGACGCCCTGACAGCAGCTGTTGCCGAATGTGTATCTCTTGTTGTATATCTGTACATACTTGACAAGGTTCGCATCGTATGACAATATCTCGTCTATGTCATACACTGGCATACCGTCTAGAAGCACAAGCGCTGGCCACATGGAGAATTTGTGATTCTCTGTGTCAAATGTATAAAGGAAATTTATGCCGTTTGTCTTCTTCCTCTTTACTCCTTTGACAAATTCTATGATTATCTCGTTGATGGTGTTGAACTTGGTATACTCGTCTAGGTCATAGAATCTGTCTGGCTGTGAATTCATGAAGCCTGTGGAATGTACTAGCGAATCTACATTGAGCCACTCGTTGATGGCATGCTGACGGCGGGCTTCCATACTGCGCGTAACAATTTCTTGCTTGTCACAATATACCGTCAACTGTGGCAGCGCCTTTGGCAATGTTACGGCAAATGGCGAGACTAGCTTCATCTGTATGGCTTCTCCTTCTGGTGTGTATCCGTTCACTAATGATGGCTGTGTCCCGTATACATTATTTGTATAGTAGCAGAATGAACCGTCTGACTGTGGCTGCCCGTCATATACGTTGGCTGTCTGACCGACAAGCACAAGTCTCGTCTTTATATCTTTATTGTCGATTTTCCTGACTGTTCTGGCTGTTACAATATGTCCTTCTAGCTCTGATGTTAACCTGACGTCTCCGACGCTGTTCTTCTCGAGTTGCTCTGCTGGTGCAGCCTGATTGTCAATAAGTAGCTTTGTATGCTCCACAGCGACTGAACAATGTCCTATATACTCTGACGGAATATCTACCACGACCTCTTTTCCTTCTCTGCGGAACTTCGCACCTGATGTCTCTACGTCTTGCGACTGCTCATATTGCTCTTTCGGCAGAAAGAGTATATCGTCTCTGCGTGATAGTCTGTCAGCATTGACTATACCTATTATAGTCTTGAAATATGTATCCGGACCGTCGTTTCGCATCGCTCGGGTATACACTGTCATCTGATAATTACCGCTGTGCATCATTGGCGACAGGGCTATCTCTCCCCACCCTATGCCGTTCTCTAGCGCTACCATCGCCTGCGCACACATCTGCTTCGTATCTGATATCTCAACGTATGCCACCTTGCTGGGTGATGGTGTACCATCGTCTAATCTGACATCTACACTTACCCTGAGGCGCTCTCCGGCCAGATAACATTCTCTGTCGGTCATCGCTACTGCCTTTTCTGTCACTCCTTGCGCAAATGCTGTCATCGCACTCATTGCAGCAATAATTGATATTGCTATTCTCTTTATCATCTTTCTGCCCTCCGTCTCTTTATTGTTCTTCAATTTCATCTTCTGGTGTCAATTCAAGGTCATCCCAGAATACTGGCTTTTCAAGCGTGGCACCCCAATATGTAGCGTCTATGCAATATGGATATGTCCACACTGTCTTTTTCGTAAACGAATCGTAATAGTATACTCTGTATCCTCGGTCGTATATCTCTTTGTTTGTCATGCCGCCCAATGCTTCTGGGTCTATCTGGATGCCTTTCTCGTAATAATTACAACCTGTCTGCATTCTGTTGACGCATACCTCGGCTTCGTATGTCTTTCCTCTTACACCGACATACCCCACTGCCCTCTTGCCGCTCCTGCTCCTTATGTTGGATGGCAGCTCTGATGGCATCGGCGTAAATAGTCCGCCCATCTCTGTGTTGAATTGAACTATCAGATTGTTGTATTCATACTCTTCCTTGGATATGCCCGACTGCTTGATCTTTGTGTAATACTTGACCTGGAATTGCTGTCCGTTAATAGTTCGCTTGTATAATGGGTATTTCTCTAGGGCATGATAACCATAGTTCTTGTTGTCGCCCACTAGCCTCTGATGCTGTCTTACATGAATCCAACCTTGACTCCTCGTATCGTTACTGCTGACTGGTACTATTGCATCACTGACTGGATCATACTCGCTGAATGCCGTTAATGGGGTCCTCATCTCCCATACCTCATAATAGTCCCACGTTAAGTATGTCACCTCATCTAAATCTTCGGTTGTTATGTTGAACTGTACGTTTTCTCCTTCTCTCTTCCAACCGGCATTCTTTATCTGAGGTGAATCTATGGGTTTCATAGGTGTGGATGTGTACTCTTCTTCATATTCGGTCGACAGGACTCTGATGAAATATTTGTCGTCTGGATTGAGCTCTCCTACTTTGACTGAATAGTGCCCTGGCATAACCTCTACCGACTCGTATTCTTCTCCGCCTTCGCTCGCTACAATTACTTCTGCCCCCATCAGATAGTTATTCTCAGGGCTGACTATCTCGCCATCCAGATAGATATTGCCTCCTACCGAATAGTCGTCATCGTTTCCTGAATCCTTACCTCCCCATTTATCGTAATAATACTTGGGTATGTCAATAGGGGAACTGTTCCTCAATATGAACATACACTCTTTATTTCCCTCGATGGAACCGCTGACTATGAGAATATGCTCGTTCTTTATCTCCCACTCACCATGATATTCCTCGATACAGGAGGTCGACAGTGCCATGAGCGACACTAGAATCATTACATATGATGTTATCCTTTTCATTGATGTCAGAATTTAATGTTGTATGATATGAATGGGATAGGCGCACCGAATATCGCCAGCTTGTAGGTATCAATATGACCCGAACCGCCTTTGCTGTAGATTGAATATGCATTCTTTCTTCCCAAGAGGTTGTAAACTCCTAGCGAAAACCAACTCCTCGTACGTCGCGTCAGTTTATGGCTTGGCTCAACATTGAAGGAAAGGTCTACTCTGAAATAATCTGGCATACGATAATTGTTTCTGTCAGAATACAACGCAACCACCATGCCTTGCGCTTCATCATAGAATGTACCGATAGGCGCAGTGAATGGTCGTCCCGTACTATAGTCGGCATTTACAGACACGCTGTATCGATGCGTAAACTTGTAGTTGGCTGCAACTTTAAGTGTATGTGGTGTGTCATATTCTGCTGGGAACCATTCTCCGTTATTTATTGCATAGACGTTCTTGTCTCCCTTCTGCTGTAGCTGCGTACGCGAGAATGTATAGCTTACCCAGCCATTGAAATCTCCATATAGTTTCTTTAACTGCAACTCTATTCCATAGGCTCTGCCCTTAGCTGGTGCTACGTCTTCTTCTATCTCGTTATTCATTATGAGCTTACTGCCCGACCTGTAGGTCAGATAGTTTTTCATACCTTTGTAATATACTTCTGCGGACAACTCGTATGTCTTGTCGGCTGTCTGCTTGTAATAACCACCGGATACTTGATACCCGCCTTGTGGCTTTATCTTGTCATTACTTAGTATCCATGTATCTGTTGGCGACATTATGACGGTATTGGATACTTTGTGTATGTACTGATGATTGGTGCTGAATCCAGCTTTCACGGAACTGTTTTCGTCTAGTGTGTAGCTTACCGACAATCTGACATCGGGATTGATGTAGGTCTCTTCTTTGCCTTCCCGCAGACCGTTGAACAGGTTGAGTCTGACTCCTCCGTTTACCTTCAGTTCTGGAATTATCGCCCATACGTCTTCAGCATATACGGCACTCTCAACGCCTTTGTCATCATCAAGCTGACTGGCTGTCACTTTTGAGTATTTGCCTGTAGGTGTGTATTTGCCTGGCATAATATTATATACCAACGACTGAATACCGGCTTTCAACGTATGCTGGTCACCCAACTGGTATGTCATATTCCCTTTGAGGAAATACTGGTCTAGATCGAATGTCAGCTTCGCTGATGAGTACACAGAGGAATTTTCTTCATTGAGATAGTCAAAATGATCATATCCGGCAATTATACTTGTCGATAGATTCTCTTTAAGATATGTCTTGACTTCGGCTGAGCCGTTAATATTCCTGTAGGCATAACTGTCTTGACCATTGAACGAAAAACGGTCACTGCTGACATAGCCGCTTACATTCAGCGTGTTCTTGTCTCCGACCTTGCTTGAAATGAATGCGCCTAAGTCCCAGAAGCCTGCACTTCCGTCATTATACCCGTCCTTGGGCTCTGATATTCCTGTGCCGAATCCTTTATTGTCATCGTCTTTGAGCAGGTTGAGCATCCAGTCGGAATACGTAGTTCGCCCGCTTATCATCATAGATGACTTTCCTTTCACTATCGGAACTTCCAACGCTGCCTTCGCCGTAAGCAGGCCTACACTGACTGATCCGTGCCATTGATTCTTGTCGGCAACACGCCCTTTGATATTCATAACGGATGACAGACGACCGCCATACTGACTTGGCATACTGCCTTTGTAGAGTTCGGTCTCGGCTATCATATCGGTATTGAAGGCTGAGAACAACCCGAACATATGCATCGGATAGAATATCGTATTGCCGTTATACAGCATCTGATTCTGATCTGTCGCACCGCCTCGCACATTGATACCGCTGGATGCTTCTCCTGTGGAGGTAACACCTGGCATCATCATCGTCACTTTCATCACATCGGCCTCGCCCATAGCTAATGGTATGTTCTTCATCATCTGCGGACGGAATGACTCAAGTCCTGCCTGAATGGTATTTACTTTCTGCAAGAAACCGACAATCTCTACTTCACTCAATGTATGTGTCTCGCGAATAGGCTCCATATCATCTATGCCTGGCTCTTCACTCGCATAGAATTCTTCTATGTAGTCGTATTTTGCAGTCTGACCAGGCACATAGGTATCGTAGGCTAATACTGTAGCACTGCTCATGTCTACATCTTCATAGACATTCTCAGGCATCTCTCGCTTCTGAATCTCTTTTGTCGCCTGCTCCTTTGCTGTCTGCTCTTTTACAGATGCCAGTATCTTGTCCGACAGGCTTGTCTCTGTTCTCTTCTCTCCATTTTGAACCATAAGGTCGTTGAGGAAGTATACGCACTGTCTCAAGCTGTTCCTGTCTTTTCTGCGAATGCTCAGCCCTTGCTCACGCATCTTCTTTCTCAACTCTTTCTTGTATTGCGGATTGCCGTTGATAACGCTTTTGGCATCTTTTACTTCTTCTACTCGACCATCGGCGTATACAATATAATAGATGTCATTCGTCTGCATGGTACGGAATATCTCCCTGCCTACTATAAGGTCTGCGCCATGAACTTTACTCCTATCAAGAACCAACGATACGCATTCGCCTTCTTGCTCTATGCAGACGTACTTTTTACCAGTATTGACGAATCGCTTGCCGTCCATCGTGAAGTAGCTGATCTTTTTCGCATCTGGAGCAATACTTAACTGACTCGATTGTGAAATCACAAACAGATAGTTCTCCAGCAGATTATAACGCAGTCTGACATTCTTGTACAATCGCCCTTCGTAGCAGATATCACCATTATGAATTTCTGGATCATCCCAATAAGGATGCGTTACCCATGACGCATGAGAGAACATCGGCTCAATATGACCTTGATACAGGGCCGAATAATCACCAGCAGCCTTAACGTAGTCAGACAGCATCTTTTCTGCACTGGTCTCCTGTGCCATAGCATCAAGCGGACACAGCATCAGTAGCAGAAACAAGACCTTCTTTACCATATTCTGAAGATTTGTGTGAATAATGTGGATTGTGTTAGTTACATATAAACGTGTGACGTGAATATATCTGAGTACAAATATAGTCATTTTATTTCGGTCTCGGCAAATCAAATGTCTTCTTCATATAGAAGATAGTGACTCTCAGCCATTCCTAGTGTCCTATATGTAGATTGCCCACGGAGATTGGTCTTGTCCACATATAGGCGCAGAGAGTGGACATCGGCTTCTTGTGCCATCGACTTGACCTTCGCGTACATCGAGCGGTACACTCCTTTGCGACGGTTTTGCGGTGTAACATATACCGACTGTATCCACCAGTACCATGCACAGTTCCAGTCGCTCCACTCTCGGGTAATCATCAGCGAACCAATGGCTCTGCCTTCTGAATCTAAGGCTACCAGGTATATTCCCTTTGATTCGTCTTTCAGCCCTTCTGTAACTCCTCGTAGCACAGTGGCCTTGTCTAGCGTCGTACCCTCTGACTCGGCAGCCATATCTACCTGAAACTGAGCTATGGCATCTGCATAGCGCTCATCAGCTCTTAATATCGTCCATTGTGTATTCATATAATATTGCCTTCATCAATATGCTCTTTCAGTTCGCGGAAGAACCTGTAGCGACATAAATTCTTTGAATTACCGATAATTATCAGCTTCATTCTCGCCCTGGTCATAGCCACATTCATTCGTCTCAGATCTGAGAGGAATCCTATGGTATTCTCTGGATTCGCCCTGACAAGTGAAATCAGTATGACATCTCGCTCTTGCCCTTGGAACCCATCGACTGTACCGATAGTTACCAGACGACGCAGCTGCTTGAAATAGGGATGACTCTTCAGCACTTGCCTGATAAGCGTAGCTTGTGCCTTGTATGGGGTGATTATACCGAAGTTGATATTGTCATTCATTACGCGGTCTTTGCCTATCTCTTCGATATAGTTACGCAGTGTGCGGATAGCTAGTTTTGCCTCTGTACGGTTGATTCGGCTGCCGCTGTCTGTCACCTCATCCATGGCTTCTTCTCCTTCGGCTACGTCTTCCAGACTGGTGTCTTTCCACTCTAGGAATGGATCCCAAGGTATAATGGAGTTATACGCAACCTCATCTGCCGCCACTATCTGTCCATTATAGAACCATCTGCTGGGGAAATCCATAATAGGTTGCGCCATACGATATTGCACACCGAGAAGTGTGACACTCTCTGGATGTGTCTCAGCTACCGTCTCCATAAGTGTCTTACCCAATCCTCTGCGTAGCGCTTCGTTGCTCTTTACCGTAGGAGGCAACTGCATATGGTCACCGGCCAGCACTACCCTGCCAGCCTTGAGAATACCTATCCAGCATGAGGCCTCTAGACCCTGTCCGGCTTCATCTATGAAGATGGAGGAGAAATTCATTCCTTGCAGAAGATGATGCCCGGCTCCCGTGAGAGTACACGCTATGACACGGGCACTTTGCATTATCTCTTGCCTGATGCGCATATCCAAGTCCTGCCCTCGGTCTCGCAGCGAGGCTATCTTCTGGTGCGTCGACTCTCCTTTTGTCTTTTGCGACTGTAGCTGGCGTATGGCTTTACGGATCGACCACAGCTGGGGATAGGACGGATGAGCAGCATAACGGCGCTCAAATGTCGACTCTAACACCGAATCTGATATACGCGCCGAATTACCGATACGCAGGACGGATATCCCTCGGTCAATAAGTTTCTCGGCTATATTATCTACTGCCGTATTGCTTGGAGCACAGACGAGTACTTGTGTCTCTCTGAACAGGGTCTCGAAAATAGCCTCTGCCAGTGTCGTCGTCTTTCCTGTGCCGGGAGGTCCATGAACAATGGCAACATCCTTTGCAGCTAGCACACGGTTCACTGCAAGTACCTGTGTATCGTTAAGTCCGTATGGCTTTACTTGGGGTATATCTTTTGCGACTCGAGGACGTTCCGCCCCGGCAAATATATTACGCAGTTCTTTTAGTCGACCGCTCTCTGCTTTAATAGCCGAGTCCAAGGCATGGAACATCAACTTGTATGTATAATCGTCAAATGCCGGCATCACGCCAAGTGAAGATACACATTGAGCCAGACGATTGGACTCGTCCATACTGTTAAGGACAACTGTCATACGGGTATTGTCAGCAAAGGCTACGGAGCCATTGACCTTCATGACGACTGCCTGATTGGGATTGCTAGGGGCTGGAGTGAAGAACGCTACGGGCTTGCCATATTCAAACAGCGACTCATCGTCATCCTCTTCAGCCTGATCTGTACGTCGGGATATCTCAATAACAATCTGGTCAAGCGCATTGCGATAAGTGCGCCCCAGCTCGATGGGAAACCAACACGCCCCTCGCAGCATCATACGATGCAACCCGGTCTTGTCGGTCCGCATTTCAAACATCTTCTTCTCTTCAGCATACTCAATCTCAAGCAGCTGACGGTGTATTGATAATCTCTCTTGTGATCTGTCCATAACAAAAAAACGGCACTTCACGCGCCACGGACAAAGTTAGTCTAAAATATCGAAGGTTTCAGCACAAGCCTCTTTTTTGCTTCATGACATAATGATTAAATGTATATACAATTCAACTCAATAACACAAATAAAAGAACGGATATCCCCACCTGAAGACATCCGTTATTTAATTATTTATCGTCGGTAGAGCCTCGATTCATCGCGTCTTAGATTCCCTCGCGTCTCTAGCCCTTCTACAACTTCTTTCCACTCACCCTGCAAATAAATGTATACCCCCTCTTTCTTTGTTATCGAGTATACACTGCCCATTGGCACACCATCCAACATCACTTCGTCCTTGGCAACATAGATTTCTTTGCCGTTTGACGGCCTGACATACACATTATCCCACATAAGAGCGATAAGCTCTGAAGAAATCACACTAGATTCTACAAACTCCAATTCTACATCATCGCCGTCCATAACATAGATGCGGATGATGGCATCTTCTTCTATTTCAAAAATAAAGACTTCATCAAATATGTATCTATTCTCAACAACAGAGAGTTGACTAGAAGTGAATATAACTTGTTTCCCTTCGTCAAAGAGATCGACTTGAACCTTGCCTTCTTCGTTAACGCTGATCTGGTAAAAATCACATACATACTTCTTGTCGCCTATAAGCGAAACAAGATAATTGTAGGCTGCTTGAGAATCATCGACTTCACTAGCAGGACCATCATTATAAAGTTGGACATACTCAACGCCCCCCTGCATTATCTCTTCAGCCCAGATACCTATGGCACACAAGGCAGAAACAATCAAAGTAGAAATTCGTTTTCATATTGTTTTTTTTATAATTAAATCTCAAAATCTAGTAATGCTTCAACGAATGCATATCTCATTCCTGAAAGCGGGGCGCAAATGTATTAATTCGGTGCAATACCTGTATGAACTTTTTGACGAACAGCAATAATTTTTGACGAACGACATATTTTGCCGCGTTTAGCAGCTGTGAGCGGCGTCTTACGCAATATGTGTCTTCTAGATTACTCCCTTTCTTTGTCACAAAATGACAATATCAGCAGTAACATTGCCAACGTTTATCCACTCAAATCTTCACCCATCACACTTCTCCTATCTCCATCCTCTCATTCTTCCTCTCTCCCACTCATACCTTCGCACCGAATGAAAAACATAACCAATAACCTGACAACAATGCAAACAATCAACTGCAACCCCAACATCTCTTTCAGCCAATTCCAACCCAAATCCCAGATTGCTCTCACCGTCGGCGTCTCATACAGCACATTCTTCCGTTGGCTCAAAATCGCCCAGTCCGAACGCCCCGACCTCTTCCCCTCTCCTCAATCCAAACTCCTCTCTCCTGCCGCCATCGCCTACATGGCTCACCGCTTCTGCTTCGATTGCGACCTCATAACCCCTAGCTATACCAAGCCCTAGACCCCTGCAAACACATACGCTCGTCATACGCTCATCATACGCTCATCATACGCTCGTCATACGCACACAATAAAAAAGCTACCCACGACATTTAATCTTGGGTAGCTTTTTTCTTTTGCCTTAGCTTTATTGCTCTGTTCTTTCTTAACCTTGTGCCAACTCGTGTAAACTGTGGTTAATATATAATCCGTTGAATCCGTTGAATCTGCGTGAGATCCCTCCAAACCCCTCCAAACCTCTCCCAATCTCGTCACATCTCGTCAGCGACCTCCCGGCTCTCCGTAACTTTGCATTGTCAAACGATAGGGATGGCACTCAAGCCAACAGCCCAGTCATAAGTCGGAATAACTATACAAGACTCATCAAAACGCATTCCGCAGCCGCTCTTGACTTAGCGCCCCCCTCTCGCTATTGACATCTCACATTACAAACCATCCAAAATTCAATCACATGGGAAAAATTTGTACACCATCTTATCTCCGCGACATCCACGGAAAGGTAGGCTCGGAAGAGTCCGAGTACTTCCGCAAGACTCCTTCTGGCAAGACGTCTATCTGCCACATGGACAAGGACTACTGGGAGAACCGTGTCCTCACCGACGGCCAGAGAGCAGCTACAACCAAGTTCTCTGCTGCATCTGCTCGTGTCAAGGAGATCATGGCTAATGCCACAGAACTCGCCTCATACAAGGCCGACTTCCGCAATCAGAAGAAGTACAAGACTCTCCGCGGTTTCATCTTCGCCAAGGTTTATCCTTTGGTATAATCAATCTCTATCTTATGGCAAACGTAGATCTCGAACATCCAGTCCAGGCCCTTCATGGCAAAGTGTCATCTAAGGACCATACTTTCTACAGACATGTCTTCGGTATCACTCGTCTCAACCGATTGTCTAAACGTCAGTCTGTAACTAAGTACACCGAAAACCAACTTCGCGTACAGAGTCTCTTCAAGGCTGCTCAGGAGGCTGCTCGAAATGCCCTCATGGAGGCTGCCACTCGACCAACCCTTGAGGCAGAATTCAAGGCCCAGTCAAAGTACAAGACTTTGTGGGGCTATGTATTCGCTAAGTTCTATCACTCTTTATAGTACAATCTTTTTCATCTACATTCATTATGAAAATTAATACTAACATCTTCCGCTCAATTCTCAACTCTCGCAACGGAAACTCGTCACCTTCTTTCCGTCGACCCTCTTGGCAGGACGTCATCCTCGCCATCCTCTCCGCCCTCGTCGGCGCCTTCTCGGCCTCGTGCGCCGTCTCTTTCTAACACCTAATCGCTCAACTCTATCCACTCAATTCTAACCGCTCAACTCTCCCTCGGGTGCCACGCCTAGCGTGCGCACCCGTTTCTTTTACCCTTTAACTCTAGCCACTAACCCACTAACAAAAAAAACGCCAGCAGATATCTCATCTACCGGCGGACGTTAAACCACTAAATGTCCATTAGCATGTTTCTATATTTGTTATACTATGATTTTGCTTCTCTTCTGCAGTCTAGCACCACCCACTCATTCTCGCTCACATATACCTCATTCACCAACTTCCTGCCATTGTAGCGCTCCCTCAACATATCTCTTATCTCCTTTAGCTCGTCAATTCGTTTCTCCCCTTGCGCTATCACACACACCATCCGTCCCCGCGGCTCCACTCTGTACTCCCCTCCCGATGCTCTCTTTATTATCTCCCCAGTAACTGGATACGCATAATACATATCCTCCAGTGCCTCCATAATCTCTTCCAGTGCTTCATATAACGTCTTATCTTCTTCCATCTCTCTTCTTTTCTCCATATTCCCTGTCAGATTCTTGCTATATCGCAAGACAAATCGCTTAAACCTAAAACCTCGTTTTTGGTTTTTGAGTGTATTACAATTCATTCCTTTGAATTTGTTGTTTGTATTATTTAGTAGTATACCCTGTTTCAGAGTACTGTTCCTGTTGTAGCTACAGCCAGAAACATTGCAAAGTTATAATAAAATTCGCACAATCAAACTACAGTTCGACTATTTGTTACAGAATACGCAAAACACGTATCACTCTCCATTTCGCCATCTCCTCGAGCAAAAAAAATAGCGGAGCAGCATTCTCATGCTCTTCCGCAATACTCAAATATATCTTAAACTACAATTATTTCTTTATTATAAGTATCTCAGACAATGTCGCCAACTGCTTCTGCAGATTATCCACTTGCCTTTGCAGAAATTCTTTGTCCTTCTGCAACTCTTGTATGGTGTTTCGTTGCACATCAAGCTCTCTGTCTTGGCCAGCTCCATTTGTCACAGCCATTTCTCCTCTTTTCTTTGGTCCCTCGCCTGTCATCAGATAGTCATAAGAATACTCTCCTATATGTTCTGCCAATACCCACAGATCGCAGGTATTTCTTTTCCACCAAGTTGATATTGTCGACTGCGGCATTCCCAAAAACTCCGCCAGCTCTTTGTCTGTCCTGAAATGATAGAGGTCCTCCTTGAACCTACGTAATACATTTAATGGTTCCATGTCTAATTCGTTTTAATACGTAAAAATACGATACACAATACAGTCAGTTACGAAATTGCGAAAACAATTCATGTAAGTCATTTATCTCCATCGCAAAATTACATAATTATTCAATATTTCACAACGAATTAACGCATTTTTCAATATACCACACTCATTTCCTGTCCATTTTACCGTATGCCGAGTTGTTATTTTTCGTATTCAGTAACATCTTCGGCTACCATGCTAGGTGTCGTTTCAGCAATTTCACCGTAAGTTGAAGTTGGCACGTTGATGATTGGCGCATCAAGGGCAAGGGAGATGCGAGCGATGGTATTGGTTGTGAAGTTATGGCGGCCGGTCAGCCATTTGCTGACTTCCGATTCACGTTTGCCAAGACGTTGAGCCAGTTCACGCTGCGTCATTCCCTTTCGTTTCAGCAACTCGGCAATACGAGTGGCGATTGCAAATGAAAGGTCAAACTCTGCCTTACGCTCTTCTGGAATGGCAGCAAGGCACTCTCGAAACAAAGGATTCTGTATCATAATTCAAATGTTGCAGTATCAATACCTGTGATTACGTTGTTTTCTATACTGATAGCACCCGACTTCTGAGCCTGCTTAAGCAGTTCGTCAAATTTCTGAAGATCCATTACGTAACCACTCAACGTTTCATCCTCTTGGTAAGTTCTCGTAGTCTTCTCGCCTCCATTTCCGACAACAAGAATCTGATCAGAAATTCGAAGGCAGTACAGTCTCAGTCGTCTTGAGTCGATAGACAAGGCACAGAGATTATCATTCATTCGTCCTTCGTTTCGGAAGAAACGCTCCAAAGCACCCACCTCAACAATCTTTGCCAATGCTAAAAGTATTGTCTGAAAGTCATGGTTAAGTCGAGCATTATCTTTGAACATAGTCAGAAATTTCTCATATTCGCTCAGTTCGTCACCATTGAAACAAATGGAATATAAGCTGACATTATCATTCTGCTCGATTGTCTTGATAGTTGTCTGTTTGGCCATAATTTTGAAGTTTTACCCAGCAAAAGTAACACTATTCTTCGGAATAGATACACTTTTAAGTGAATTACTTCATCTTAAAGTGAATTTTTTTATATTCGTTTAGCGGACAGAGCTTCACATCCCTGAGTGACTTCACTATGGTGCGATTTCTTATGGCAGCCATATTCCTATTATCTTATTCCTTCCACTATCGCGATTTCATCTTCCGTCAAACCGTAGAGGTCATCGCATCTATAGCCATCTATCCCAACTATCCCAACTAGCACATCTACCCCACATAGCACATCTACCCCACATAGCACATCTACCATACCTAGCCCACCTACAACATCTAGCCCATCTACAACATCTACACCTCCTTGCCACACTCCCTGCACTTTACTTTTCTTACTTATCTCACCAACACCCTATTCCCCATTCACTCTCAAATACCTACAACTAGCAGCTATTGCCTTATCTATAGCCCTCGAGAAAGTCGAAATGCCATCCTCCTCCAATATCACTCTATCATCAGCATTAAACACCTTATATTGCCAATGCCTTCTATTATACAATCCTCCGCCAGCACATCCAGAACCACCATAACTATCTACATCAAGCACAAGTTTCTATATCACTTAGGAACTTGTTCTCACATACCTACTTAGCTAGAGTTATTCTTTTGCGAAAATATGTAGAATATACTTACGTTAGCTCTAGAGAAATTAGATGTCAAGAAATAGATAACGATGCTATAAATGCAATTATAACCAAATGCATCGTTATCTATTTCTTGAGAATCTGCTGATTTACTATTGTATGCTTCCCCGAAAATCGGACGATTTGTAATTAGACAAAATAGATAAATTTGTCAAATACAAAAATCCACATGAAAAAGAAAGCACATAGCGAAAGCGAGATGGTAAAAGCTGTCAAGACACTAGAAAGCGGAGTGTCAGCGGATACAGTAGCTAGAGAATTCGGAATTTCCAAAGGAACCCTATCCCTTGATGTGCATATCAAAAATCACTCGAAAAAAAAAAAAAATGTACCTTAGCGTGTCTAATTCAATACTGTCATAAAATGGGGAAGCTTACATAGGGAACAAAGCAGAGATTCATCCAGAAGGTGGTGACAAAGATCCACGTCTTGTATTAGAATTGGAGTTCCTTGAAAGCCTTCCTCAATATGTACACATTGATCTGAACATCTTCCGTACCTATCGAGATACATTGCTCGGTAGGATTATGGGTGACATGATTTAATAAATATCGTATATGCTCAATTATCCTAAAGTCGGGAGAAGACCCTTACAGTCTGATTATCGTGTTTCTTCCTCAGAAATTGAAAGTTATAAAAAGGCAAAGGACAAATACGAAGAAGAAAAGCGTAAACGTGCAGAGAAGAACAGTAACTCTTCTTGTCTTCTTTCAATTGTCATCATTGTAGTAATTGCTATCGTTATACTAACTTTAATCTCAAATGCAAACAACTCTCATCATTCTGATGGGCAAGCTTTTATATATGTCATATTGATAGCTCTATGTATATGTCCTTTTATTTTCGGACATGTTTCAAAATTCTCAGAAGCAGCTGTAGACGTGGCAACGGATGATCCTTATCTTGGTTATTCACCCAACCAGGTTGCAACAAAAAGGTTTCAAGAGGATTTGGAAAAATATGAAAAAATTACAGGTGAACTAAAAAGCAGATACCCACATATTGAGTCTGTTGATTACGATGAAAAAAGATACACTGATTTTGTAATCAACGAATTGGTGAATGCAATTGAATTAAAATTTAGGTTTAGAAACATAGTATGGTGGAAAAATCAGACGCTAAATTTCAAAATAGCGGTAAGTCGAGTACTTAATGCTGATGGTTATTTGCATGTTAAGAATCTCACAAATTTAAGAGATCCAGTTGAAGCCGCATTTAGTAAAAGTGTAGATATATCGGCAGATAAGGATGGGCTAAACTACTTCTTTCGATGTTTTAGCAAAACTAATGGCGTTCTTGAAATCAAACACATCGAAGCAATACAATTAGCTGTACCCAATAGCGAAAGCAGTAGAATTGTTGTTGTCACAAATTATAGCCCACAAGAAATTTCCTCTGAAGTAAAGACTTACATTGAAGACAACAAAATTGAATTGTGGGATGTAATAACACTGGTAAATCTAACCAAGAAGCATTTTGTAAATGAGGAAGATGATAATTATCCGCTAAATCTTCCAACTGGATTCAAAAAATGCATGGGATTTAGAATATCGAATAATCTGAATGATAGTTTGTTGACTACGCAACCATATTTCTATTACATATACACCAAAGAACTTTTCAATTCTGCAAAGGAAGCTTTGGAAGCTATGCAGAAGTTTCCTAAAGATAAGGTTTATTATGGTCTATGCGAATACCCAAACATTAAGTTCTATCTATACGATGACACGAATAAGGATAAACCAGAAGCTCTGTATGTGAAGGGTGAAAAGCAGACCAAACCAGTATATGCGATTATAGCCTCTGCGGCAAACAGTAACCATAACTGGAGAATACGTGTCGAATCAGAATGTCTGTTTGATGCTGACAAAAGAGAATTCATCCACAATAAACACACATTATACACATGGGCTAATTCAACTTATATACCATTTTTTTTAGAGGATGAAAAATGGGGAAAACGCTCATGGGAAAAATAGCAAGTAATTCATTCTTAACAAGATTGACAATAGAATAAGCAAACCCACTGATTTTCAGCAGAAATGCCGATTATCAGTGGGTTTATTGTTCCCAAAATGAATCCCACAAGCCATGTTGGGCGCTCGGCTCTGCCGCTTTCATAGCTTTAGTGTAGAAAGAACATTAGATTACTTCGACCAGTGGTAGTTGCTATCAATAACCCATCGGCTTGCGAGGCCAATGCCCACAAATCGCAGATATTACGCTTCCACCATATCTATACTGTCGACCGTGGAACTCCTATATACTCTGCCAACTCTTTGTCTGCCCTGAAACGATATAAATCTTCCTCGAATCACCTCAACATCTCAATCTGGCCTGCCCAAAATTCACTTTTTCGTAAAATTTAGTCAAATATACTTGTTAGAATGAAATATTCGTAATATATTCGCATTGTCGAACTAATAACGAATATTCGTTATTCGTCAAATTGTACTGCTTTTCAAAGATATATTTTATTCTTGCACAGAGCAAATGGAAGGAAGAAAAATAACTAAGGCTGAAAATCCCGTACCAATGCCAAAATACGCCATCATCAATAACAAGAAGGTTCGCACTGGCTTCATATCCAAGTTCGAGGTATGCCAGGCGGTACAGATGTCGTGCAATTTCTTCAATCGCGTTATCCATCAAAACGTGAATCTTATGCGACAACTGGAGACTTTGGGCTACAAGAAGACGAATAAACTACTTACTATCCGACAGGCTAACCTCATTGCCAGGCATCTAGATGTCTACATAGAGGGTGTCTACGAGGAGCCTATTACTAATCTAGATGGAATGGAACAAAATATAACATACTAACATACATGGACCAGATTCAGCTTCAACAGAGAGTATGGTTCAAGCACTTCGCAGATACTGCCGAATCACAGATTATAGTGAAGTTGCTTATCCAGCTCGGATGGGATGCTTATGGAATCTACAATGGTCTTCTTGAAAAACTTCGCCGCACAACATCTGGTTCTTTGCCTGTCGACTACGATTCGCTCGGTTGGCAATTGCGCTATGATAGCGGTAAACTCAAATCCATAATTGAGGACTACGGTCTATTTGTCGTCAGAAATGGTTACTTCTACGCCGAGAGTCTTATGGAGGAGATGAAGCACTACGAGAGGGTCAGCGATGCAAAAAGACGTGCCGGTATAGCTCGCGCTTCACAGCGTTGGCAACCTAATGGCTCGGATAAGGCAAACGATATTCCTATGCCCCAACATCAAGGTGTAGCACATGCTACCTATCCTATAGCAGATGCTAAGCATACGCTACCGGAAAATATGCAAGATAAAGATATAGATAAAGATAATACTAACCCTAATAACCCCCTTCCAGGGTGTGGAGTGAAGGTTAGCGAGTTCGTCAATCATTTTCTTGCAACCATAGAGGAGCCTTGGCTCAGCATAATGTCCGACTGGATAAGTTACAAACGCCGTGAGCGTTCAATGTACAAGACAGAGGAAACATTGCGCCGATGTTATAATCAACTTCTCAAGCTTTCAGCAAACAATGCCGAATTTGCACGAGAAATGGTCGATTCTTCCATCGCCAATGGCTACAAAGGTATTTATCCGCCTCGTGGCAGGAACGGACCTCAAATGTCGCCGAACTCGATTCGCCCGTCGGATCAGAAGAGTGTCAACGACCTCTGGAACTGAATTATTATTGTTTTTGTATTTTGACGTGATTGCCAAGACCGCCCGCAACAGAATTGGGCATGGCTCCGCGAAATTTTTGAATCTTTTTATGACAGAAACCCTACAGCGTTCGTCTCGCTACCGTTCGGTAGAGGAGGTGGTGCGCGAAATAAACGGAATGGGCATTGGTGGTCGCATACAGCGCTACCCAGTGCAGTACGATATCAACGAAATGCTCCAGTATGTCAAGGCGTTTGGCGATTACCATACTGGCAATTTCAAGTTGACGGAAAATAACAAGTTTCTATATGTCAATCTCATAAAATGGCTGATGGGCGACAGCTCGTGTCAATGTCTCTCTCCATCATCGCGAGATAGGCTTATCCCTGCCGATCTATCAGCAGGTATCTACATCGGAGGCAAAACGGGAACTGGCAAGACTGTTGCCACGCGTATTCTATGTGATTTGGCGCGTATGGTCCAACCGCCATATTTCTTCAACGGCAAATCCAACACCATCTGTTGGCGCGACTTGCGCGCTGATGAGATTGTGGAGAGTTTCTCTCATGGTAAGTACGACAGCACTCTCAATACTGTGGCATTCCTCTCCATTCAGGACCTAGGAAGTGAACCGAACGAGGCAATAGATATGGGCAACCGCCAGAATGTCATCAAGCAGCTCTTGGAGAAACGAGCCGACAATGGCGCAGCCACCATCATCACGAGCAACTACCCCCTGTGCAGCAATGCAATAGTGCAACTGTACGGCGATCGCATCCAGTCTCGACTCATGAGCTCATGCAACTACTTCGAGCTTCACGGCGACGATTACCGAAAGAGATAACAACAGTTTATTCTCCCATAATAGTAAGTCATTTGAAAAAACATCCACGCTCCTCCGTGACGGAAAGCGTGGATATTTTGTATTGTATCAAACCTATTTGGATACCCACCTGCATATATTGCATTAATGAGCTTCTCTATTGATTACCATCTTGGTCCGCCACCGCCAGGACCTCCTTGAGAAGTGTTACCCACTTTTGTAAGGAGGCTGGATACAGTAAAGGAAGTTAATGAAGAACCGCCAGATATAGTTCCATTCAGGACAAAATCATAAAATGAAGAAGATACATTTGACACTGAGCCACCAGAATAGATAGAATACGTTCCATTCTTCAGATCAGAGCTACTATACAAAAGTGTCATCTGATTATAAGAGCGAGGGAGAGTACAAGACATCAACAGATTGTTGCTAGCATCACATATTGTCAGCACATCGCCCTGAGAACCGCTGCCACCGAACACTACACTATTCTGGGAACAAACAGATGAAGTAGGACTAGAAGTAGCACCGCCTATACCCAAAATAGTACCACCTGTTATCTTGAACGTATTCTGGTCACAATCGAAACCCTCCTCAGGCTGAGTACTACCGAAAGAAACGACGAGTCCTCCATTAACAGTCAGTGTTCCATTAGAATCGATACCATCATTACCTGTACTTATGCAATACACCTTTCCTCCGTTGAAAGTAATACTCTTAGAAGCATTGATACAATCGTCAGAGCCATAGAGAACAATCTCGCCGCCATTAACAACGAGGTCAGACTTAGACTCCAAAGCCTCAGCGCCCTCTCCGCCAGTAGTCTTTGCCCATAAGAGTCCGCCATCAATTACTACATTCCCCTCTGCCTTTACCCCCTTTGGAGAAGAATCAAGGCTCCCATATACAAACTGAGCGCCCGTAGTAATGACCTTCAATTCTCCACCAGAGAGACAAAACGTGCTATCACACGAGAGACCCTTACCAGCCTTGCCAGTCGCTTTAAGACAGACCTTACCACCAGATATAGAGATATGAGAATCAGATTTAAGACAAGAACAAGAAGTAATATCCGAATCAGCATCCTCATATACAGCATCGCCAGAATTGACAGTCACTATATTACCGCCTGTGACAGAGATATTACCAGCAGCCTTGATAGCCTTTTTACCCTCAGACGAAACCTGAACCTTGACGAGTCCAGCTGCGATATCAATGACACCGTCAGTATCCATACCATCACCAGAAGGAGACAACTCTAACCGTCCGCCATAGATATAGATACCATCATTAGTGTGAATAGCATCAGAAGCAGAATAAGGGACAGACAACTGGACACCTGGGCGAACGAATACATAATCGTCAGAGCAGACAGCATGCTTATAGTTACCCTTTACCACGAGAGAACCGCTGCCACTAAAGAGAAGTTTACCCTCAGAGAACAATGCAGATTTCTGATCCTCGCCATCAGGAGTATTAGTGTACTTTGACGCATCCTCAAGATTGTTCTCCGTCCCATCAGCCAATACTATGAAAGCACGCTTAGACGACTGAATATTGATTGCTGCCCCTTTAGACGAAAGAATCGAGACACCATTAAGAGAGAGAGCAAACTTCTTCTCAGAATAAATCTTCAATCCGCCATCAGATGTAGTACCAGACACAGAATAGCGCACCTTAGATACAGTAGAATTAACCGTAACATAAGCCCCATCTGCAGTAATAGAGACTCCTTCTATCTCAGAGAAAGTAGCCTTATCGCCATCAAAAACGATATCAACAACATGAGAAAAAGAAGAATTCTCCAGATAATCCTCATAGTGATCATCCGACTCATCCTTTATTACGATATCCTCACCATCGACGAACGAGTCAAGATCATTGATTGAGATATCGAAAGAAGAGAAGTCCCCCGATGGGAGATTCACAGGACCAGTAGGTGTTCCGCCAGGCACGCCCCCAAAATCAGAGGGAAACTGGACTTGAACAGTGTCGTAATCGTCGCAAGCTACACACGCTATGCACAACAACAATAGAAAATAGATAGACTTAATATTCATTTTTATATAAGTTTGTGTTTGAATGGTGCAAAGGTAGATTATCCGTAATTGCCTACGTGTAAACAATCAACAAACAAATATGTATTTTCAACGAACAAGCGCTGTCTCCCAAACTGCCCCATATTTCTCAGTCGCTTTAGTCTCTTCGAACAAAAAAACAGCTGATATATACTACTCGTCTATGGATTGTAGCATATATCAGCTGCTATATTGATTTCAGAAAATTCTCTGGAGGGAAGTCCTACATTTCGAAGATTATACCGAAAGAATATCTGCCGCCGACTTTATCTCCGTAGATAAACTCGCGCTTCTTGTCATTGAAGAGATTATTGGCATTGAAGAACACCTCTGTTTTTTCGATAGGACGATATCCAATCTTGAGGTTGACGGTAAACTTACCATCAATATTATCAGCACCTCGAGAAGCGTTATACATCGTCAATGCCTCCTGCTTGCCATAGAAATATGCCGAAGGAGCGACAGTCAATGCCTTGACAGGCTTATATATCAACGACAACGAGCCAAAGAACGCTGGTGTATATTTATGCTTATGGCCATCGGAGAGAGCCTCATGAGTATACTTAGCGTCGCCGATAGAGAACTGCATATCACCACTCTTAGGGTCTATAGACTCCTGCATCTTATAGGCCAGGTTATAATACAACGCAGGATTGAAATGCTCATCACCAGGAGTGCGCAGTCTTTCCATATCAGCTGCCGAACCAGAGAACCACTTATTCTCGGCTAGCCAAGCATCAGCATCTGAGACCTGGAAAGTCTGAGCTATATACTTTTTATCATGATTGTAAAGGTCGAGCGTCACATTCATCAGACCATCATAGCATGCCTCAATCTGTTCGCTTATAGCCATATTCTGCAGATACGAGAAGTATTTATCAATCTTAGTGCTCTGCACAGTACCGTTTACCTTTGCTACAAGATGCTGGTTAATAATCCAGTCGACATTCACACTTGCCCCCATCTGCTTCACTTTATAAGGCAGATTCTGGTACTGCACATAAGATACAGTATTCACGAAGTCCTTCAAGAAGCCTGTAAACGCATCTCTGAAGCTACCATTAGCCATAGCAGAAGACAGAGACGAGAAGTCGACCCCATTCTTTTTCTGCTGGTCAATGAAGTTATCCATATTACGGATACCAGTATAGAGATCCGAACCAGAAGTAGTCGTCTGAGAATTAACGCTCATCAACGAACCATAGTCCTCACTTGTTGTATAGAACCCTTCAAAATCAATACTTAAACCCTTAACCGGTCTTACACGGTAACCTATCTCTATATTATCCGCATGCATCACGTCGGCATCGTTATTACCGCTGAAAATCATATAATCAGGCTCACCGAGGTCAGAACGTACCCACTCATAATTACTCGAGGAATTTATAAGAATGCCTGAACGGTTAGCGCGTGAATAGACAGCACGTATCACATTATTCTCATTGATATTATAAGTAGCCGAGAGCAACCACGAAGGGAAAGTCTTGTCGGGAATATTCAGCTTATCGGCACGAATTCCAGCGATAAGACGCAGAGCGTCAAATGCAGTATAATCGACCTTAAGACTAAACGCCAGCTGCTTCAAGTCACAGTCGTCATTCAAATACGAACTATATCTACGCTTTCCGACACCCCATTCCTCGCCGTCAGCCTTATTGAAAGAAGCTGTCTTCTGCGCGTCGTCGCGATAAGCAAAATAGTGGTTATAGTCGGTATCGCCTATGCGAGAGAACTGATAATTCACGCCTGGACGTATACTCAAGTTATCCATAGGCATGAAGTCATAATCCAAAGTAGTGTTCAACTGCTGATTTCGCACCTTGAAACCGAAAGTACCAATAGCAAGGTTCTGCGGGCCATCAAAATAGTTGACTTGAAGCATACCCCCGTGAAGGTTAACACGGGCATCCACATAGCCAGTCTTACTACTCCTCTCATTAAAAGGTACCTGGTCATTCATAAGAGCAGTACCCATAGCATAAGACTGCTGATATCCACCAGTAACGACAGCCGAGAGCTTACGACCAGAGTCGTTGTAATATAACCCAGCATTGATACCCATATTATTACGGGCTCGGTTTGGCTTTGTGAACATAGCATCAACAGGGGCTTCAGGCTCTGTCAGTTTGTGAACGGCTCCATTAGTATCAATAAGACGCAGTTTATTGAAATCCTCTATAGAGACATATTTACCACTAGTAAACTCAGAAGAACGGCCACTCAAATTACCATTACTATCCAAATAGTCAATTCTGCCACCAGGCATAGCTGCAGGGATTACCAGCAATTTGTCGGTAGGACGACCCCTATATAGCAGGTTGGCACTTACCGAGAATGCCAATTTATCACTTACTGCTCTGCGGTAGACAAGATTACCAGCATGAGTGCTCATACTACCGATAGAGAACAACCCCTCTATCTCACTTGATTCCCGGCTCGCTTTCTGTGTGATGATATTGATAACACCTGTGACAGCATTAGCACCATACAGCGCTCCACTAGCGCCACGAACCACCTCGATACGTTCCACGTCCTCAATACCTATAGGAAGGCTCTCCCATAATGTAGCGCCATGAATATAGTTGAATACAGGACGGTTGTCGATCATTACCAGAGTATTGGTATTTTCAGTGTACATCAGCGAATTACCGTCAGGAATATTATCCAGACCTCGCAGATGGACATCATAACTGCCATTAGTCTTCTCCCTGACTATAACCCCAGGTATAAGCCTTAGAGCCTCTTCAAATGTAGTACAGCCAAAAGTAAGCATCTCCTCCTTAGTTATGACCGAAGTAGACAGAGGAGAACGGAAATTATCCTCCTCTTTCTTAGAGGCAGAAGATACGTTCTTATTCATAATCAGGTTGAACAGCTCATCGACACTGCTCAAGCCAAGAGTCTCCACAGCCTCCATAAGTTCTTCGAGAGAAAGCTCAGCCAACTCATCTGTCGTCATATTCAATATCTGCTGACGAGTGAGCGGCTGCTGAGCCATAAGGCTTACGGCTGCAATGATTGTTATAAGGAGTGTTATATATCTTTTCATTTTTGTATTCTTAACGGATTATTTTGTCTTATTGACAGCTACACGGAATCCTAAATATTCATTACGCGAAGCAGGGTAATCGCTATATACTCGTGCATGAATCACACTACGGCCATCTCCCGTATCGTAGCTACCACCTCTGATTACACGGTCGACACCTACGCTTGGACCTGTAGGGTCAATTATCTGATTTTCATCATAGTAGTCATAGAAATCAGATGTCCACTCCCATAGATTACCAGTCATATCATATATACCCAAGGCATTAGGAGCTTTAGTCTTTACCTCATGCGTAGTCTGATCGCCGTTCATATACCACCAAGCCACTGCATCGATATCATCTGCACCAGAATAGCGGATATACCTATCTTGTTCCCCACCCTGTGCTGCAAATTCCCATTGAGCCTCAGTAGGCAACGTGAATTCATATCCTGCTGGAAGTAGATTTGCACTGTTCAGTACTGGCAGAAACTTATTGATAACATCGTAATAGCTTACATTGTATGCCGGATAATTAGCGCCTCTACCTCGTTTATTCGACCATTGACGAGCCCCGGCATTAGGAGTCTGACCCACTACGGCTTCCCACAGTTGCTGAGTAACCTCAGTCTCCCCTATGGCGTAGGTTGACATGGTGACTTTTCTTACCGGGCCTTCGTACGCTGTAGCTACCACATCATAATTGACGCCTTCAGGGTCTGTCGACTGACAACCCATGAGAAATTCTCCACCTGGCACGCATACCATAGTAAATTCGACACCATTGAATGTTAGCTTTGTTGTCGCCTCTATTGGATTACCCCCCTTGCATTGAGTCGGGTCAATAGTGACAATTCGCGAATCATCTTCCTCGCCCCCCCAGTCATCATGGGAGCAAGAAATCATAGCATAGATAGTAATTGAGAATATTGTCAAAGCAATACGCGCATTAGACAACATTCCACGTCTAATTTTTAAAGTACTCATTTATCTCCTCTTTAGGATTAGTATGTTAGTATGTTTGTTACAATAAATATTCGCTGTCGTTTTTCTCTATTGCGCGCCAAAGGTACGAAATATTTCTTACCTTCGTAGCGCTAAAAAATGTTATACAGATGAAAAAGTTATTCCTTTATCTACTCCTTATCCCATTCCTTACAAGTTGCGGATATAACACTATGGTTGAGAAACAAGAGGCTGTTGATGCTCAATGGGCTCAGGTTGAGAATGTATATCAGCGCCGTGCTGACCTGATACCTAACCTCGTTGCAACAGTCAAGGGCTATGCACAGCATGAGTCAGAGACCCTTCAGGCTGTCGTTGAGGCTCGTGCCAAAGTGACACAGACTACAATCGATGCTTCAAACCTCTCTGCAGAGAACATAAAGCAATTCCAGCAGGCTCAAGACGGCCTATCTAGTGCACTTTCACGTCTTTTGGTTATCAAGGAGGCTTACCCAGAGTTGAAGGCCAACGAGAATTTCAAGGAGCTCCAGTCGCAATTAGAGGGTACGGAAAACCGCATTTCTGTAGAGCGCAAGAAGTTCAACGATGCAGCAAGGGAGTATAACACCTATATCCGCAAGTTCCCTAACAATCTCATTGCCGGGATGTTCAACTTTGAGTCTAAGCCATACTTCGAGGCCGACAAAGGCGCAGAGAAGGCTCCAACAGTAGAATTCTGACAACCCGAATCACTGTTCTTTGGATTCTGAAGAAGAATACAAGATTATTGAATAGATATAGAGATGAGTTCGATTAAACACTTTACTACTACTATATGCCTCTTTTTTGTGGCATTGACGACTTTTGCTCAAAACATACCAGACAAACCCTATCCATTCCGCTTTGTGAATGACTATGCCGGGGTGATGTCCGATTCCATAATTTCAATGTTGGAATCACAGTTGGTCGACTTACATTTTTCTTCATCCGACCAGATTGCGGTAGTTACCGTCAAATCATTCGATGGAGAGATACCCGCTCTATACGCACAAGCACTTGGTCAGAAATGGGGTATCGGACAAAAGGGAAAGGATAATGGAGTAGTCATTATCGTAAAACCCAAAACAGAGACAGAAAAGGGAGAGGCCTTCATCGCAACAGGGTACGGACAAGAGTCTGCACTTACAGATGCTATGTGTACCCGCATCGTGAATGAGGGAATGATTCCATATTTCAAGAATAACGATTATTGTGGTGGCATACGTGCAGGTGTAGCTTGCGTCATCTCCGTTATAGAGGGAGAAACTATAGAAGATGCCCTAGACGAGGATTATAGCGTAGGCGAGTCGACGATTGATAATGAAACGATCGATTATGATGATGAAGACGTTACATGGTGGGAAATAGTTCTAGTACTTGCATTGATACTCATCTTTATATATATACCTTGCTGGTGCTTGGGGCTGATATTCCAATTCTTCAAGGCTCTTTTTAGCTGGGATTGGTCGGAATTCAAATCGTTCTGGAGTATTCTAGGCTTCGGATTACCTGTGTTATTCTTGTTTTTAAGTGGTTCAGGAAGCGGGTCTGGAGGCAGTTCCGGTGGCTACAGCTCTGGCGGTGGTTCCTTTGGCGGCGGCGGTGGTGGCGGCTCTTGGTAGCAGCTTGCCAACAATTAAATTAACACTATTTCTTCGAAAATGATGATTGCTTTTAGACGCTTTACTATTATTGTTTGCCTATTGCTGGCAACATTGACAACTTTTGCACAAAAGATACCAAATAAACCATCACCATTTCGCTTTGTAAATGACTATGCAGGTGTAATGACAGAGCCATTTCTGTCGCAACTAGAGGAACAGTTGGTTAACCTGTATCTTTCTACATCTAACCAGATTGCAGTTGTTACAGTCGATTCTTTCGGAGGCTTACCTGCATCCCTATACGCTACAATGCTAGGTCAGGAATGGGGGATCGGACAGAAATATATAGATAATGGCATAATAATTCTAATCAAACCCAAGACTACAGACCAGAAAGGCGAGGCATTCATCGCTACTGGCTATGGGTTTGAAGCAACGCTGACGGATGCTTTATGTACCCGAATCGTCAATGAAGGCATGATACCCTATTTCCAAAAAGAAGACTACTGTGGCGGCATTCATGCCGGAGTAGCGTGTGCAATAACAGTGATCAACAGAGGCTCATTGTCAGACGCCCTACAAAAAGATTACAGCACAGCCAAACCAGAGTCAGACACAGAAACAGAATCCAATGTTTTCATTAAAATTATAAAAGCCATATTCTTAGGCGCTTTCTTCCTGTATTTTCCCCTTTGGGTGCCAGGATTCCTCTTTAATCTATTCTGGGGTATTGTTGAAAAAGACTGGACAAAATTCTCCTCATTCAAGAGCATTATCAGTATGGGGTGCTGGCCATTTTCTGCATTAGGTTTTGGCAATTCAGGAGGCAATTCAAGCGGATACAGAGGCTACGGAGGCACATACAGTGGTTATGGCGGTGGTTATGGCTACGGTGCTGGAGGAGGGTCCTTTGGCGGCGGAGGAGGCGGTGGCTCATGGTAACACTCATTCCGCCGCATTAGCAAATAGAGGCTTCTCTTAGCTAGAGAGTACGACTAACCATTTATTTTCATCACTTCTCTGTTTTTGTTCCCAAAACACACTTATTTGCAATTAAATGTTACGTACGAGAAAATATTAGTATCGTATGCGTAAACATATATTAACACACTGCGTTAACTTTGCAATACTATGCTTGAGCAAAAAGCATAGCATGTCAAAAAATTAACTTATACCATTAACACGTAGAAAATGAAAAAGTATTTCGTTATTGCGTCTTTGTCGCTGCTCTTCTCTGCGACCGCCAATGCGCAGTTCGTACCAGCTCAAACCAACATCCCTTGCGCCGAGTTCCCAAAGGTAAATCTTGAAACTCGTCAGGCTCAGTTCCAGATTTCAGCTCCTGAAGCTAAGGAGGTACAAGTTGACATCTGTAGCAAAAAGTATCCTATGACTCGCGACGAGAAGGGTGTTTGGAGTGCGACAACAGATCCTCTTGTAGTAGGTTTCCACTACTACGCTCTCATCGTTGACGGTGTTCGTGTCAACGACCCAGCATCAGAGACTTTTTACGGCTGCAGTCAGCAGACATCTGGCATTGAGATTCCAGAGACTCCAGCTGAAGCAGCTTACTATACATTCAACAAGGACGTAGCTCACGGTCAGGTTCGCGAGTGCCAGTATTACTCAGAAGTTGAGGGTCAGGCTCGACGTTGCTTCGTATATACTCCTGCCGAGTATGAGAAGAGCGGCGACAAGAAGTACCCAGTTCTCTATCTCCAGCACGGTATGGGCGAGGATGAGCGCGGCTGGCACCAGCAGGGCCATATGCAGAATATCATGGACAACCAGATTGCTGCAGGCAAGTGCGTTCCTATGATTGTCGTAATGGACTACGGCAACTGCGGCTACGGCTTCGGTGCTAAGAAGGGCGAGTCTATGCAGGAGTTCGGTGCTCTCTTTACCCCAATCCTCCTCAATGACATCATTCCGTTCATCGAAAGCAACTTCCGCGCCCTCACAGATCGTGACCATAGAGCTATGGCAGGTCTCTCTTGGGGTGGCTTCGAGACATTCAACACCACAATGACTAACCTCGATAAGTTCTCATATATCGGTGCATTCAGTGGTGCCCTCTTCGCTATCCGTCCAGAGGCTGTCAAGACTGCATACAATGGCGTTTGGGCTGATGCTGACAAGTTCAACTCTCAGGTTCACGCTCTCTTCCTCTCTATGGGTTCTGAGGAGACTTTCGGGGCAGACAAACTTTCTGAAGCATTGACTAATATCGGTATCAAGAATACATACTATAGCTCTCCTGGCACTCACCATGAGTGGCTCACATGGCGTCGTTGCTTCAATGAGTTCCTACCATTGTGCTTTAAGTAGTCTATCTTTAAAGAAATAAGGTATGAGATATCTCTCAATTATAGTATTAATGGCTGTTTGCTGTGTCGTATCTTCGGCACAGCTTCTGCCATATCAAGACCCGACTCTCTCAAATACTGAGCGTGCCAAGGATCTTCTCTCTCGTCTTACACTTGAGGAGAAGGCTATGCTTATGCTCGATGAGAGTCCTGCCATTCCTCGTCTAGGCATTAAGAAATTCAACTGGTGGAGCGAGGCTCTGCACGGTATCGCTAATATGGGCGATGTTTCAGTATTTCCAGAGCCAATCGGTATGGCATCTACATTCAACCCAGAGCTTGTCAAGTCAGCTTTCGATGCAGCATCGATGGAGATGCGTGCCAAGTGGAATGAATGGCAGCGCAATGGTGTAGAAAGTCGACGTTTCCACGACCTCTCTGTGTGGACTCCTAATGTGAACATTTTCCGTGACCCTCGTTGGGGAAGAGGTCAGGAAACCTATGGTGAGGACCCATACCTCACATCTGTTATGGGTGTAGCAGTAGTCAAGGGACTTCAAGGCCCTGACTCACTCAAATACCGCCGCCTATTGGCTTGCGCTAAGCATTATGCAGTACACTCAGGTCCAGAATGGGCACGCCATACTGACAATATTACCAATGTATCTATGCGCGACCTATATGAGACCTATCTTCCAGCATTCAAGGAGACAGTCCAAAAGGGCGATGTTCGTGAGGTGATGTGTGCCTACCAGCGTTGGGACGATGAACCTTGCTGCGGTAGCCGTCGTTTGCTCCAGCGTATCCTTCGTGAAGAATGGGGCTTTAAGTACATGGTAGTTTCAGATTGCGGCGCTATCGCCGACTTCTGGACTTCTCATAAAACATCTTCTGATGCTACACACTCTGCTGCCCTCGGCGTATTGGCTGGTACAGATGTAGAGTGTGGATATAATTATGCTTATCACGAGATTCCACAAGCTGTTCGTCTCGGTTTCATTACTGAAGAAGATGTAGACGAAAAGGTTCTACGTCTTTTGGAGGGTCGCTTCTCTCTTGGCGAAATGGACAAACTTGAGGATTGCCATTGGTCGACAGTAGGCACTGATGTTGTTGACAGCAAGGAGAATCGTCAGATTGCATTAGATTTGGCTCGTCAGTCTATGACACTTCTCCAGAACAAGAATAATATTCTCCCTCTCTCTAAGGGCAAGAAGATTGCAGTAGTAGGACCTAATGCCGACGACGAACCACTTATGTGGGGCAACTATAATGGTGTACCTAACGAGACTATTACTATTCTCGAGGGCATCAAGTCTATGGCTAAAAAGGTCAAGTACGTTCAGGGATGCGACCTCGTTCACGACCAGGTTCTTGAGTCATACTTTGACCAGTGCTACGTGGACGGCAAACAGGGTATGAAAGGTACTTTCTGGACTAACCAGAATCGTGAGGGTAATGCTTTTACCTCTGAGCACTACACACGTCCTGTAGATGTTACTACTTATGGCAACTACGCTTTCGCTCCTGGTCTTCCATTGACAGGCTTTTCTGCAAAGTACGAGACTACTTTCAAACCTAAGCAGAGTGGCGAGGTAATGCTCCACCTTCAGGGTTGTAGCTACTTCGAGCTTCTCGTAAATGGCGAGCGCAAGACTATGCATCGTACATGGCGTCGTACTGATACTCGTACTCGTATGAATGTCGAGGCTGGCAAGGAGTACAAGATTGAGATTCTCTATGCACAGGTCGAGAATTGGGATGCCAACCTCACATTCGACCTTGGTAAAGAGTGGGATATCAATTATGACGAGACAGTCAAGCAGGTTAAGGATTGCGATGTAGTAATCTTCTGTGGAGGTATCTCTGCACGTCTTGAGGGCGAGGAGATGCCTATCGACCTTCCTGGTTTCAAGGGCGGCGACCGTACGGATATCGAGCTTCCAGCAGTACAGCGAAATATGCTGAAGGCTCTCAAGGCAGCAGGCAAGAAGGTCATCTTCGTATGCTGTTCAGGTTCTGCTATTGCTCTTACCCCAGAAACAGAGTCTTGCGATGCTATACTCCAAGCATGGTACCCAGGTGAACGAGGAGGTCAGGCTGTTGCTGAAGTTCTCTTTGGCGACTACAACCCTTCCGGTAAGTTGCCTGTTACTTTCTACCGCTCTTCTGAGCAGTTGCCAGATTACCGCGACTATTCTCTCAAGGGTCGTACCTACCGTTTCTTTGAGGATGCTCTCTTCCCATTCGGCTATGGTTTGTCATACACGACATTCAATATTACAACAAACGCTCCTGCAGAGTCTAAAATCGAGAAAGGTAATTCTTTCGACTTGACGCTCAATGTCAAGAATACAGGCAAGCGTGCAGGCACAGAGATTGTCCAAGTCTATATTTCTAAGGATGGTGACACAGAGGGGGCTCCTATTAAGACCCTCCGTGCATTCAAACGTGTTGATGTAAAGGCTGGCAAGACGGCAAGTACAACTCTCACATTATCCCCAGAAGCTTTTGAGTTCTATGACGAGGCTTCTATGAAGGTGTGTACAACACCTGGAACTTACACTGTTTACTACGGTAATAGCTCTGCTAATGTGAAATCAATTAAGGTGACTCTCCTATGATTCGTAAATCTTTTCTCATATTATTTTCATTTGTTAGTGTTCTGAGCCTCAGGGCTCAGAACCCTATTATTCACGATCAGTTCTGCGCTGACCCGACAGCACGTGTATTCAATGGGAAACTTTATCTATTCCCATCTCACGATATCCCACCTTGCACACCAGACCTCATTGAACGTAAGTGGTTCTGTATGGAGGACTATCATGTGTTCTCATCTTCAGACATGACTCACTGGACCGACCATGGTGTCATTCTTGATCAGAAGAATGTGCCTTGGGGTAATCCAGAGGCATATTCTATGTGGGCTCCTGATTGTGTGGAGAAGAATGGTCAGTATTATTTCTATTTCCCAAATGCTCCTAAACCTCGTCCTGGTCAGCGTATGGGTGGCTTTGGTGTTGGTGTAGCTATTGCTCAGAAGCCAGAAGGTCCTTATATGCCAATGTTCCGTCCTATCGCTGGTGTCATGGGTATCGACCCTTGCGTGTTGAATGATGAGGATGGACAGTCGTATATCTTCTGGTCAGGTTGGGGGCAGCGTGTAGCTAAACTCAAGGACAATATGTTGGAGATTGATACAGCTACTGTAACTCGTATCGACGAGTCGTTCCCTAAAGGTAATGGTCTCAAGGAGGGTCCTTTTGCATTTAAGGCTAATGGCAAATACTACTTCACTTTCCCTTGGGTACGCGACGAGACCGAGCTCCTTGCATACGCTATGAGCGACAGTCCAATGGGTCCATACGAGTACAAAGGTGTGATTATGGACGCATCTGCTACTGGGTGCTGGACAAATCACCATTCCATCGTAAATTATGAGGGTCAGTGGTATCTCTTCTACCACCACAATGATTACTCACCTGATTTCGACAAGAATCGTTCTGTTTGTATCGATTCTCTTAGCTTTAACCCAGATGGTACTATCCAAAAGGTTATCGCTACCCGTCGTGGTGTAGGTATTACTAAGGCTACAGAACAGATTCAAATCGACCGCTACACCTCTATCAAGGGCGCTACAATAGATTACATTGACCGTGCTGATCCTTTCAAGGGTTGGTACACTCAGTTCAAGAAGAGTGGTGACAAGGTAGTATATAACGCTGTGGACTTCGCCGATAGCAAAGACCTTACTACAATAAAGATTCGCTACAAGGCAAACAAGGCAGCAAAGCTCCAGGTCAAGACGACCAAAGGCATGGTCATTGCCGATGTTAAGTTGACTCCAGCTAAGGATTGGACTATCGCCACCTTCAATATCTCTACCCTTCCATCAGGCAAGCTGGATCTCGTAGTTGAAGCTAAGGGTTCAACAGATTGTCAGGTAGATTGGGTTGGCTTCGGTCTAGTACCTAATATAGTAGGTGGTATGCGCAGCGGCGAATACCGCAACCTCATCGCAGAGATGGGCTTTATGACGGAAGCCGAGACTAAGGCACTCGTAAACAAGACATTTGAAGAGTTGTTCTTCGGTCCAAATAAGATTTACTTCGAAATCAACGACTCTATGGCATACGTTTCGGATATCAAGAATAATGATGTCCGTACTGAGGGTATGTCCTATGGCTTGATGACTGCTGTTCAGTTCAACCGTAAGGACTGTTTCGACAAGCTCTGGCGTTGGGCTAAGTGCTATATGCAGCATCAGGATGGGCCTTATAAGGGTTATTTTGCATGGAGCAACAAACTCGATGGCACAAAGAATTCTGACGGTGCAGCATCTGACGGAGAGTTGTATTTCGTTACTTCTCTCATCTTTGCCTCTAACCAATGGGGCAATGAGTCAGGCATCAACTACCTGGCTGAAGCTCAGAATATCATCAATAATTCGTTCCTCAAAACAGGTATGGATAGATTGGCTCCGCTGATCAACCTCAACGAAAAGCTTATCACTTTCACACCTGACAACTGGGGAGGTCGCTACACTGACCCTTCATACCATTTGCCAGTATTCTACGAGATTTGGGCAGAATACCTCAACGACGGTCGCTCTGCTTTCTGGAAAGAGTGCGCTGCGAAGAGTCGCGAGTATCTCCACAAGTGTATACACCCTGTAACAGGCTTGAATCCTGATTACTCAAATTATGACGGCACTCTTATGGGCGGTCGAGGCATTCTCGGTGATGTATTCCGTTTCGACTCATGGCGCGTACCTATGAATATAGCGCTAGACTATACATGGGCAGGTGCCGACATAGAGTGGCAGCAGCAGTATGCTAATCGTATACAGAATTTCTTGTATTCACAGGGGGTTGATAAGTTCTTAGACCAGTTCAATATCGATGGTACTACCCCTGAACGTATACTCCCTGCAGGCGGTTACACAACTCTCCGTCACTCTCTAGGTTTCGTGTCTACTGCAGCTGCGGCTTCACTCGCGGCTACTCATTCTAAAGGCTATGACTTCGTAAAGCATATGCTTGAGTCTAAGCACGAACCATATTCAGATGGCTATTTTGATGCTTATTATGATGGATTCCTCCATCTGTTTGCTATCATGCATCTGACGGGTAATTACCGCGTAATTACGCCTGCCAAATAACACAGCAAGCTATTTCACACTGGCATACCAGGCCACAAATCAGCATAGTAACACAACACAATATATAATTCAGTTATCCGTTTTTGTTGATGAATAGATTAATAACATTTATTTTCACTGCTGCATTTGCCATCATGGCAGATGTGGCAGTTTTTGCGTATGATATCCCCGTGGGGGATGGCACCCTATCTCTCAAATTCTTGAAAGATAATGCCGTACGAGTAGTCTATACCCCTAATGGCAACACGAAAGCCTACCAACTCCCCGACTATTACTATATCTCTTCTTCAGAGATTGAGCCAAAGGTCAGTGAGATTGAGAGTTCTCGCATCGTTCTTTCTGTAGACAATATCGAAGTCGCTTACGACAAGTCGACCGATGTTCTCACTTTCAAGCGTGGTGCGGTGACATTGCTATCTACATTGGGCCACAACTTCTCAACGAACTACCACGAAGGTATCGTGACTTACGATGTCAAACAATCTTTTTCTCAGCAATACGACGAACATATATATGGTCTCGGGCAGTTCCAGGATGGCTATAACGAGGTCGGCAATATCGCCCGCCGCCTTACTCAGGTCAACACACAGATATCTATACCTATGATTGTCTCGAACAAGGGCTATGGTATCTTATGGAATAATTATGGGCTGACCGAGTTCAATGAGTGCGACAATGAGATACAGATGTCAGTTCTTGAAGGTACTGGCGAGGCATACACCGTTGATGCGACATCTACACACGGCAATAACCGAGAGACACGCTTTTCATCCTCTTTCGAGGCTAAACTGAAAATCGGAAAGAGTGGCGACTACCGCTTCCTACTCGATGTGGGTCAGGCTATGGCACGCAAGCATCTCATAATATTAGATGGTGATACCATAGTACATAACGAGAACACATGGTTGCCTCCGACAATATCTACCTGTGTCCACCTCAATGAAGGCGAGCATACCGTCATAGTCCACGGTGCAAGAGGCGATAAGCCTATCCTCCACTGGGGGCTCAACAAGCCTGAGATATCGTTCCACTCCCCTATGGCTAGTGCAATAGATTATACAGTCTTTGCAGGATCTGCGGATGAAGTTATAGCATCATATCGAGAATTAACTGGTCCATCACCTATGCTCCCTCGCTGGATGTTTGGATATATCCATTGCCGTGAGCGATATGTCAGCTCTGATGATATCCTAAATAATGCCCGCGAATTCCGTAAACGTAATATACCTATAGATGTCATAGTCCAAGACTGGCAGTGGTGGGGCAAGTACGGTTGGAATGCCATGCAGTTCGACGAAGATCATTACCCAGACCCTAAGGCTCTCACCGATGAGCTCCATAATATGGACATAAAGCTTATGTTGTCAGTATGGAGTAAGATCGACAAGAATTGTGAGGTCGGTCGTCAAGCTAGTGCCCAAGGTTATTATATTGATGGTACCGACTGGATTGATTTCTTGAACAAGGCTGCTGCTGATTTCTACTGGGATAATTTCTCAAAACGTCTTGTTCCTACAGGTGTCGACTCTTGGTGGCAGGATGCTACAGAACCAGAAAACGACGACCTTCTCCATCGTAAAGTGAAAGATAATACTCTTCCAGGCGAACTCTTCCGAAACATCTATACCCTCTTCGTCAGCAAGACAGTCTACGAAGGTCTCATTAATGATCGTCCAGGTATGCGTCCTAGTATCCTCACTCGTAGTGGATGTGCCGGCATTCAGCGCTATGGCAGTGTCACTTGGTCGGGAGATGTAAACAATGACTGGAATGCTTTTCGCAAGCAGATTATAGGTGGACTTGGGCAGAATGCTGCAGGTCTTCCTTGGTGGACCTACGACGCTGGCGGATTCTTCCGTCCACGCGACCAGTATGAGAGCGACGATTACAAAGAGCGTCTCTGCCGTTGGGTACAGACTGCTGTATTCCTCCCATTTATGCGAGTACATGGCTATATGAGTCAGACTGAGCCATGGAGATACGGAGAGAAGACTGAAGCCAATATCACAAAGCAGATAAAACTACGATATAAGCTATTGCCATATATATATTCAAATGTTGCGAGAGTATCCAGTGAAGGATATACCATGATGCGTCCGTTGGTATTTGATTTTGCCAATGATGCTAAGGCATTGGAGAATCCACAGAATACTAATTTCATGTGTGGCGATGCACTGCTGGTTTCACCGATTACAGAAGGTGGACAAAAAGAGTGGACTACCTACTTGCCTCAGTCGGCAGGCTGGTATTCTTTCGACACCAACAAGTATTTCAAGGGAGGGAAGGATGTCACTACTAAAGTCAGCCTCGAATCAATCCCAGTATTTGCAAAAGCAGGAAGTATTATTCCTATGGCAGGAGCTGAGATGAGCAATTCATCACAGGTAAATGATACTCCACTTGAGATACGCGTTTATACTGGAGCTGATGCTGCATTTGTATATTATGAAGATGATGGTGTGACCACACAATATCAAGATGGCAACTATTCGCGCATCAGAATGGAATGGAAAGAGAGCACGAAGAGATTTACCATTTCGACACCAGAGGGCAATTTTGAAGGATTAAAAGGCAATAAGGTAATAGTAAGGATAATAACTCCTAAGAAAGAAGTGAAGAAAACTATTACGAAAGAGGATATAAAGAAGAGTAACGGAATCACTTTCCGTCTATAGGCTAACAGACGTTAGTCTTCTACCCTCTTGAATTCTATTTCGGGATAGAGGCTTTTAAGCCACTCGAGCAGCTGGTTCAGGCGGGCCGACTGCTGCATTGTCATTGTGTCGCACGGAAGCATCTCTTTGTCGAGACCACCCTCATAGAGAATAGCGACCGAGCAACGGTTGTACCCTGGGGTGTGATTGCCCCTCTGGTGCAAGGGGCGGTGCGCACTCAGGCTACCGTCACGACGAATATAGTAATGATAACCAATAGAATCTTTACCTGCGTTAAGTTCCTCCTGCAAAAGAGTATTAACAGGGATAGGTATAGATGGTGGGGTTGCTGTAGAGCGTAGGATTGCATATTTTGGGGTATTTGAAAACATTCTGTTTTATTGATTTTAGTTCTTGCGGATTTTTTAATCTCATACGGATTTTTTTAATCTCATACGGATTTATACGGATTCGTACGGATTTTTTTTGCTCTTGCGTTTTTTTTTAATCTCATACGGATTTATACGGATTCGTACGGATGCAAGCAGTAAAATCAC
>JAKSLD010000026.1 GCA_024401395.1 Bacteroidales bacterium
AAAGCAAACAAAAATATTTATTGTCTATGAATAAACTAGTCAGTGCTATTGGAGTAGCAACGATCATGCTATCGGGGTGTGTTACGAATACGAATAAGCAAGTCGGCACGGAAGTCAGACTAACAGCTACAGATCCACAAGCTACGCCAGCTACGGTGGAGATGCTCAACAAGATAAACAAACGAGAACACCTGATGGTTGGCCATCAGGACGACCTATCATACGGTCACACCTGGAACGAAGAAGCCGGGCGTTCAGACATGAAAGAAGTATCAGGCTACTATCCTGACGTATGCGGCTGGGAGTTGGGAGGTCTTGAGCTAGGCGAACTTGCCAACCTAGACAACGTAGGGTTTGACGACATGCACAAGCATATGCAAGAAGTGCATAAGATGGGCGGCATAAACACCATGACATGGCACTCATACAACCTCATTTCGGGCAACAACTGCTGGGACGTATCACAAAGCGGCGTTGTAGCAGCCGTACTCCCTGAAGGAGTGAAGCACGAGCAATATCTGAAATGGCTTGACAAATTTGCCACATTCGTCACATCAGTCAAAGACGACAACGGAGAAGCCATACCGATGCTATTCAGGCCATATCACGAGCTCACAGGCTCATGGTTCTGGTGGGGAGCAGACCTCTGTACGGTAGACGAGTACAAGCAGCTATGGCGAATGACACACGAATACCTCACCAAAGAAAAAGGCGTCCACAACCTGCTATACGTCTACTCGACGGGAGATTTCAATGACGGAGCCTATTACCTAGAGAGATATCCAGGAGACGATGTAGTCGATGTATTAGGCTTCGACATATACCAATACGGAGAGAATCTGAAAGATGCGCAGCAAAGATTCCTCAATCAGCTAAAGCTAGAAGCAGAGATACTATCGCCTATAGCCAAAGAAAAGAACAAGCCATGGGCAGTATGCGAAGCCGGACTTGAGTCGTGTCTGATAGACGACTGGTTCACCAAAGTTGGCGAAGTAATCATACCTACAGATGCGCGATACATACTCTTCTGGAGAAATGCGCACGACCAAGAGAAACACTTCTACGTACCATACGCTGGACATTCAGCAGCGCCAGACTTCAAGAAATTCGTAGAGTCGACACGAGTAAAAGTCCAGTAAGAAAGCCCCTTAGAGGGCAAATAAGAGTCGCTCCGAAGAGTTCCGGACAAAGAATGGCATGATTATTGCGAATTGTCAGATAAAGATGCTTCAAAAAAGCACCATTATTCAAACATTCCGCGTAACTTTGCGTCCGGAAGTCACGTAGAATGCTTCATTAATTCGGACAACTTGAAAATTTAAGACATGAAACATATAGTTACGACATTAGCATTTGCTCTTTTGACGATAGTCGGTTGGGCGCAGAAGCCAAACATCAGTTTTGAAGAGACACAGTTTGACTTTGGAGAGATAAAAGAGGCTGACGGTCCGGTAACGCACCGTTTCACATTCACGAACAAAGGCAACACACCACTTGTGCTGCATAATGTGCAAGCATCATGCGGTTGTACCACCCCATCGTGGCCACGCACACCAATTCAACCAAATGCGACAAGTCAGATTGACGTTACATTCAACCCAGCCAATCGTCCTGGCACATTCAGCAAGACAATCACTGTAACATCCAATGCCAGCAATGCGCAAGTAACACTCCGCATTTCAGGCAAGGTAATGGAAGCAGAAAAGACCATAGAGCAGCTCTACCCTACAGTATTTGGGGAGATGCGTCTACAGGACAGCTACATTCCATTTACAAAGATTATCCCTGGCGAGACAAAGATGGCAGAGTTGAAAGTCATCAACCCATCCAGCGAATGGATCACACCAGAGTTCCTCAATGTACCATCGCACATTCACATTGCATGCGTACCAGCAACACTTGCTCCTGGGCAAGAAGGACTGATCCAAGCGACATACGATGCAGTAATGAAGAACGACTGGGGCTATGTATCCGATCAAGTATACGTTACATTCAACGGCGTACGTTCATACAGCAACCGCATCACTATAAGTGCTACTATCCAAGAAGACTTCACTCGCATGACAGACGAAGAGAAAGCCAATGCACCTAAGTTGGAATTCGACTCGCAATCGCACGACTGGGGAGAGATTAACGCTACAGACAAGCAGTCGCACGACTTCGTAGTGAAGAACACAGGCAACCAGAACCTTATCATCCGTAAGGTAAAGGCTTCATGCGGATGTACAGCAGTAACACCAGCAAAAACAGTCCTTGCAAAAGGCGAGGAGACCACGATACATGTTGAGTTCAATCCATCTGGCAAGCAAGGTCGTCAGCAGAAGACCATCACAGTCATCACCAACGACCCAGACAAGTCGAATGTACTCTTGCGCATCAGCTGTTCGATCAAGTCTCCTGGAAGTGAATTAAGATAAGCGCATTAAAACATTACGATGAGAATATCTCAGTCATTAGCCATTATAGGCGTGGCATCGTTACTGGCCTCATGTCATAACGATGCCCTAACTGTTGAAGGCACACTAAAGAGTGTGGACGACGGTTTCATCTATCTGTCTGCCATAAACAACGATATGCAGTGGCAGCACATAGACACCACGCGAGTAAACGAAGGCTCGTTCAAGTTTGAGACTGCCGACATACACGAAGGCGGAGAATGCTTCATGATTACGACACCCCATCAGCAGCAGATGATATTCTTTGCTGGCAAGGACAACGTCTCGATTGAAGGCAATCTTGACATGCCGTCATCAATAAAAGTATCAGGCACAGACCTCAACGAGATATATGAGCAATTCGTTGCTAATGTTCCTGAGCAAGACAGACTCCAGAAGCTCAACCGCGACCTTCAGAATGCCAGTTACAACATAGACAAGGCTAATGCTATCAAGGAAGAGATATACAATGCACAGATGGAGCAGTTGGCATACATCAAGCGCTTTGTATCAAACAACCTTGACAACCCAGTGGGAGCGTTTGTACTCATCAACTCAGTAAACTATTTCTCATTTGAAGAGGCAGACAACTTCTCGAAATCCATTACGGCTAAGTTGCCAAACCATAAATACTCGCGCATATTCGAGTCGATTGTAGACAACAGACGCACCATTTATGAAGCAATGCAGCGAGTAGAGATAGGACAGCCTGCGCCAGACTTCACCCTTCCAGACGTAAACGACAAAGACGTTACGCTATCGGACCTCAAGGGCAAGAACGTACTACTCTACTTCTGGGCGAGCAACGACAGGCTATCGCGCATAAACAATCCAGCCATCAGAGAGCTATATCAGAAGTTCTCATCCAAGCCATTGACCATTGTGTCTATTTCAGTAGACCAGAATGCCAACACATGGCGAAGCACCATCAAAGAAGACCAGCTTCCTGGCATACAGCTATTAGACGCAGACAACGAGATCGCGGCAACATACTGCGTACCGAGATTGCCATTTGCGATACTGATAGACTTTGACGGCAAGATTGTAGCAAAAGATCATAACGCGGAGAGTGTATTCTCTGATGTAGAGACACTTCTTTCAAAATAAAAATATTAATAACACATTTATGTCACTAATTAAATCCATTTCGGGTATCAGAGGTACGATAGGTGGTCGTCCAGGCAATGGTCTTTCACCTCTAGACGTAGTAAAGTTCACATCTGCCTATTCAGCTTTCATCCTCAGCAAGACAAAAGGACGCAAAGCCAAGGTTGTTGTCGGTCGTGATGCCCGTATGTCTGGTCCAATTGTAGAGCAGCTTGTAGTATCCACACTACGCGGCATGGGCATAGACGTTGTGAACATAGGACTTGCAACGACACCTACCACTGAGATAGCAGTAACAGGAGAGAAAGCCGATGGCGGTATCATCATTACAGCCTCGCACAATCCAAAGCAGTGGAATGCCCTCAAGCTTCTCAACAACGAAGGCGAATTCCTCAATGCAGCAGAAGGTCAGCAGATACTTGCTACAGCGGCAGCAGACGACTACACCTACGCTGAAGTAGACCAGCTTGGCACACTTACAGAGAAAGACTACACAGAATATCACATACAGAAGGTACTCGACCTCAAGTTAGTTGATGTAGAGGCAATCAAGAAAGCCAATTTCACAGTTATCCTTGACACCATCAACTCAGTTGGAGGCATTGTTCTTCCAAAGTTGCTTGACAAACTTGGAGTAAAGAACTACAAAGTATTGAATCAAGAGCCAACAGGCAACTTCTTCCATACGCCAGAGCCAATACCAGAGAACCTGACACAGATTGCAGGCGAAATAAAGAACGGCAAATACGACGTAGGTTTTGTAGTTGACCCAGACGTAGACCGTCTTGCCATGTTCTGTGAGAACGGAGAGATGTTTGGAGAAGAGTACACAATCGTATCATGTGCAGACTACGTACTCAGTCATACACCAGGCAACACAGTATCCAACCTATCCTCTTCGCGAGCACTTGCTGACGTGACAAAGCAGCACGGCGGATCGTACAAGGCAGCGGCAGTAGGTGAGGTCAACGTTGTCACAGCGATGAAAGAGACCAAAGCCATTATCGGTGGCGAAGGCAATGGCGGAGTCATCTACCCAGAGAGTCACTACGGACGAGATGCTCTTGTAGGCATTGCGCTCTTCCTTTCACATCTTGCGCACAAAGGCTGCAAAGTATCAGAGCTAAGGGCTTCATATCCAGACTATTCGATTTCAAAGAATAAAGTCGAGCTATCAGCCGACGTAAATGTAGATGCTATTCTTGACTCGATGAAAGAGAAATACAAGAACGAGCGCATCACAGACATTGACGGAGTAAAGATAGACTTTGCAGAGAGCTGGGTACACCTCCGCAAGTCGAACACAGAGCCAATCATCCGCATCTATGCTGAGGCGCACACAGAAGCAGAAGCTACGGCACTTGCTGCACAGATCAAGGATGTCATTGCATCATGCAAATAATATGTAAGACGACATATTACCGACTAATAATGATTGCCATCTGTATTATTCAGGTGGCAATTATTAATATCTATGGGCAGCGCACAGTAGACTGCGGCATTGGAGCTTCGTACCAGTTCACACTCTCTCCACGATGGAAGGCAGCTGTAGAAGGAGAAGTATTCAGGCAATTCGATGACCGAGCCAGCGCATGGGGACGTCTAGCCTTAAACGGCAGGTTCACAGTCACAGAGAAGAGAAACATATTCATGTCAGCCTCGATGGTCAGGCAGATATACACCGACGTCAGCAATTACGACACAGAGTTACGACTGACAGAAGGTTTCAACATACAGACACAATCAGGATTAGCCCACAACTTCTATCTGACCCAGAGGCGCATCATATATCAGCCCACCAACGACAAAGCGATGTGCTCAGACATCTCATACAATCAGCATTACGCATTTCCCACTATAGGGCAAAGGCTCACGCCATTTGCAGATATCAGTGCTACAGCCAATATCACACCTGACATCTCAAATGCCCCCGTATTACAGCGCTTTCGTGTAGGAGGAGGAGTATTGTTCGACATCAAAGAGACACTACGCATAAATGCCACCTACCGCTACTCCATGGGCAGCAAGAGGCAGATATTCATAGGAGATGCCCACGGGATGAACTACATTTCCCTCACATTGAGCATTAAGTAGTTGGGCTATGTAGTTTGTCAGTCCAATGCTTTTTACTAACTTTGCCCGTGATAATGCATTATTAAAGAATATTCTAACAGACTAACATAAGATGTTTGAAAATCTATCCGAGAAAATTGAACTTGCGTTCAAATCTCTTCGAGGCGAATCTACCATTACCGAGCTCAACATTGCTGAGACTCTGAAAGACGTACGTAAGGCACTCCTCGATGCCGATGTCAACTACAAGGTAGCAAAGCAATTTATAGATACAGTCAAGGAGAAGGCACTCGGTTCAGAGGTTCTCAAGAGCGTAAAGCCAGGGCAGCAGATTGTAAAGATAGTCTATGACGAGCTCACTGCACTCATGGGTGGAGAAGCCGTAGACATTAACATAAAGGGCAACCCAGCAATCATCCTTATGTCCGGTCTCCAGGGTTCTGGTAAGACCACATTCACAGGCAAGCTTGCCAATATGCTCAAGACCAAGCGAGGCAAGAGTCCTATGGTAGTAGCTTGTGACGTATATCGTCCAGCCGCTATTGACCAGTTGCGCGTTGTAGCAAATCAGATTGGCGTTCCGGTATATGCAGAAGACGGCAACAAGAATCCTATTGAGATAGCAAAGAAGGCCATTGCAGAAGCAAAGGCACAAGGCTGCGATGTAGTGATTGTCGATACAGCAGGTCGTCTTGCTGTAGACGAAGAGATGATGAACGAGATCGAGTCGCTCAAGAAAGCGCTCGAGCCATCAGAGACACTCTTTGTAGTAGACTCGATGACCGGTCAGGATGCTGTAAACACAGCCAAAGAGTTCAACGACCGACTTGACTTTGACGGTGTGATACTCACGAAGCTAGATGGTGATACACGCGGTGGTGCGGCACTTTCTATTCGCAATGTAGTCAACAAGCCTATCAAGTTCATCGGTACAGGCGAGAAGATGGACGCCATTGACGTGTTCCACCCTTCACGTATGGCAGACCGAATCCTTGGCATGGGTGATATCCGTACACTTGTACAGCGTGCGCAAGAGCAGATTGACGAAGAAGAGGCACGTAAGCTTCAGAAGAAGATTGCCAACAACAAGCTCGACTTTGACGACTTCCTTGCACAGATACAGCAAGTGAAGAAGATGGGTAACCTCAAGGACCTTGCATCCATGATACCAGGAGTCGGCAAGATGTTGAAGAACGTAGATATAGACGACAATGCATTCAAGGGCATTGAGGCTATTATCGGTTCCATGACACCATACGAGAGAAAGAATCCACAAGTGATAGACGGTTCAAGAAAGAAGCGTATTGCCAACGGATCAGGCACATCGCTCCAAGACGTAAACCGTCTCTTGAAGCAATTTGAGGAGACACGCAAGATCATGAAGCTTATGAGCGGCAAGAGCGGAGCCAATATGCGCCGTATGATGGGCGGTATGATGAGACGATAAAGAAATACTATACACACACTACGCATATTATGGAACTAATAGATGGTAAGGCAACCGCTGCAGCGATCCGCAAGGAGATAGCAGAACAGGTTGAGCAGATGGTATCACGTGGGGAGCGCAGGCCTCACCTCGTAGCCATCCTAGTCGGTCACGATGGTGGCTCAGAGACATACGTCGCAAATAAAGTCAAGGCTTGTGAGGAGTGCGGTTTCAAGTCCACCCTACTCCGTCATGAAGATGACATCACCGAGGCAGAGCTTCTTGCAGAAGTTCAAAAACTCAACAACGATCCAGATGTTGATGGCTTCATCGTACAATTACCTCTTCCAAAGCACATAGACGAAGAGAAGGTAACACATGCCATTGACCCTACAAAAGACGTAGACGGTTTCCACCCAGTGAATGTAGGACGCATGACAATCGGTGCTCCAGCCTTCATTTCGGCTACGCCACAAGGTATCGTTGACCTTATCCAGCGATACAATATACCTACAGCAGGCAAGCACGCTGTAGTTATCGGCAGAAGTAATATCGTAGGTCGTCCTATGAGCGTGTTACTCTCGCAAAAAGGCATTGACTGCACAGTGACACTTGTTCACAGTCGCACTGCAAATATCAAAGAGATCTGCAAGCAAGCAGACATTATAGTAGCTGCAATCGGCAAGCCAGGGTTTGTCACAGCAGACATGGTGAAAGAAGGAGCTACAGTAATTGACGTTGGCACTACACGAGTAAAAGACGAGACAAGTCCACGAGGCTGGAGGCTCAAGGGCGATGTAGACTTTGCCAATGTATCGCCAAAGTGTGCATTCATCACACCAGTTCCTGGAGGTGTTGGTCCTATGACCATCGTATCATTGATGAAGAACACACTACTTGCCGGGCAGAAAGCCATCTACAAATAGTAGGAAACAGAGACATAATAAAATCAAAGACGGGGTTACGGCTCCGTCTTTGTTGTATTAATAAAAGAACAAAATCTATGCGCACATTATTCATTGCCCTTATAGCGACACTCAGCATCGATGCGATTGCGCAGACAGATGCCAGTCTATTCTGGAGATCAGACAGTCTGCAAGTAACAGAAATAAACTCAGAAGAAGCCGTACAATACAAGAAAGTGGGACACCACGGTCCGGCTGTTGAGAATCCCTACATGGCATTACGCCTATATTTCAACAATTCCGGAGCTATAGACATATACTCCAAGGCTAAAACAGGATTAGAGCTAAAGAAATACCTCTGGTATCCATCAAACGAAGCCATAGAGAAAGACAATGCCGGATGCGATGAGTACAGAGTAGGCAAGACAGTCGGTCTTGGAGGCATATCGCTTTGGGACGGAGAGAAAGAGATAAAGCTCGAAGCCACGAAAGGTCGCAAGGCAACAGTAAGAGTCATAAAAGGCGGGCATCAGATGACAATGCTATCAAGAGGAGTAATGTACAAAGGAGAACTCATAGACGTAGAAGTCACTGTAACCGTAGACAAATCGCGCTGGGCGAAAGTAGAAGCAAGAGCCATAAGCAAAGAATACGTACAATTTCTGACAGGCGTCAATATACACAACGGACAAAGCATGACTATAAGCAGCGGCATATTTTCACATAGACTATTTGCCGGGGGCATACATCCTGCAGACGTAGTAGAGCATCCATTGCCAATATATGCGGCAATGAACGCCAAGAAGAGATACTGGAAGGAAAGAGACATAACATCAGACATGCTGCGATTGATATCAAAGCCTACAAAATACGTCAAGACATACGTCGCGGCGTCATGCCTGAGAGAATTAGAGCTATCAGAAGGAAAGAAACTAAGTGAAGACGAAGCTCTAAATCTAGCGAGAAAGATACTTATGTAATCCCAAACAAACGGCACCCAAGCAATTATAATCATAACATAATTATAGACTTCGGGTGCCGTCTGTATAGTGTGTGGGTATAGAGTGTGTATAGAGAGCGTTAAGAGAGAGTATAGAGAACCACCCTATTAATATTTTCATAATTATTTCATTGTGTAGAGAGACATCCATGCTATACAAATATGAACATACGACCCCTGTAGGAGAGATAGTAATAGCGGCGACCGAAGAAGCTCTAGTATTATGCGACTGGAAATGCAACAGGCACAGATTGAACAGTCAAAAGAGAATAGAAGAATATTTCGGAGAAAAATTCAGAGAAGAGAAAAACGAGACGATAGAAAAGACGATTGTTCAACTCAGAGAATACTTTGAAAAAAAGAGAAAAGAATTTGACATACCCCTATTATTAATAGGCACAGAATTCCAGAAAAGAATATGGAAGCTACTTATGGGTATAGAATATGGCGAAACCATAGCCTACTCCACCCTAGCAGAAAGACACGGAGACAAGAAAGCAGTGAGAGGAGTTGCACAAGCCGTAGGGAAAAATCCGATAAGCATAATAGTGCCATGCCACAGAATAATAGGGAAAAACGGGACACTTACGGGATATGCGGGAGGAGTAGAGACGAAAAACAAGCTACTCAATATAGAAGGCATTACCCTACTCTAGTCATTATGATGCAAAGTAATGACAACAATTTCAGATGGGGCGAACATTCGGATATTCCTTCGGGATGTACCAATACCCGTTGAGACAATCATAGGTATACCGTTAGAATTACTGCAAACACCACGAAGGAATTTACGACCATAGTGAGAAGGGTTCACAGGAGCCAAGAGACCAAAGAGAGTCACCTGTCCGCCGTGAGTATGTCCAGAAAGAGCGATATCAGTATTCTGGACATTCTGATCCTCGATATAATCCGGAGTATGAGAGAGGAGGATTACGAAATCAGAATCAGAAAGAGACAAAGTAGGAGAAGAGACCGATTCGCGCTTAGTAAAAGAATTCTTAGCGCCAGCGATAATTATTCTGCCATTACCTTTATATATAGACATAGTGTCATTTTCAAGAATGCGCACGCCATGCGACTCGAAAGTATCGATAATCTGAGAAGTACACCTCTCATAATCGTTATTACCCATAACGCCAGCCATACCCAGAGGAGCGCGCCATGAGGTACAAGCCTCCACCATAGGGAGGACATAATCACAACCCTCCTGATAATCGCCACCCAAGAGAACGACATCAGGTTTCAACTCATTAAGAACATTAGAAATAGAAGTCAAACCTCGTTCATCAAGTCTACTTCTGTAATGGATATCAGTAAGAAAAGCAATTCTCACACCCTCGAAATCGCATGGGACATCAGGAGAAGAGACATTGTAATTGACGATACGTCTAATACCCTTATGATTTGAATCTATATTCATACGATTACTATCTATACTCATTTTATTCTGAGCATAGACAGACAAAGACAAGAGAGATATAAGAAGGAAAGACAAGAACCTCATGTTAACGAAAAATTATACGACAAAGGTAGTACAAATAAAGAATAAGGCTACAAAGAGTGTTGATATGTAACGCTTTGGATACAGAAGTAAGTATATTACTTACAAAATGACAATTATTAATACAATATTTTAACACTATTAAATTTTGTAAAGTACTTTTCTATTAAAAAGAAACGCATTACCTTTGCACTCCAAGGTAAAGAAACAAATACGCATCAGCGATATGAAACAAGACGTCCGCAAAGTAGTTATCCTTGGTTCCGGAGCACTGAAGATTGGTGAAGCCGGAGAATTTGATTATTCGGGCTCTCAAGCCCTGAAGGCCTTGAAGGAGGAAGGCGTTGAGACGATTCTCATTAATCCGAACATCGCCACAATTCAAACCTCTGAGAACATTGCCGACAAGATTTATTTCCTTCCAGTTACCCCATATTTTGTTGAGAGAGTTATTCAAAAAGAGCAGCCACAAGGCTTGTTGCTTAGTTTTGGTGGTCAGACAGCTCTCAACTGTGGTATTCAACTTTACGAAGGAGGCATTCTTGAGAAGTACAATGTAAAGGTCCTTGGAACACCAGTTCAGGCAATTATTGATACTGAGGACCGAGAGATATTTGCCAACAAGCTCAAGGAGATAGACGTTAAGACTCCTGTTTCTATTGCAGTCAATTCAGTTGAAGAAGCGCTTGAAGCTTCGGACAAGATTGGTTTTCCTATTATAGTGCGCGCTGCTTATACACTTGGTGGTATGGGTAGCGGTTTTTGTTATAATAGAGAAGAGTTAGTACAGCGAGCAGAGAATGCGCTCTCATATTCAAACCAGATTCTCGTAGAAGAGTCGCTCAAGGGCTGGAAAGAGGTAGAGTATGAGGTTGTACGAGACAAGTACAACAACTGTATCACAGTATGTAACATGGAGAACTTCGACCCACTAGGCATTCACACAGGCGAGTCGATTGTAGTTGCTCCATCGCAGACACTTTCAAATTCGGAATATCACAAGTTACGTGAGCTTGCCATCAAGATTATCCGTCATGTGGGCATCGTTGGTGAGTGTAACGTACAATATGCGCTTGACCCATATTCAGAAGACTACCGCGTTATTGAGGTAAATGCGCGACTCAGTCGTTCTTCAGCGTTGGCATCGAAGGCTACAGGTTATCCATTGGCATTCGTTGCTGCGAAATTGGCACTTGGCTATGGACTCTGGGAGTTGAAGAACTCCGTTACGAAAACTACGCCAGCATATTTTGAGCCAGCGCTTGACTATATAGTATGTAAGATACCTAGATGGGACTTGAGCAAGTTCTCCGGCGTATCAAAGCAGATCGGCTCATCAATGAAGTCGGTCGGTGAGATTATGGCCATCGGACGTAACTTTGAAGAAGTAATCCAAAAAGGCTTACGAATGGTTGGCCAGGGCATGCACGGTTTTGTAGGCAACCAGCCATTGAAAGACATCGACATACGTCAAGAACTTGCGGAGCCAACAGACAAGCGAGTATTTGCCATTGCCGAGGCTATGGAGCAAGGCATGACAGTGGATGAGATTCACGACATAACAAAGATTGACAAGTGGTTCCTCGAGAAGCTCAACAATCTGCATAAGATTCGTCTTGAGCTCGAGAAATACAACGATATCAAAGATGTACCAACAGACTTGCTGAAGACAGCCAAGATCTATGGTTATTCAGATTTCCAGATTGCCCGTCTTGTTTTCAAGGATTCGGAGCGCAAGATGGAAGAGCAGAGCCTTGACGTACGTGAGGACAGAAAGAAGAGAGGCATTGTACCTGTTGTCAAGCAGATTGACACAATGGCAGGCGAGTTCCCTGCACAAATCAACTACCTCTACCTCACATACAGCGGCACAGAAAACGACGTCAACTACTTAGGCGACAAGAAGAGCGTTATCGTACTTGGTTCCGGTGCATACCGCATCGGTTCATCGGTAGAGTTTGACTGGTGTTCGGTTAACGCCATCAACACCATCAAGCAGCAAGGCTATCGTTCGGTAATGATCAACTACAACCCAGAGACGGTATCAACAGACTACGATGTCTGTGACAGGCTCTACTTTGACGAACTCACAGAAGAGAGAGTTCTCGATATCATAGACCTTGAGAATCCGATGGGAGTGATAGTTTCGGTGGGAGGTCAGATTCCGAACAACCTAGCGATGAAGCTCTATCGTCGAAATGTGCCAATCCTTGGTACATCGCCATTGAATATCGACCGTGCAGAGAACCGTCAGAAGTTCTCATCAATGTGCGACGAACTCGGCATCGACCAGCCAAAGTGGAGCGAGCTTACCACTATAGAAGACATCTACAAGTTTGTAGACGAGGTAGGGTTCCCAGTATTGGTTCGTCCTTCATACGTACTCTCAGGAGCAGCTATGAATGTGGTATCGAACAAAGAAGAGCTTGCGCACTTCCTGACATTAGCTGCCAATGTATCGAAAGAGTTCCCTGTAGTAGTTTCACAGTTCATCGAAGAAGCTAAGGAGATAGAGATTGACGCAGTTGCTCAGAATGGAGAAGTTATTGCATACGCGATATCAGAGCACATTGAGTTTGCCGGAGTACACTCAGGCGATGCAACAATCGTATTCCCTCCACAAAAGCTATACGTTGAGACAGTTAAGCGCATAAAGAAGATTGCCAAGCAAGTCGCCAAGGGCCTACAGATTTCCGGTCCATTCAACATGCAGGTACTTGCGAAGAACAATGATATCAAAGTAATTGAGTGTAACCTCCGTGCTTCACGTTCGTTCCCATTCGTAAGTAAGGTATTGAAGGTAAATCTTATTGAGCTAGCCACACGAGTTATGCTTGGCTTGCCAGTTGAGAAGCCAAGCAAAGACCTCTTCGACATCGACTACGTAGGCATCAAGGCTCCACAGTTCTCATTTGCCCGTCTACAGAAGGCCGACCCAGTTCTTGGTGTTGATATGTCATCTACTGGTGAGGTAGGCTGTATCGGAGAGACATTTGACCATGCAGTATTGGAATCGATGCTATCAGTCGGTCATCGTCTACCAAAGCAGAACATACTCATATCATCAGGACCAGCCCGTTCCAAGCTTCAGCTTCTCAACAGTGCACGACTCCTAGTAGAGAAGGGTTACACAGTATTCTCGACAGGCGGTACACACCGATTCCTCAGTGAGAATGGAGTAGACACTACCCTAGTACACTGGCCAGACGAAGATATGAAGCCTAACGTAATAGACCTCATACGTGAGAAGAAATTGGATTTGGTTGTAAACATACCAAAGAACCTCACACACAACGAGCTTAAAAATGGATACCGCATCCGTCGTGATGCTATCGATTTCAACGTTCCTCTTATTACCAATGCGCGTTTGGCTGCTGCGTACATCAGGGCATTCTGCTCGATCAGCGTAGATGAGTTGCCAATCAAGTCATGGGACGAGTATTAATCAATATTTTGAACTTTAATAATCAACATATATAAGAAATGGCTGATTGTAAGAGCATAAAACTGGTACTTGCAGACGGAACTACATTCGAGGGCAAGTCGTTCGGATATGAGAAGTCAGTAGCAGGAGAGGTAGTATTCAACACTGCCATGACCGGTTATCCAGAGTCATTGACCGACCCATCCTATGCTGGACAGATATTGGTATCAACATATCCTCTTATTGGTAACTATGGAGTACCGAAGGACGACAAAGACGAGAATGGTCTTCCAAAGTTCTATGAGAGCGACAGAATCCACATCACAGCCCTGGTAATTTCAGATTACTCATGGGAATACAGTCACTGGAATGCGCAGAAGAGCTTGTCGGACTGGCTCAAGGAAAACAAGGTTCCAGGAATCTATGGCATAGACACACGTGCGCTGACAAAGCATATACGTGAGACAGGTGCTATACTTGGCAAGATTATCGTTGACGACCAAGACGTAGAGTTCCACGACCCTAACAAAGACAACCTCGTGGCACAAGTCAGTGTCAAGGACGTTAAGACATACGGCAATGGCAAGCACAAGATTGTGATGGTTGATACAGGTGCCAAGTACAACATTCTCCGCTGTCTACTGAAGCGTGACACCACGGTCATCCGAGTTCCATGGGATTACGACTTCACACAGATAGATTACGATGGCTTGATGCTCTCAAACGGTCCTGGTGACCCACAGATGTGCAAAGCCACTATTGAGAATATCAAGAAAGCAATCAAGATCGGCAAGCCTATCTTCGGCATCTGCCTTGGCAACCAGTTGCTCGGTATTGCTGCTGGAGCCACAACATACAAGTTGCCATACGGACACCGAGCACACAACCACCCTGTGATACGTTGCGGTTCGACACAGTGCTACATCACCAGTCAGAACCATGGTTTTGCTATCAACAACGATACGATTCCAGAAGGTTGGGAGCCATCATTCGTAAATATCAACGATGGTTCTAACGAAGGTATCCGTCACAAGACACTTCCATTCTTCTCTAGTCAGTTCCACCCAGAGGCAAGTTCTGGACCTACAGATACAGAGAAGTTCTTCGACGAGTTCATTGCCAACATCGAGAAGAAGTAAGAGCGATTATATTGTGGGAAATATATGAAAAGTCGTCCCTGACTGAGCGAAAGCCAAAGGGGACGGCTTTTTCTTATTATATGAAATGACTAATTTTGCTATTGAGAAACTGATGAATATGAACAATAAACTTAGATGGGGGCTTCTCATCGCGTGGTTGATACTTATATTTACCCTCTCACAGATGGCTGGAGAGGAATCCAGCGAGCAGAGCAAGTTCGTTGTGTGGCTATTTTCGACATTAGGACTAGACCTCAACGGCTGGTTTGGTGAGATGACAATGTGGATTGTCCGCAAAGCAGCACACACCTTTGAATACTTCATGATGTTTATATTAGTGCATAATGTTATGCATATTTACATAAAAAGCTGGCATGGTTTTTGCTACTCTTTATTATGTATTTTCTTATATGCCTGTACCGATGAAATACACCAGACATTCATCAATGGCAGAGCGGGGTGCTTTGAAGATGTCTTGATAGACACATTCGGCGGATGCCTTGGTCTGATATTTGTGTTGCTTTGGAATAAGTTAAGGCAGATAAAGGAAAACAAATAGAGACACATAGCAGAGAGATAACTTAAAAATATATTACATGAAGCTAAAATTTATCAGCACTCTCAAAGAGTCGCTAATTTCTGTAGCCAAGCGGTTTCCAGTTGCCCTTGCCTACATAGTGGCATTGACAGTATTACTATTTGAAATGATCTGTCAAGAAGAAGAACACTGGATTATGCTGTACTTTCTGTCGGCAGGGTTTCTGTTCTCACTCATGATACATCTATGGGGAGAAGAGATAGAGGACAAGCGTACGTTCTGGAGTGTAATGGCCATCGGCAATATTCTGCTTGCCATAGATGCCTTTTACCTTAACAGTATTACTCCAGAACATAATGTCAATCCGATTATTCTGGCCCGTCTTGCAGTCTATGTTGCATTTACCATTGGGTGCATATATCTGCAGTTCTGGAAGAACAAAGACGACATGGAGACGTCCTATTTCGGCTTAGAGTTTGCAAAGAATATATTGACAGTCGTGTCTGTCAGTATTATTATGACTATAGGGCTCGAGATACTGTTTTTCGGGTCATTGCAACTCTTCAATATCTCGTACGAGGGCAAATGGGCAATAAAAGTCGAGTTGGCTATTGCGGTAATAATGTTGCAGTTTCTGGCATCAGTCATCATTCTTTCCCGCATTCCACAGGGAGAAATCAAGCATAACAGAGACATTGAGCTATCAAAGTTTTACATTAGTGTATTGCGATATCTATTCATCCCATTGATTATTTGTTACATGGTAGTCCTTTATGTCTACATGTTCAAGATAATACTCACATGGGAATTACCACAGGGGACACTGACCAAGATGGTCAGCATAATGATGTTCGGGCTTTCTATCGTTATTGTGTTGCTATACCCAGTCATCAAGAAAGGAGGCAACAACTACGAAAGATTTGTAGCACGCTGGCTTCCTTTGATTGCCTTACCATTAGTAATACTGATGACCGTTGGTATAGTCAGACGACTGTCAGACTACGGCATAACAGCCAACCGACTCTATGTACTCACCCTTAACATATGGTTCTACCTTGTGTGCATTGGCTTATTTCTGTCACGTACACGTCGTATCTACTGGGTTCCTGTGACATTCGGCATACTGTTCCTACTTTCATCGGCACAGCCATTAAACTATATCGAGATAGAACATCGCATAGTGAAGAACAGACTAAACGAATTGCTGGCAGACTGCAGACCAGATACCACCATTACTGACGACACTGAGCTGGCAGAATGGCTTAGATCTATACCAGACACCACGAAATCGCAGCAGATATACGAAGATATGGTTTACTTGAATTGGAATAGATACAAAGAAGATTTAGAAGGCTTGGTATCAGGTAAACTAGACTATTTATGGGGCTATGAAATTAGGTGGGAAGAGGTAGAAGTTGAGGAGACATTCCTAGATTGGCAATCAGAAGAATATTTCACATACTCGCGAGACGAACGTAATTGCACCATACCCAAAGGGTATAATCATGTAAAATACATGGAATTCAATAAAGTCTACAAACTAGAAGAAGCAATTTCACCTGATGGCAAAATACATTTTGCGCTTGATTCAACCATGTGCAATGTACCGAACGTGACATTTGACACAGATACTATTGCGGTACGCGAACAATTCATCAAACCCAACAACGAAGAAATGTCACTGCAAGTCACCGATATGCAAGTGAAAACGTACAAGCAGATGATCAAGATTGACTTAGACGGCTATCTATTCTACAACGAATGAGCAAGAGGAGGCGCCATCGGGTTTATTATGCTAAACCGACGCTAGACCTATACTAGACCTATAGAACACCTTTGTTCATCATAATTATTTTATTGGTGTCCGCTAAACTTTTTTAGACCAACATAAAAATGGGCTGAATCTCCATTGCGAAGATTCAGCCTTTTCGTTTAATTTGTTTTCTCCACAAAAACTTATTAACGATGAGCAAAAGTACACATTTTAGCGGGCAGCCAATAATATTTAATGACATAAAAAATGTTGGTGTCTATCGTTCAATAAACACCAACATTTTTTCTTCTATAGCGGTATTGCTACCAAGCACCACTATTTATCTGTATGTCGTTAATGACATGGACCGTCAAATGTTATCAATGTTATAGCCGTGTCATCATACTTGTCTCCCTTATATACATCTACAATCTCAAATTTCAACTCCCACTCTTTGCCTTGCTCTCCCAACAGGAATCCAATATCAAAGGTCTGATAAGCAAGCTTGTCTTCCAACTCAAGATCTGCTACAAACTTGCCCATATTGTATAATCTCAATGTCTTGACTCTCGAATTGTTCTTATATGCCTCTGGGGTCTTCGCATAACCATTGATAATTTCTATCTTATCAGGTTGTGTACTGGTCGAATCAAAGACAATAGTAATACTCTCGCCTATGCCATACCCTTTGACTCCTTCTACCCACGCATGACCGTATGTGTATAGCACATTTTCAGCTTTATACGAGATATTGCCCGTAGAGGCTAACTCACTCGATGAGTATGCCCCTTTTATTACCCCACAACAGAACCAACTGCACGCTTCTCCAAATGGATCTTCCCAGTCGCTACGATAATCACATCCAAAATTCTCACACAAATACTCTATCCTTTTCTCTTCTTCTTCCGATAGCTGTTCCTCATTTTCTACTTTGGATTCCAATTTTTTAAACTCCGCAAATGCTTCTACATCTTTTCTAAAGTCTATCTCTTCACCGACATGTGCTGGTTTCATTACCTTCGCATCTCGCCCTCCGGAATTGCATCGGCATAGCAATAAAGGCATAGCCGCCATGGTTATTACCAATAATATCAAAGTTTGTTTCTTCATAATAAAATATGATTTAACAAGTTATTTTTCCTTCTCTAACATCCATGTAATAGGGCTGTCGTCTGTCCAATCGTTCAATACTCTCACCCACGAAAAATGGGAGTATATCATTCCTCCTTCTCCGTATTCTTCCATCTCTTGTGGCGAGTATATCACTAGTCGGTCCGACTCCGCCCCTAAGGCCTTACGCGCTTCAAACATCGAAATGGAACTTGTAACCTTACATACATTGTCTGCTTCTGCATGTGCAAAGCAGATAGGTAACTTGATAAACGCCTCTTGGTCTATCGGCATAAGTTCCATATCGCTTCCGTTCCACTTATATACGTCTTTCTGGAATGCTGTCTTCAAATCCTCAATAAATTGCCCTTCATATTTCTCTTTTACTTGATGTATAGGTACTATCGGATCCATAGAGCAGCATGGTATCGCTGCAGCTATCTTGTCTGGGAATTGCATACAGAATCGCATCGTTGCTCCTCCTCCACTAGATGCACCACATACATATACCCTCGTAGAGTCTATAATACCCTCTGTAATCAGCGAGTCAATGAGCGACATCTGCACCGCATTGTTCCTGTCTATCAACTTTATCTTCTCCGGGTCTAATGAGGCACTGAACATATAGTTTGGGTTTGCTATACCAAACTTGAGTGTAGCACACTTAACTCCTGCCGTCTCCATCGATACCACACTCCTGTCTGTCAGCACAGCTTGTTTGATTGGCATCTCATATTCGGAGCCTCCTATATTCCATACCATAATAGGCACATTCTTCATCACATTGCCGGCAGAGTCTTTTGGCAGGTGTAATAGGTATTCTCGCGTAATTCCTGCGTATGTGTGCTGACCGTACACGCAATCGTCTATTATCGCTGTCTTTGTCTCATTGATATCAAATGCCGTGAAATTCAATCTGCTGTTGGTGCAGCTTACCTCCCATGGCTCATGCATAGCAACAAAAAATGTCTTTCCTAATATGGAAAATGGTCTCGTTCTTAGCATAAGCGTATCCCCAGATACACGAATACTTATCTCGTCATCTTCAAATACCTCTGGCGATTTCCCCGTAGCTGGGTCAATCCAGTTGGTAACTGTGTTGTTCAATATATCAAAATCCGATGCCGTTATCCCTTCTAATACCGACGTGTCATTGACAATAATGTCAAAACCATAAATCTCTACAGCTGCATCACCCACTTGTGTCAGTGCAGTAACATAATCAACAGCATCTCCCTTGGTTATCGTGACAGCGGTCTTCTTTGAAACATATATACATAGGATAACGATAATAAGAATCAATGCAAGGATTATAATACCTAGCCACTTGAAAATCTTCTTTACAATATTCATGACGCGACACTTAATAAACCACTCACAAAGATATCATTTCTAGTTAATCACAACATATGTCATATAAAAAAATAATTTTTTACAAATGAAGAGGAAAAAGAAGAGGCTGTGTCCAATAGTCTGACACAGCCTCTTCATTATTCTTATTCAAGTATTATTCTTTATTTTCTCAAGACAGCGTCAAGGAATGCCAAGAAAAGAGGATGTGGGTTGAGCACTGTGCTAGAATACTCTGGGTGGAACTGAGTACCAAGGTACCAGTGGTTAGCTGGAAGTTCTATGATTTCGGCGAGAGCGCTTCGTGGGTTTTTACCACTTACTATCATGCCATTAAGTTCCATTTCATCGATAAAGCTACTATTGAGTTCGTAGCGATGACGGTGACGTTCAGTAATCTTCTCCTTACCATAGGCTTTGCGAGCCTTAGAATCCTCACGAAGTTCGCACTCGTAACCACCGAGGCGCATTGTATTACCCACGTAGACCAGATTCTTCTGCTCCTCCATAATATCAATGACAGGATGCTTAGTAGTCTTACTGAACTCGGCGCTATGAGCATCAGAATAGCCAAGGACATTACGTGCGAACTCGATAGCCATAATCTGCATACCGAGGCAGATACCTAGAGTTGGGAGATTATTCTCACGTAGATACTTAGCTGCAGTAATCTTACCCTCGATACCACGGTCACCGAAGCCTGGGCAGATGACATAGCCCTGCATACCCTTGAGTTGCTCAGCTACATTATCCTCAGTTATATTCTCGCTATCGATGAAGTGACACTTTACCTTACGGTTCTTGTATGTACCAGCGATAGACATACTCTCTGTGATACTCTTGTAGGCATCCTGCAAGTTATATTTACCTACGAAGCCAATATGAAGTTCCTCTGTTGCTGTTTTACGCAGGTCGACAAAGTGTTTCCACTGTTCGGTGAGAGACGTTGATGGTACGCTTGTGCTTAGCTTCTGGTTAGCATCAGCGTAGCTGTTGCTCGTAATTTTTTCATTTACGTCGACATTGCAAAGCTTGAGAATTACCTCGTCGAGACCATCCTCGTGCATCTTGATAGGCAATTCATATATAGTAGAAACATCTGGGCTATGGAGGACACAATCAGGGCGGACATTACAGAAACCAGCCACCTTGCGACGGAGATCCATAGAGAGAGGATGCTCAGAGCGAAGTATGATACAATCAGGCTGAATACCATAGCTCTGGAGCTGCTTAACGCTATGCTGAGTAGGCTTTGTCTTAAGTTCACCTGCAGCGGCGATATATGGGACATAGGCAAGATGCACCACTATAGCATCCTCGCCAAGTTCCCATTTAAGCTGACGGATAGACTCAAGGAAAGGGAGGCCCTCGATATCGCCTACGGTACCACCAATCTCAGTAATGACGAAATCGAGGCTATTATCCTTGCTAGTACGGAGCATATTCTCCTTGATAGCATTAGTGATATGAGGAACGACCTGAACAGTCTTACCACCATACTCACCACGACGTTCCTTATCGATAACCTCCATATAGATACGGCCAGTCGTGAAGCTATTCCAGCGAGTCGTCTTGATATCAGTGAAACGCTCATAATGGCCAAGGTCGAGGTCGCACTCATAACCATCAACAGTTACGTAGCACTCACCATGCTCATTAGGGTTAAGCGTACCAGGATCGACATTGATATAAGGGTCGAACTTTTGGATAGTGATCTTATAGCCACGGTTCTGAAGCAGACGGCCTATAGTAGAAGCCATAACGCCCTTACCAAGAGAAGAGGCTACACCACCTGTGACGAAGATAAATTTAGTATTCATATTGTATGTTGCTTATTGTTGTTCTATTTCTGGAGAGACTTATAGTATTCGATGAAAGCACGATCGAGCATTCGGAGTCCACCCTTAGTAGGATAATCTCCGGTGAAATACCAGTCGCCCGTATGGTCGGGGCAAGCCTTATGAAGACCCTCGACAGGTAGGAATATGATCTCTACAGGAACCTTCACCTCTGGAGGAGTGAGAAGCTGAACCATTTTACGAGATATCTCCTGGTCGGTGAACTGAGAATAAATCTCCTTGACATAGTTTACAGAATCATCAGAGACACCCTCCTCGAGCTGTTTTGTGACCTTATTATATACATCGTCCACTACAGAATACATACCGCGATCCTTAAGGAGTTCGATAGCAGCCTTAAAAGCGATGAACTGCTCCACGCTAGACATATCGATACCATAGTAATCAGGGTAACGGATTTGAGGAGAAGAAGAGACGATGATGATCTTCTTAGGGTTGAGACGATTCATTATCTTGATGATAGACTGACGGAGAGTAGTACCGCGAACGATACTATCGTCGATTATCACAAGATTATCCACATTAGGGACAAGGCTACCGTAGGTAATATCATAGACGTGAGCAGCGAGGTCATTACGGCTATTACCTTCGGCAATGAAAGTACGCAGCTTTATATCCTTGATAGCCACCTTCTCGCCGCGGACACGCATAGAGAGGATACGCTCCAGTTCCTCGTGAGAAGGATTATGCCCCAGAGCCTCGATGAGATTCACCTTCTGCTCATTGAGATAAGCATTCATACCATCGAGGAGACCATGATAAGCCACCTCGGCAGTATTAGGGATATAAGAGAAAACGGTATGCTCCACATCGTAGTCGATAGCAGGGAGAATCTGCGCTACAGTACCCTCGCCCATCATCTTACGCTCGCGATAGATATCGACATCCGAGCCGCGAGAGAAATAGATACGTTCGAAAGAGCAAGCACGTTTACGGCCAGGAGTATTAATCTGCTCGAGGCGCATCTTACCATGCTTATTAGTGAGGAGAGCCTGACCAGGCTGGAGTTCATGAATATCCTCCGCCTGAACATTCAGTACAGTCTGGATAACCGGGCGTTCAGATGCCAATACGATAATCTCATCATCCTGATACCAGAAAGCAGAACGGATACCCCAAGGGTCGCGAACGGCGAAAGTCTCGCCACTACCAGTGAGGCCACACATCACGTAACCGCCATCCCAGATAGGAGTAGACGTCTTGAGGACATTAGCGATATCCACCTTCTCCTCTATAGCATGAGTCAGGTCGAGACCAGTAAGACCCTCTGCATGGCACTGCTGGTATACGCGCTCTATCTCACGGTCGAGGCGATGACCCACCTGCTCAAGGATGATATGAGTATCGGCATACTTACGAGGGTGCTGACCATTAGCCACTATGCTTTGGAAAATCTCATCCACATTCGTCATGTTGAAGTTGCCGCAGAGGGCGAGATTCTTCGCACGCCAGTTGTTACGGCGGAGGAACGGATGGATATAATCAAGGCCACTTCTGCCTGTTGTTGAATAGCGGAGGTGGCCCATGTAAACCTCACCTAGGAAAGACCCGGTGGGCATTGAAGCTATGTTATTGAAAATCTCGGTAATGGCGGTAGTTCCAGCGGCTCTTTCGCGGAACATATACTCGTCACCAGGGTTGGCATTGAGTTTGACGCAGGCTACACCTGCGCCCTCCTGACCGCGATTGTGCTGTTTTTCCATGAGCAGATACAGCTTATTGAGGCCATAGTGCTCAGTACCATACTTTTCTTTGTAGAAAGAGAGTGGCTTCAGAAGTCTGATCATAGCCACTCCACATTCATGCTTTAACGTTTCCATTGTTGAAATCTATGTATTGCTTCTTCTGTTTGCTGTTTGTTGCCAAATGCAGTGAGGCGTACATAGCCCTCGCCTGAAGGACCGAAGCCCACGCCAGGCGTTGTTACGATACTAAGTTCGTGCAATACCTTATCGAAGAACTCCCATGAAGAGACGCCATCCGGTGTTTTGAGCCAGATATATGGAGCATCCTCACCGCCGAAAGTCTGGTATCCGAGAGCATTAAGAGACTCGCGCATGAACTTGGCATTTGACATATAATAGTTGATAGTCTCACGTACCTGCTTCTTACCCTCTGGGGAGTAGATAGCCTCTGCTGCGCGTTGTGTGATGTAGGAAGTACCATTGAACTTAGTACACTGGCGACGGTTCCACAAGTGGTTGAGTTGGACCTCTGTACCATCAGAAGCCTTAACGACAAGATCTTTTGGCACGACGGTGCAACCGCAACGTACGCCAGTGAATCCAGCAGTCTTGGAGAAACTGCGGAATTCAATGGCCACCTTCTTGGCGCCCTCGATCTCATAGATAGAGTGAGGAATGTCATCGTGCTGGATATAAGCCTCGTATGCTGCGTCAAATAAAATCAAGCTACCATGTAAAAGAGCATACTCGACCCAAGCAGAGAGTTCTGCGCGCGTGATGACTGTACCAGTAGGGTTGTTTGGATAACAGAGATATATGATATCGATACGTTTTTCAGGAATCTGAGGCTTGAAGTTGTTGGCACTAGATACTGGGATGCGAGTGATATTAGACCAACCATCCTTAGTAGGCACGCCAGCGCGGCCACACATCACATTAGAGTCGACATAAACCGGATAAACAGGATCTGTGAGACCGATTGAGCACTGAGGGCCGAGGATATCGCCGATATTACCACAATCACTCTTAGCGCCATCGCTAATGAAAACCTCGTCGAGATCGAGCGACACACCGCGAGGGTTGAAATCATTCTCAATGATAGCCTTACGTAGGAAATCGTAGCCCTGCTCAGGACCATAGCCATGGAAAGTAGAAGATGAAGCCATTTCATCTACGGCCTTATGCATCGCCTCGATAGCGGCAGGACAGAGGGGTTGAGTGACATCCCCGATTCCTAAGCTGATAACTTGTGCTTCGGGGTTAGATTCTCGGTATTGGCGTACTTTTTTGGCTATATCCGAGAACAAATAGTTGTTGGACAACTTCAAGAAATTCTCGTTGACTAGTGTCATAACGGATTGCAAAATTAATGGTTATTCTTCAATTATAAACCCTTCGAACGAAGTTTCGGCAGGTCCAGTCATATAAATTTTGTTATCTGCCTCAGACCAAAGGATTTGGAGATCACCTCCATCCATACGGACGATAGACTGGCGACCAGCGCGACCTGTGAGGGAAGCTGCTACGGCTGTAGCGCAAGCACCTGTACCGCAAGCCTGGGTAATACCCGAGCCACGTTCCCAGACACGCATACGGAGTACGCCATCCGGCAATACCTGAACGAACTCGATATTAGCACGTTCCGGGAAGATAGGGTTAAATTCGATTTGAGGGCCGATATGCTCAAGGTCAATCTTCTTGATATCATCCACGAAGATTACGCAATGAGGGTTGCCCATACAAACGTATGTCGGTGCGAACGTAAAATCGTCAACAATGATAGGCTGACCATCCAAAGTACCATCCTCAGTATTGACCTGAGCCTTATTAGAGAGGACCGGTTCACCCATATCCACAGTAGCGGCAACGGCAGTACCATTCTTAATATCTAGTTTGATTTTCTTAATACCGGCATTAGTCTCGAGATCTATGTCTGTATTAAGGGAGGTATAAGGATGTGTTAAGGAAGCGTCAAGAGACTTGCTTATGTATTTATCATAAACAAACTTTCCAACGCAACGAGAGCCATTCCCGCACATCATAGCCTCCGAGCCATCGGCATTGAAGATACGCATACGGTAATCAGCCTTATCAGACTTACTGATAAGAATGAGGCCATCGGAGCCTATACCAGTGTGATACTTACTCCACTTGACAGAAAACGAGGCTGGGTCGGCTATAGGGAAACGATCAGAATCGATATAGATATAATCGTTTCCCAGACCATGCATTTTCGTAAATTCGATTTTACGGCTCATAGATTAGTAAGCTTTTTCGTGAACACCCTTAACTGCGCGACCACTAGGATCGTTCATATTCTTGAACGACTCATCCCAAGCGAGAGCCTCGGCAGAGCTACAAGCTACAGAAGGTACGGAAGGTACGCTGCGAGCTGCGGACTCTGAAGGGAAATGCTCTTCGAAGATAGTGCGGTAGTAATACTCCTCCTTATTACGTGGAGGGTTGATAGGGAAACGTTCAGCTGCGTGAGCCATCTGCTCGTCAGACACAGCCTCAGAAGTAATCTTCTTGAGAGTATCGATCCAAGAATAACCTACGCCGTCGGAGAACTGCTCCTTCTGGCGCCATACGATTTCCTCAGGGAGGTGATCAGAGAAAGCCTCACGAACGATTTTCTTCTCCATTGTAGTGCCTGGGCACATTTTAGCCTGAGGGTTGGTACGCATTGCTACGTCGAGGAACTCCTTATCGAGGAAAGGCACACGACCCTCGACACCCCAAGCAGAGAGAGATTTATTAGCACGGAGGCAATCGTACTGATGAAGTTTAGAGAGCTTACGTACAGTCTCCTCGTGGAAAGCCTGTGCGTTTGGAGCCTTATGGAAATAGAGGTAACCACCGAAGATTTCATCAGCGCCCTCACCAGAGAGAACCATCTTGATACCCATAGACTTGATAACTCGGGCAAGAAGGTACATAGGAGTAGAAGCGCGAACGGTAGTCACGTCGTAAGTTTCGATGAAATAGATAACATCGCGGATGGCATCGAGGCCCTCCTGGATGGTATAGTTGATTTCGTGGTGAACGGTACCGATATGATCGGCAACGAGTTTTGCCTTAGCCAAGTCAGGTGCGCCCTTAAGACCCACTGCGAAAGAGTGGAGACGAGGCCACCAAGCCTTAGTCTTGCTATCATCCTCGATACGGTTCTCAGCGTATTTCTCAGTAATAGCAGAAATAACGCTAGAATCGAGACCGCCAGAGAGGAGAACACCATAAGGCACATCCGACATCATCTGACGTTTTACAGCCTCACGGAGAGCCTGACGGATATCCTCGCTAGATGCTGAGTTATTCTTTACGGCATCATACTGCATCCAGTCGCGAGTATACCATTTTTTGAGTCCAGGTTTCTTGCTCCAATAGTAATGGCCTGGGAGGAAAGGCTCATAGCGCTCGCATTGACCCTCGAGCGCTTTGAGCTCAGAAGCAACATATACCTTGCCATCGGCATCAAAGCCGATATACAATGGAATCACACCGATATGGTCACGACCGATGAGGAATTCATCGCGCAGCTCATCATAGAGAGCGAAAGCGAAGATACCGTTAAGGCTTTCGAACAACTTAACGATACCAGCCTCTTTAGCTGCTGCATCGTCGTGATTGATATCCTGCCACAAAGCAAGGATTACCTCACAGTCGCTACCAGTTTGGAATGCGTATCTACCTTCAAAATCCTGACGTATAGACTTATGATTGTATATCTCTCCATTGACAGCGAGGATTTGATTACGGTCAGGCGAAAAGAGAGGTTGTCCTCCGCTCTCAGGATCCACAATACTTAGTCTTTCATGGGCTAGGATAGCTGACTTCCCACAATATATGCCACTCCAGTCTGGTCCACGATGACGAATCTTCTGGCTCATACGTAGGGCTTTATCACGCAGAGCTGTTGTCTGCGTCTGGATGTTGAAGATAGATACAATTCCGCACATAGTATTATACTGTTTTTGGTGGGCGATTCCTGATTATTGGGAACCGCCTAAAGTTGAGGTATTAGAGAGAAACCTACGACGAAGTAGGCGTGTTGAGAACAAGGGTTAGCCGATACATTAGCAAATACAGGCATAGAGAGAGACTCAGTAAGTTTAATCTCCTTAGATGCGCCGAGAGCTATATTAGTAATGGCGAAACCAGATGTTCCGTAGAAATCAGTCTCCCAAGGCACGAGACCGACAGAAGCAGTCCAGTCGAGCGTTGCCAAAGAAAAAGGAGCAGAGACTTCGAAGTACGAAGAGTAGGCACGTTTGCCATCCTCCTTAGCACCATCATTACCAGCGAAGTTGGTAAACCACTGAAGCGAGAGAGGTCCGAAATCGTAACCTACATTAGCCTCATAGATATGATTAGTGCTATGCGCCTTATACATGAAATAACGTCCGCGAACATCGCCGCCAGCGTTAAACCAATAGTCGGTCACACCGATATTGAAACCACCAGCTGAGTAAGCTACTGTGAGATCGAACTCCTTCGTATCAGAAGCATCGAAACCTACGCTACCCCATGCCGATACAGAGAGACCCTTATAAGAGACACCCAACGAAGGTTGAACAGAGATATTGCCGCAATCTGTACCACGCCAGATATATTGACTAACGAAATCTGCGCCAAGAGTTGGTTCTGCTGTATCTTGAGCATTTGCCGATGCCATGCCGAAGCATGACATCACTGCAAATAATATTGTATACTTAATCACTTTCATATTACGTAGTTCTATAATTGATAAAAATGGTTAGTTTTAGAAATGGACCAACAGAGATGGTTAGTTGTTGTAAGCAGACTCACCATGTTCGTAAACATCGAGACCCTCCTCCTCAATACGCTTATCGCAACGGAGACCATGAGTCTTCTTGATGATAGTGAAGAGAAGCATACCGATACCGAATGCGAAGACTGCCACTACTGCTGCGCCGAGAGTCTGAACACCTACCGAAGTCTCAACACCATAGGCATCGTTAGAGAATACACCTACGAATACTGTACCGAGGAAACCGCCGACACCGTGAACTGAGACAGCACCAACAGGGTCATCGACCTTCATAACCTTATCAATGAAGCTTACCGCAATACACATAACCAATGATACTATACCACCGATAACTGCGGCTGCCCAGATGTCAACGCAATCACAACCAGCTGTAATACCTACCAAGCCGGCGAGTACACCGTTACATACCATTGAGAGGCCTGGCTTACCCTCTACAATCCAAGTGTAGAACAAAGCTACGAGACCGCCGACTGCTGCTGCCATGTTTGTTGTCACGAATACGTGAGACATTGATACTGCATTAGCATAACCTGTAGCGGCAACTGTCGAACAAGGGTTAAATCCGAACCATCCTATCCACAAGCAGAATACGCCGAGAGCACAAAGGACAAGGTTGTGACCTGGAATAGCTCGTGAATTACCATTCTTATCATACTTACCAGAGCGAGGACCGAGGACTATTGCACCAGCAAGAGCGAGGGCGCCACCGCAAAGGTGAACTACTGTAGAACCGGCAAAATCGTGGAAGCCAAGATCTGAGAGCCATCCGCCACCCCAAGACCAGTGACCCTCGAGAGGGTAAATGAATGCTGAGATGAGCATTGAATAGACGACATACATAGAGAACTTTGTACGTTCTGCCATTGCACCAGAGACGATGGTAGCAGTTGTAGCTGCGAAAACTGTCTGGAAGATGAATGTTGCCTCTGCCGGTACATTAGAATCTTCACCGATGAAGAAGAAACCGTCCCAGCCGAAAAATGCGTTTCCTGCGCCATACATAATAGAGAATCCGAGAATCCAATAGAGGACTGTGCCTGCCATGAAGTCCATGAAATTCTTCATCAATATATTGGCGGTATTCTTAGCCTGAGTCAAGCCTGCCTCAACAAGAGCAAATCCCGGCTGCATCCAGAATACCAACATTGCACCTAACAATACCCACAAGGTATCCAAACCATTGACAAAATCTTTTGCCTCTTCTACCATAGCTGGTTCAGCGACGGCAGATAAAATTGTTGCTACCATAATAATCTCAATAAGTGAATTATTCTACATACAAATAAATAAGAGAAGGTTGAAATGTGTTTTATTACTTTTTGTCTTTAAGAACAGTATCGCCGTGGTCACCTGTTCGGATAGACCAGCAATCCAGGACATCAGAAATAAAGATACGACCATCACCAACCTCGCCCGTATGAGCAGTGTCGCGTATTACCTTCACTGTTGCATCCACTAGAACATCACGAAGGATGATAACGATCTTCATACGCTCAATCATATCAGTGCTGTAAACGACACCACGATAGATTCTCTCCTGACGGCTCTGGCCGATACCATGTACTGGGTAGTACTCAAACCAGTTAATGTCCGAATTGAGAAGCGCTTCCTTCACCTCATCAAACTTCGTCTTACGGATGATTGCTTCGATTTTTTTCATAATTCATCGGTATTTAGTTAAACATAAGGGACTTCTGATTCTGGTTTGGGGAATGCAGAAGTCCCCGTTTTATTTGGGTTATCGCTATTTCTTGAGGAAGGCATCAACGTCTTGTGCTGCCTTTCGACCGCTTGCCATGGCGCGAACTACGAGAGAAGCGCCGCTAGCGGCATCACCACATACAAAGACATTAGATGCGAACTCAGGATGCTGTGGCTTGAGGAAGCCCATTGCGAGGAAACAGATCTCGCACTTGATAATCTCAGGTTCTCCAGCCTCAACCATTATAGGGCGACCACCTTCTGGGTTTGGCTTCCAGTCGATTGGCTGAACCTTTACTCCTGTGAGCTTACCATTCTTACCGATAAACTCGAGAGAGTTAATGTTCCAACGACGAGTACAGCCCTCCTCATGTGAAGTAGTAGTCTTCAATGTTCTAGGCCAGTTTGGCCATGGGTTCTGAGGATCGTCTGGTCCATCTACAGGCTTAGGCATAATCTCAATCTGAGTAACGCTCTTACAGCCCTGACGGTGTGAAGTACCGATACAATCGGAACCTGTATCACCACCACCGATTACGAGTACGTCCTTATCCTTTGCTGTCACGCGCTCATCTTTTGAGAACTCCATGCCGGCGAGGACACGGTTCTGCTGTGAGAGAAGCTCGAGAGCGAGGTGAACACCTTTCAGTTCACGACCTGGAATATTAAGGTCACGTGCTTGTGGTGTACCTGTACTGAGGACGTATGCGTCGAAACCTTCTGGGAGGCTTTCTGAGTCAACAGGTGTATTGTATTTGAACTCAATACCCTCTGCAACGAGAAGATCAACTCGACGGTCGATAACAGCCTTATTGAGCTTGAAGTTTGGAATACCGTAGCGGAGAAGACCGCCGGCTGCCTCATTCTTCTCGAATACTGTCACTGTGTAGCCCATCTTATTGAGACGGTTTGCTGCAACGAGACCTGCAGGACCAGCTCCGATGACTGCTACCTTCTTGCCATTGCGAGCGTACTGCTTAGGTGTGATGTAATTCTCGCGCCAAGCTGCCTCTGTGATGGCTGCCTCATTCTCTCTGTTGGTAGAGGCAGCATGATCTGTGAGGTTGAGTACACAAGCCTTCTCGCAGAGTGCAGGACAGATGCGGCCTGTGAACTCAGGGAAGTCGTTTGTGTCGTTCAAAAGGCGATAAGCAAGTTCCCATTCGCCTTTGTAGAGAGCATCGTTCCATTCTGGAGCCTTATTGCCAAGAGGACAAGCCCAATGGCAGAAAGGTACACCGCAGTCCATGCAACGTGATGCCTGAAGTTTACGATCGTGTGAGTTGAGAGTCTGCTCAACCTCAGCAAAATCGTGGATTCTATCTAGTATGGGTCTGTGACCAGCCTCAACGCGAGGCACAGTCAAAAATGCTTTAGGATTTCCCATGGTAATAATCAGTTGTTAATGATTTGCATATCGGCAATTTTCTGTTGGAGCTCGCGTATCTTCTCCTCTTGGAGAACGCGCTTGTACTCGATTGGAGTAACCTGGATGAAGTCCTCGATATACTTGTTCCAATCGTCAAGCATTGTGCGAGCGAGAGCTGAACCTGTGTAGAGGTAGTGCTGACGGATAAGCTCGTGGAGCTCCTTGCGTGCCGATGCCTCTTCTACAAGTGTAATCTCAACCTGATCCATGTTACAGAAGTAGTCGAAGTTGTGCTTCTTGTCCCAGACATAAGCAACACCGCCAGACATACCTGCTGCGAAGTTACGTCCTGTCTCTCCGAGGATTACTACACGACCGCCTGTCATATACTCGCAACAGTGGTCTCCTGCACCCTCGATAACAGCGATGGCACCTGAGTTACGAACCGCGAAACGCTCGCCTACGCGACCATTGACGTAGAGTTCGCCGCTTGTTGCACCATACAAACCTGTATTACCTGCTATAATGTTATCCTCTGCCTTGAAGCTAGAATCGCTTCTTACTGGAGGGAGGATTGAAATACGTCCGCCTGAAAGTCCCTTACCGAAGTAGTCGTTTGTCTCACCCTCGATACGAAGGTTGACACCCTTGACTGCGAATGCACCGAATGACTGTCCAGCACTACCCTTAAACTTGATGTTGATAGTGTTGTCTGGGAGTCCAGCCTCACCATACTTCTTGGCAATAGCACCAGAAAGCATTGTACCTACTGCACGGTCGGTATTCTTGATAGCGTAGTCGAGGTTAACCTCTTCTTTGTACTCGATAGCCGACTGGCAAGAACGGATGATTTCCTCGTCCTTAACACCTGCAATCTTTGTGTATTCACCGCGATCCCAATAGAGAGGCTTTTCGCTCTGTGGCTTATGAAGCAATCTAGAGAAGTCGATTGTACCCTGCTTGGTATCTGCCGATGGCTGATGTACCTCGATAAGGTCTGTACGACCGATAATCTCTTTGAGCGAATGGACACCGATCTCTGAGAGATACTCACGTGTCTGCTCTGCGAGGAACTTGAAGAAGTTCACTACATACTCTGCACGACCGCGGAACTTAGCTCTCAACTTCTCGTCCTGTGTAGCTACACCGACTGGACAGGTGTTGGTGTTACACTTTCTCATCATCACACAACCGAGAACAATCAATGGAAGTGTACCGAATGAGAACTCGTCTGCACCAAGCATAGCCATCAAGACTACGTCCTTAGCTGTCTTAAGCTGACCGTCTGTCTGGATTCTAACCTGACTGCGGAGACCATTGAGAACGAGTGTCTGCTGTGTTTCAGCGAGACCGATCTCAGGTGATATGCCAGCGAATCGCATACTGCTAGCAGGACTAGCACCCGTACCGCCCTCGGCACCTGAGATAACAATAAGGTCTGCTTTTGCCTTTGCAACACCTGCTGCAATAGTACCTACGCCACTCTCTGCTACGAGCTTGACGCTGACTGCTGCTGAAGGGTTGATATTCTTGAGATCGAAGATAAGCTGAGCCAAATCCTCAATTGAATAGATATCGTGGTGTGGTGGAGGTGAAATAAGTGTGATGCCTGGAATAGCATTACGTGTCTTGGCAATAATCTTATTTACCTTGAAGCCTGGGAGCTGACCTCCCTCACCTGGCTTAGCACCCTGCGCTACCTTGATCTGTAGCTCTTCTGCATTGACAAGGTATTCTGCTGTCACACCGAAACGACCAGAAGCAATCTGCTTTGTCTTTGAGCTGAGGCTTACACCGTCTACCTCTGTATGGTAACGTGCATTGTCCTCTCCACCCTCACCAGTGTTGCTTCGGGTTCCGAGCTTGTTCATCGCAATCGCCAGTGCCTCGTGAGCCTCTATTGAAAGTGCGCCGAATGACATGGCACCTGTTACGAAGTGACGTACGATGCTCTCAACCGACTCAACCTCATCAAGTGGTGTAGGTGTCGCAGCTTTCTTGAATGAGAAATAATCACGAATGAATATTGGGTTCTCTTTCTCATCAACCTGTGCCGACCACTCTTTGAACTTCTTGTATGAACCAAGACGTGTTGCTATCTGGAGATTTGCAATGGTCTCTGGGTTCCAAGCATGGTCGATACCGTCCTTGCGATATGAGAAGAGTCCATTGTTCTTCAATATTGTCTTGTCGTCAACATCTACTGAATATCCTTCGTCATGGAGTGAGATATACTCTTTTGCTATATCACGGAGACCGATACCACCGATTGTACTCATATCTGTACCGAAGTATTTACGGAGAACGTCTTCTGATATACCGACTGACTCGAATATCTTGGCACCACGGTATGAACGAATGGTTGAGATACCCATCTTTGACATGATCTTCTTCAAGCCCTTGTCTACAGCCTTGATGTAGTTGTGCTCTGCTGTAGTATACTCTTCCTGGATCTTGTGGTCTTTAACCAACTTGTCGAGGATAGCGAATGTCATATATGGGTTGATAGCACTTGCACCATAACCAAGGAGAAGAGCTGCGTGCATCACCTCTCGAATCTCACCTGATTCAGCGATAAGTGCTGTCTGAACGCGCTTACCTACACTGATAAGGTAGTGGTGTACCGCACTGACTGCCAATAGCGATGGGATGGCTGCGTGTGTAGCATCGATGTCACGGTCTGTAAGGATAATGTAGTTTACTCCTTCGTCTACGCTCTCTTCTGCTTTCTTGCAGATATCATCAAGTGCTGCACGGAGTCCGCTTTCGCCCTTTGCAATCTCAAAGAGCATTGGAATCTTGGTTGTCTTGAAGCCTTTATAGCGAATGTTACAGAGAATATCAAGCTCTGTATTTGTCAATACTGGCTGTGGAAGACGTACCATCTTACAGTTGGACTCATCTGGAGTCAAGATACCTGAACCTACTCGACCGATATACTCTGTGAGCGACATTACCAATTCCTCACGGATAGGGTCAATAGCAGGGTTGGTTACCTGTGCAAACTGCTGACGGAAATAGTTGAACAGTGTCTGTGGACGATCTGAGATAACTGCAAGTGGTGTATCGTTACCCATAGCGGCTACTGGCTCTTGGCCTGTAGTACACATAGGAACGACTGTCTTGTCAATATCTTCCTGACCGAAGCCGAATGCTCTGAGCTTACGCTCGTAATCTGCTACTGCATTGTCTACCTTACGGCCCGACTTGAGTTTCTCAAGTTGGATACGGTTTGTAGAGAGCCATTGCATATATGGATGTTCCTTAGCAAGTTTCTCTTTGATCTCACCATCATAGTAGATCTTTCCTTCTTGTGTATCGACAAGAAGTATCTTACCAGGCTGGAGACGACCCTTGCTTACTACATCGCTAGGCTCGAAATCGATTACACCTACCTCACTGGCTACTACCATGAGACCATGCTTTGTGATGGTATAGCGACTTGGACGAAGACCGTTTCTGTCAAGAAGACCACCAGCATAACGTCCATCAGAGAACATCAACGCAGCAGGACCATCCCATGGCTCCATGAGGATTGAATAGTATTCATAGAATGCCTTGAGGTCTTCTGAGATAGGGTTCTTATCGTTGAACGACTCAGGCACAAGAATTGCCATCGCATGAGGCAGTGAGAGCCCCGACATTGTCAGGAATTCAAACACGTTGTCAAGGCTGGCCGAATCAGACATGTTTTCCTCTACGATAGGGAGTATATCCTTAATATCGCCAAGTGCCTCGGACGAGAGAACGCTCTCACGTGCCTTCATCCAACCACGGTTGCCTCGTACGGTGTTAATCTCACCATTGTGACAGAGGTAACGGAATGGCTGAGCGAGTTTCCACTTTGGGAATGTATTGGTGCTGAAACGCGAGTGCACCAATGCCAGACCTGAAGTGAAATAGCTGTTGCTTAAATCAGGGAAGAACCTGCGGAGCTGTCCCGAGGTAAGCATACCTTTATATATGATATCCTTGCATGACAATGAGCAGATGTAGAAATCCTCATCGGCAATGCGATTCTCAATCTTCTTACGAACACGATACAAGATACGGTCAAAATGCTCCACGTCTTCGTCAGCAACGCCTGTAATAAATACCTGCTTGATATCAGGCATCACTTCTCGTGCTGCTACACCTGGAACATCTGGATTAGTAGGAACTGCACGAAGGTGCATCAAAGAAAGTCCTACTCGCTCTATCTCCTCTATCATCACCGAGAGAATCTCTGCCTGACGCTTCTCATCGCGTGGGAGGAATACGAGTCCTGTACCATATTTACCCTTCTCTGGCACTGGAATACCCTGAAGAAGAATGAACTCGTGTGGAATCTGTACCAAAATACCAGCTCCATCACCTGTCTTGTCGCGTGTCTCAGCTCCACGGTGCTCCATGTTTTCCAGCACTCGAAGAGCGTTGTCCACCAATTCATGACTTTTGTTGCCATGTATGTTTACTACCATACCCACACCACAAGCATCATGCTCATTCTGTGGATTGTAAAGCCCTTTAAATTGTGTAGTATTCATAACTTTAGTCAATTAACTTTCATTTGGCTATCGAAAAGTAGGTTGTAATTACAATTCAATAGTAAATAGCTTGATTTGATTGCAAAGTTACACATTGATATAACACCACCAAACAATCAATAAGAAAAATAGTCCATTTTAACACGAATTAAGGGTTGATTTACGCATTTTACTTACGATATGTAAATCCAAATAGCCATTTTTACTCAATATATAAGCACACACCCACCAATTAAGCATAATCACAATTACAATCTGATAGCAAACCGGCATCAATTAATTACTATTAGAAAGAGAGTGCATCAAAATCAGCGATACGCCTGATTTCATTCTATTGTTGCCATTTAGCATGAACGCCTTTATATTAGGGGATGATATACACTATTGATGAGTGCCATATCCGCATATTGTCTGTTCCCCAAGAAACCTTCAATTAGGTTAGAGCCTGTCAGTGACACGGAGTCTTGTTGGCAATTGTGCTTGTTCTGAATTCATCGAACTCACGTTAAATTAGCAAAGGTCGACAACTGGTGAGCTGCCGACCTTGCGATGCGCTGACGAATGATTAATATACAGGAGGTGCTTTATAGCCAATGCTTATCGTAGGCGTTTCGCCGTTGATGACTACAGGGATGCATTTTATCTGAGATTAATAAACATCAGACAAGAAATTGATTTTTATTTCAGGATTCTCGTTGTTAATCACTATTGGAACGTAAAATGCCATATTATAATCATCATACAAAATGTTTCCAGACTTAACTACGTATTTGTCAAACAAGTTTTCTCCTACTCTCTCTACATCGTATGTAAATTCACCCATCGATAAACCATCAACTGCCACTATATATCTGCCTCTGCTGTTGCGTCCTGTAGGACAATCAATTTTTATATTGATTGTGCTATACATTGGTACACTCACACCAGAAGATGTGATTTCTGATTTGCCCTTACCGCAGATGGTGTATGATAGTGCTCCTGACTGATCTTCTATGCTGTTGATGGTTGTGAGCTTCACGTCGCCGAATGACTGTGCACTCTCGGCGTTCTTTGCACATACTGCGTATGGAACGGCAAATCCTATCTGCGTTGTGCCCGAGATGGTGTAGTCTGTGCCACCCTTAGGGTCAATCTCCATGGTCATAGGAATCTTGAAGTTGTGAGCCACTTTGTCGAATGGGAACTCGCCGAAGTTAGCAACCTTGTTGTTGGATGTTGCTGTGCCGTCGACACCGAGGCGAATCTGGACGACACCGTTAGCATTGGTCTGGGCAGTACCTTCACGCTCGATGACTGCGTTTTCTGCGCCGATGCAGCTGATCTTGTACTTGAACCCGACAGTAGTGTTGGTGATGAGTTCGCCGCTTGCATCACGAAGTTCTGCCCGGAAAGGCGATGCGGCAAGTCCCTGAGCCATGGCAGCTATGCCGCATGTCATGAGGGCGATGAGTGTAAATATCTTCTTCATGTTATTCCTGTTTTAATTGTTTCTGACTTTGGTTATTTTACGATGATTTTGCGAGCCATTACGACTTTGCCCTGACGTGAGAGCGAGACGACGTAGATGCCTCGATTAAGGTTGAGGGAGATGCCTTTTGTGGCGTTCTGCATGGCCACGAGCTTGCCCTGCACGTCGTAGATGTTGCAGGTGTATTCGCCCTCGGCGTTCACCTCGATGCTGCCCTTACGGATGCTGATAGATACATCTTCGATGTCCTCCTCTTCGAGAGCAGTTGCCACTTCTGGCGGCAGTGCCAAAATGTCGACTGACTGTGTGGTCATCGAGCCCCCTTCGCCTGAAGCCGACACGCTGAGCGTGCCAATAGAAGCAGTGCCCGAACCACCAGTGCCGCTAAGTGTCATGGAGACCGTCCCGACAGACTGTCCCCAAGCTGTCACGCCCACGAAGAGCGCGACAATCAGTAACAGATGTTTCATGATGTCTGTATGTTTAGAATTATTTGTTTGCTGAGAAAAAGAAAAGCCTCCCGACAATGCCGAAAAAGACATCGTCGGAAGGCTATATAATGCAGATATAGAGGCGGTTAGCTTACCCCCCCCTATAATACTGAGTATCAATCTGTTATATATATGTATAATCCTTCTAAAATCCATTATTGAACATAGTTGCATAAACCACTGCAAAGCAAAAATAACAATAATTTACAAATACATGGCAATACAAAGCGTTAAAATTCAAGGTCTT
>JAKSLD010000027.1 GCA_024401395.1 Bacteroidales bacterium
GCCGTGCTGATTTGACGTCATCCCCACCTTCCTCACATCTTGCGATGGCAGTCTCTCCAGAGTGCCCAACTTAAGGATGGCAACTGAAGACAAGGGTTGCGCTCGTTATGGCACTTAAGCCGACACCTCACGGCACGAGCTGACGACAACCATGCAGCACCTAGTTTCGCGCCCCGAAGGGAAGACCTGTTTCCAAGTCCGTCGCTAACTTTCAAGCCCGGGTAAGGTTCCTCGCGTATCATCGAATTAAACCACATGTTCCTCCGCTTGTGCGGGCCCCCGTCAATTCCTTTGAGTTTCACCGTTGCCGGCGTACTCCCCAGGTGGAGTGCTTAACGGTTTCCCTAAGCCACTCACTCGTACGAGCAAATGGCGAGCACTCATCGTTTACTGCATGGACTACCAGGGTATCTAATCCTGTTTGATACCCATGCTTTCGTGCCTGAGCGTCAGATGATCTCTGGACAGCTGCCTTCGCAATCGGTGTTCTGTGACATATCTAAGCATTTCACCGCTACACATCACATTCCGCCATCCTCGACATCTCTCAAGGGGACCAGTATCAATGGCAGTTCTCATGTTGAGCATGAGAATTTCACCGCTGACTTAATCCTCCGCCTGCGCACCCTTTAAACCCAATAAATCCGGATAACGCTCGGGTCCTCCGTATTACCGCGGCTGCTGGCACGGAGTTAGCCGACCCTTATTCTTACGGTACATTCCAAAGGGGACACGTCCCCCACTTTATTCCCGTACAAAAGCAGTTTACAATCCATAGGACCGTCTTCCTGCACGCGACTTGGCTGGTTCAGTCTTCCGACCATTGACCAATATTCCTCACTGCTGCCTCCCGTAGGAGTTTGGTCCCTGTCTCAGTACCAATGTGGGGGTTCTCCCTCTCAGGACCCCTAGACATCGTCGCCTTGGTGAGCCGTTACCTCGCCAACTAGCTAATGTCACGCATGTCCATCTCCGATCTATAAATATTTAATCGCTCTCTCATGCGGGAAAGCGATGTTATGCGGTGTTAATCTTCCTTTCGGAAGGCTATCCCCCAATCGGAGCCAGGTTACATACGCGTTACGCACCCGTACGCCGGTCGCCGGCGGTATTGCTACCCCGCTGCCCCTCGACTTGCATGTGTTAGGCCTGCCGCTAGCGTTCATCCTGAGCCAGGATCAAACTCTTCATTGTATGTTTTATACTTTTTGAAGATATCCCATCGACTCATTCTTTACTTCAATCTGTTGATTGACGTGGCTTCCTTTTCCTTTAGTTGCACTATTTATTTCATTGTTTCAAAGAACGTCTTTCTTCGTTGCCGTCTTTTTCAGACAGCGGATGCAAAGGTAAGAACTTTTTCTCTTTACTTCCAAATCTTTTTGGAATTATTTTCGAGAAATTTTTCTACTACCGTTGTAGAGGCTTGCGAGTCAGTCCGTTATCGATTTCGTTATCGTTGCGTTCCTTTTCGAAAGCGAGTGCAAAGGTAGAGCCTTTTTTTGAATCTGCAATAGGTATGACAAATATTTTTTCGAGGTTTTTTGAACGATATGGGGTTTCGGTGTGTGTGTCAGGCGGTTACGGGATAGGTTAATTTTTGTTGAATATGGTGGGCATTGGCGGAATACGGGGGAAATAGTAGTCCTAGTGGTGCTAGTTGGTCTAGGAGGAGCGAGATGGAAGAAGTGATGAGTAATTGAGGATATCTCCTACGGCGGAAGTTTACAGCCGCTCCTGCGTCGCTTTCGTAAACCACCGCCTTCGGGGATAACCTCAATTACTCTGCGGGACGGTAGTCGCTAGTATAAGGGAAGTGTAAGGTTGCTCGCAGTTTTTGTAGCTGGTGCGTAGCTGATGGTACAATGGTGGTGCCTTGTTCATCGTAATTTTTTAATTAAAGAGTTCTTATCTGGGGGTATGGAAGTCAGTCGCTGGTATAAGGGAAGCATAAGGTTGCTCGCAGTTTTTGTAGCTGGTGCGTAGCTGATGGTACAATAGATGTACCTTGTTCATCGTAATTTTTTAATTATAGAGTTCCTATCTGGGGGTATGGAAGTCAGTCACTAGTATAAGGGAAGTATAAGGTTGCTCGCAGTTTTTTAATAAAAAGAGGGGATGCACAAGAGGCGGAGAGTCATGACGAACAGAGGAATATACGGACAATAAAAAGCTCCACAAGTTTTCACTTGTGGAGCCGATACGATATAGGGGAAGGAATTATGACTCATCCAGTTTGAGAACTGCGAGGAACGCCTTTTGAGGGACCTCGACATTACCCACCTGCTTCATACGTTTCTTACCCTCCTTCTGCTTTTCGAGGAGCTTACGCTTACGAGAGACGTCGCCGCCATAACATTTAGCGAGCACATCCTTACGCACCTGCTTAATAGTCTCGCGAGCGATAATCTTAGCACCGATAGCAGCCTGGACAGCGACATCATACTGCTGTCGAGGGATAAGTTCCTTAAGGCGGACACACATCTTGCGACCGATAGTCACTGCGTTGTCATAGAAAGTAAGAGTTGACAAGGCATCAACCTTTTCGCCATTAAGAAGGATATCCATCTTAGCGAGGTTACTAGTGCGGTAGCCTATAGGGTAATAATCGAAAGAAGCGTAACCACGAGAAATAGACTTCAGCTTATCATAGAAATCGAAGACAATCTCTGCGAGAGGCATATCATACTCCAGCTCCACGCGGTCGGAAGTGAGATAAGTCTGCCTTACGAGAGTACCACGTTTAGAGAGACAGAGAGTCATGATAGGGCCGATATACTCAGACTTAGTAATGACAGACGCCTTGATATAAGGCTCCTCTACGTGATCGATGACTGTTGGTTCCGGGAGCGCCGAAGGGGTATGCACCTCGACAAGTTCGCCCTTTTTAGTAAACGCCTTATAAGGCACGTTAGGCACGGTAGTGATTACCACCTGATTAAACTCACGGTCGAGACGTTCCTGCACTATCTCCATGTGGAGCAAACCGAGGAAACCGCAACGGAAGCCGAAACCGAGAGCGAGAGAACTTTCGGGCTGGAAAGTGAGAGAAGCATCATTAAGCTGAAGTTTCTCTATGGCGGCGCGGAGATCCTCATAATCGTCAGTATCTACAGGATAGATACCTGCGAAGACCATAGGCTTAACCTCCTCGAAGCCATCGATAGCAGCTTCACAAGGGTTATCGCGGTGAGTAATAGTATCACCCACCTTAACCTCGGAGCTAGTCTTGATACCTGATATGATATAACCCACGTCACCAGTGCGGAGTTCCTTACGAGGCTCCATATCCAGACGGAGCACACCTATTTCGTCGGCATCATACTCCTTGCCAGTAGCCACGAACTTAACCATTTCACCCTGACGCATTACGCCATTCACCACCTTAAAGTAGGCCACGATACCGCGGAACGAGTTAAAGACAGAGTCGAAAATAAGACATTGCAGAGGAGCCTCAGGGTCACCCTTTGGAGCAGGGATACGATTTACGATAGCCTCGAGAATAGCAGGCACGCCCTCGCCCGTTTTACCCGATGCGCGAATAATATCGCCACGATCGCAACCGATAAGATCTATGATCTGGTCCTCGACCTCCTCAGGCATAGCGTTAGGCATATCCATCTTATTAAGGACAGGAATAATCTCCAAGTCGTGATTGATAGCCTGATAGAGGTTAGATATAGTCTGTGCCTGAATACCCTGAGTAGCATCCACGATGAGGAGAGCGCCCTCGCAAGCAGCGATAGAACGAGACACCTCGTAAGAGAAGTCAACGTGGCCCGGAGTATCTATAAGATTAAGTACGTATTTCTCACCATTAAGCACATAATCCATTTGGATAGCGTGACTCTTGATAGTGATACCACGTTCGCGCTCAAGATCCATATCATCCAGTACCTGCGCCTGCATATCCTTACCTACGACAGTCTTGGTATACTCCAAGAGGCGGTCGGCGAGGGTACTTTTACCATGGTCAATGTGCGCTATGATGCAGAAATTGCGTATATTTTTCATATTGAACTACTTTTCTAGGGACAAAAATAAGAAATAATCTCCATTTCACAATTCAGCGTATCAGCACCTGTCTATCCTTATCCAAGCGGAGGAAGAGGAAGAGCATCAGAGAGAAGCCCAAGAAAGACGAGCCGCCATAGCTAAAGAAAGGCAATGGGATACCGATTACAGGCATCAAGCCTATAGTCATACATATATTCACGGCGAAATGGAAAAAGAATATGCAGACGATACAATAGCCATAGACACGGCTAAAGACAGAGTGCTGTTTCTCGGCCAGGTGCATTATTCTTAGGAAGAATGCGATATAGAGAGCGATGAGGAAGGTACAACCCAGGAAGCCCCACTCCTCGCCTACGGTACAAAAGATAAAATCGGTCGACTGCTTAGGCACGAAATTAAGCTTAGTCTGAGTTCCCTCGAGGAAACCCTTACCTGTGAGGTTACCCGAGCCGATAGCGATGAGACTCTGGTTGACATTATAGCCAGCACCGAGGAGATCCTCCTCAAGACCGAAGAGTACATTGATACGAGTACGCTGGTGCTCGATCAAGACATTATTAAAAATATAACTAGTAGCGAAAGAGATTATCAAGCCCATCCAGAGATACATGATTACAAAAGTAAGATACTGGATACGCTTAGAAATTGCCAAGTACAACAAATAGACAGACAAAGAGGCGGCGCCTATAGCCACCAGCAGATCCAGGCGGACAGGCTTTTGCAAGAGATAGAAAGTCAGAGCCGCTATGGCAGGAGGGATGACAGTGACAAGCACAGTGAAAGTCACCTTTTTCTTCTGCGCTATATAATATAGGTAGAAAGAGACCACCAAAACAGCTATGAAAAGGCACGTAGCCATAACTATCCAGTTCTCGATGAGCAAAGAAGCAATAGCCCCCACCAATGCGACAGCACCCAAGCACAAGATATGGCTTGTGAGGCCCTCGCGGTACATAGAGAGGATAAGCACCATAAAAATCAGCGCACTACCCGTATCATTCTGGAGGAGAACCAAAACGATAGGTATCAACAAGATTGTAAAAAGCTTGATATAGTTTCGCAAAGTAAATTTAAATCCATATCGGCTCATCACGCGAGAAACCAGAAGAGCGGTAGATATCTTAGCCAGCTCAACAGGCTGGAACTGAACAGAGCCAAAGGCCAGCCATGCCTTAGCGCCATTAACCTCCTTACCGATGACCAAAGTCGATGCGAGGACCAAGAGTGAAAATACATACAAGATATTAGCGAACTCCACGAACATCTTACTATCAGCCATCATCACCACACCAGCCAGCACCGTAGTAATAACCACCCACATAAGCTGCTTAAAATACTCAGCATCTACAGAGAAAAAGACCTTAGTTTCAGGGTTGAAGTTAGCGGCATAGAGGTTAAGCCAACCGAAAATGACCAAGAGGGCATACAAAAGTATTGTAAGCCAGTCGACTCCGTTATTAGTGGAGCTATTCGTATATGAATTATTAAAATTACTGATCATTGAGAATTGTTTGGAGTATTCTATCTTCCATCCACTTACGATTGCTAGCTATTTCGCCATTCAGGTACTTCTCCACCATAAGAGAAGCGATAGGGGCAGCCCAAGTAGCGCCGAAACCAGCATTCTCCACATAGACAGAGATAGCTATTTCCGGTTTCTCCTTTGGGGCGAAAGACATAAATATGGAGTGATCCCTACCGTGAGGGTTCTGGGCAGTACCCGTCTTACCACAGATACGGATACCCGGAATCTGCGCTCCACGGGCGGTGCCACCATCAGTTCCCCATACAGCCATTTCCATACCATCCTGGATAACAGAGAAATATGCAGTATCTATACCAGTATATCGTTTGCTAGTATAGAGCGAATCAATTTCAGAATCCTGAATACGGTGTACGGCGTGAGGAGTATAGAACCAACCCTTATTAGCGATAGTAGCCGCTACATTAGCCATTTGGAGAGGCGTAAGAAGCAGCTCACCCTGACCAATAGAGAGAGAGACGACGCCAAGAGAAGTCCACCCTTTACCCAGAGACTTATCATAATAAGCCGCATTAGGGACAAAGCCACGGTTCTCATTAGCTATATCCACGCCCAAGCGATAGCCCAAGCCAAAATTTACCAAGTAATTCTTCCAAGACTCCAGAGCATCGTTCACGCTATTGTACTTTTTATTATCCAATATCGTTCTAAACTCATAAGCATAATAAGCATTACAAGAATTCTGGATAGACTGGCGAAGGTTAAGAGGAGACATATGCCCGTGGCAACCCATATGGAAACGGCCAGTGGTATAACCAAAGCTACAAGGGTATTTAGTATCCGGAGTCACCACCCCCTCCTGCAAGCCGATGAGGGCGTTGATAGTCTTAAAAGTAGATCCAGGAGGGTACCAAGCCTGAATAGCACGGTTAAACAAAGGCTTTAGAGGGTCGGTCGTCAGCACTGGGAAATTGACAGAGCGGTCGCGACCGATGAGAAGAGACGGGTCATAAGACGGAGCAGATACCATACAAAGAATCTCACCAGTCTCCGGGCGGATAGCCACTATACTACCCGTCTTACCTGCCATAAGCTTCTCGCCATAGAGCTGGAGGTCGATATCCAAGCTAAGGGTAAGATCCTTACCCGAAATAGCCAATGTATCGTAGGCACCATCGCGGAAAGAGCCCTTTTGACGGCCAAGCACGTCGACCATCTGATAATTAATACCCTTCTTACCACGCAACTGCTCCTCGAAAGAACTTTCGATACCCGAGATACCTATATAATCGCCCGAGATATAATAAGGATCTTTCTTGATGATATTCTCATTAACCTCGCCTACATAACCGAGGACGTGAGCGGCGGCTGGGTACTCATATTTACGGAGAGTACGACGTTGGGCATAGAAGCCCTCCATCTTATAGAGTTTCTCCTGGAGCATAGCGTAGCGTTCGCCCGAAAGCTGGCGGATGAAAACCGACGGCTTATAGATAGAAGCACGACGGCGGCGGATATTGAGGCGCAGCTCCTTAAACAACCTTCGCAGAGTAGGCATATCGATACCCACGGTATTACAAAAATCGAGGCTATCGAATTCGTGGACCTCGCGAGGGATGATCATGATATCGTAGACAGGCTGGTTAGAAACCAATAGTTTGCCATTACGATCATAAATAAGGCCTCGAGACGGGTATTGGATTACCTTACGGCGAGAGTTACTATCAGCAGAGAGCTGATAAGAAGTTTCAAACAACTGCACATACGCCAACCTGCCGAGCATACAAAGTCCGACAAGAATCATAATAGCTGCTATGATATGTCTGCGTATTTCCACCTGTACCCTATTCTTTAGAAATTATTTAGTTCCGTCACTGATACGTATGAACATCTGCGATACGTATATGATGGCGACTGTTGCCACGCCACTCAGCAAGAGGCGGAGAATAGTAGGCCACCAGAACAACGTATCAATCTGTTCGAAAGCGAAGAGAGTGACATGGTGAACGGCGACAGCCATCAATACATATTTCATATACCAGGAAGGTTCGTACGTATAGAGAGTAGGCAAAGTGCCTATTTTGTAATCATCGTGGAGAGAGATAAATTTGAGGATGAACTGGCGGACGTAGGCCAGCAAGACACAAGCGCCAGCGTGCATACCAGGAGTATTACAGAACATATCCACGGAAAAGCCCATTACGAAAGCCACTATCATCAAGAAAGACGTCGCGACACCGAAAGGCATAGTAAGGATAAGCAAGATATAAGGGTAGGGGTTAATGAACCCGAAAAGATTCAGGTTATTGAACACCAAAACCTGCAATGTCAAAAGGATGACAAAGAGGAGAGCAAGTCGTATGACGTTTTGCGAATTAGCCACTGTCTTTCTCGGTTAAAAATTAACGTTCATGTTCCTCTGTTTCTTCTTCCAGCTGCTTCTGCTCCTTCAGGAGGAGATCCTCCACGATATAGACATCATAGATAGAAGTGAAATCGACTGCGAGTTGGACTGTCAGATCATAGAAACCGCCATTACGGTCCATTTCGACATCCTTGACCTTGCCGACATAGAGGCCTTCAGGGAAATAGCTTGAAGAGCCACTAGTCACGATGCTATCACCCTTATTCACCACAGCGTGCTCGGGGATATCGATTAATTCCGCCTCATCAGGGAACACAGCGTCCCACACAAGCTGTCCGCGGAAATTAGTCTTCTTAAGTTTAGAAGAGAGGCGGAAAGAAGTATTGATGATTGGGAGAACAGTTGCGAAATTATCCGTCACTGCGGTAACGAGGCCTACGACAGCCCCATTATAGTCGACTGCTATCATTCCCTCATGAACGCCGCCATTAGAGCCACGGTCGATAGTGAGGTAGTTATGCTCGCGATTAGTCGTGGATTTAATAACCTTAGCCTCACGGTGCAAGAAGCGTTGAGGCAAGGCATCATTTACAGACAATGATGCGTTACGCAAAAGGCGAAGCTGCTGATGGAGGATATCCAGCTGATTATGGAGGGCATTATTCTCACGAGCGAGGATATCGTTACGAGAAGAGAGCGAGAAGTAGTCTGTCACGGCATTCTCCGACTCGTACACAGAAGATATTATAGCATTAGCCGAACTTACGTATTTGGCCTGTTGATAATCGTTGAAAGACATAACGAGGACAAGGCACAAGATCTCCAGAAGTATGAAGAAAATTGTTGTAGCATTTCTCGCTATGAAGAAAAAGAAATTACGCATATAAATCCATCAAGATAGGATTAGTCCTAATTAAGTGCAAATATAGTTGAAAGCGTCGAAATATTCACGATTGACGCACGGCAATTTCATTTAAAACAAACACAGTGCGTTGCATCAGGCAAATATAGCAGTCATTTGTAGCTTCGGGCTACACTCGGGCTAGGTTCAGAGTAGGTCCTTTGTAGTATAAGAGAAGTATAAGGTTGCTCGCAGTTTTTTTATTTACGCGCACAAAAAAGAGAAGCAGGGTGCATCGGAAGACACACCCTGCATTATGGATTAATCAGATTAATGTTGCAAAACGAAATTGATAGGAACGGTATAAGAAACCCTAACGGCTCTGCCGCGCTGGAAACCAGGAGTCCATCGAGGCATAGACTTTACTACACGGACAGCCTCCTTATCGAGGTTAGGGTCGAGAGGGCGAGCCACACGGACATCAGTAACGTCGCCCTGCTGGTCGATGACGAAAGATACGAATACACGCCCCTGGACACCATTATCTATGGCGATGGCAGGGTATTTTACAGATTGAGCCAAGAACTTACGTAGCTCCAGGTCGCCACCTGGGAAAGTAGGCATCTGCTCAACGACTATGAAAATGTCATTGATATCATCGGTCACCTCATCAGGCACATCGATAGGAGTGAGATCGACGACAGCATCTGGTTCTGCTTCGGTATTGAAAGCATCCAGTTCATTATCCATGTCGGTATCATCCTCAACGATAGCGATGACATCAGCCAATTTAGGGAGAGGTGGAGGTGCTGGAGTAGGAGGTTCAGGAGTTCTGGTCACAGGAACCATTTCAGGATCGTCGAAGTCGATAGGCGCAGACATACCCTTAATATTGATTTCTGCTGCAGTCGTTGACCACTCAAAGACCATGAAGCATGCTACAAGTGCAACGACCAAACCGATTTCGGTGAAGAGGCCTTTCTTGTTTTCAAGGTCAGCTCTTGGAGATTTTTTAGTATCCATAAGTCAAACGTATTATAGCAACCAGGTTGCTGATTAATAACTCAGTTAACTCAAATAGAACTAAGGCGCCTTATTTCATATTGCAATATACCAAGAGAAAACGACATTTCATAGTACAATATGCTAGATTTGAGAAAATTTAAGAAAGAGAGCTAGATCAGGAGAAAAATTAACAGCGGTTTAACAATAGAAGGGAAAAATTGGGAATAAAAAAAGAGTGTGTCGAGAAGACACACTCTTATATAGTTTGTAATCCTTATTACTGCAACACGAAGTTGATAGGTACAGTATAGGATACTTTTACAGGTTTACCACGCTGCATACCTGGAGACCACTTAGGCATTGATTGTACCACGCGTACAGCTTCCTTGTCGAGGTTTGGATCGAGTGGACGAGCCACCTTCACGTTAGTAACCTCACCCTTCTGGTTAACGACGAATGATACGAATACACGACCTTGGATACCGTTCTCCTGAGCGATTACAGGATACTTGACTGATTGAGCCAAGAACTTACGCAATTCAAGGTCACCACCAGGGAATGTAGGCATCTGCTCTACGATTACGAATACCTCGTCAGCGACTTCCTCAACCTCTTCCTCAACTTCCACCTCCTGGAATTCGATTTCGGTATCTTCATCCATTTCGGAGTCAAGGATCTCAAGTTCCTCGTTAATTTCGGTATCATCAGTAACGATATTGAGCACCTCAGCCATCTTTGGTGGTGGAGGTGGTGGAGGTGGTTTAATCTCCTCCTGCTTGGTTATTGGAACCATCTCATCTTCGACGGCCACCTCGTCAGGCATATCAGCGATGTTTATCTCGGCTGCCTTAGTCTGCCACTCGAATGCCAAGAAGCATCCGAGAAGAACAAGCGCTAAGCCAATCTCGGTAAACAACCCCTTCTTGTTTTCAAGGTCCGCCTTGGGTGTTTTTTTAATTTCCATAAGTCAAACATTGTGGCACTTGCGGAGTGCCGTTATTATTTGTCAAGTCAAGTCTTCTAATTCAGTTGCTCATCAGGCAGTGCCCGAAAAGCGAGTGCAAGTTAGGTCTTTTTTTTGGATTGTTCACTATCAAATACATTTTTTTTCAAGATAAATGAGAGCATTCGTGGACTTTTGGCTACTTTCGCGGTGCAAACAGACGACTATATGAAAATAGGTTCACTAGACTTAGGCCACGAGCCAGTATTCCTGGCGCCGATGGAAGACGTTACAGACATTCCATTCCGCCGTCTCTGCAAGGAGGCAGGTGCAGATATGATGTACACAGAATTTGTCAATGCGGATGCGATAGTACGTGACATAGAGAGTTCTATGCGCAAATTGAACATACTAGCAGAAGAGCGACCTGTGGGGGTACAGATATACGGCAGAGAGATAGAGCCTATGGTAGAGGCGGCCAAGATAGTAGAGCAGACGGGGCCAGACATTATAGACATTAACTTCGGCTGTCCCGTCAAGAAGATAGCCGGGAAGGGAGCGGGAGCGGGAATGCTGAGAGACATTCCAAAGCTAGTTGAGATGACGAGACAGATTGTCAAGGCCGTTGACCACACCCCAGTTACGGTAAAGACGCGACTTGGGTGGGATGCAAACTCCAAGTTCATAGTAGACACAGCAGAAAGACTACAAGACGTCGGAATATCAGCCCTGACAATACATGGTCGCACTAGGGCACAGATGTACACCGGAGAAGCAGACTGGACACTGATAGGAGAAGTCAAGAACAACCCCCGTATGACCATACCTATTATAGGCAATGGAGACATCACCACACCAGAGGGAGCCAGGAATGCCTTTGACAAATATGGAGTAGACGCCATAATGATAGGCAGAGGAGCCATTGGCAAGCCGTGGATATTCTCGGAAGTCAAGCATTATCTAAAGACAGGAGAAAAGCTTCCACCTATAACGATGAGGCAGCTAGTAGACCTATTAAAGAGAGAGATAGACGAGACGATGAACTGGATAGGAGACGAGAGGAGAGCCGTACTACACGTCAGACGACATCTAGCCATAGCCTTCAAGGGACTATTCGACTTCAGAGAGACAAAAATAAAAATGCTCAGGGAAGAGCACATCCCCGAGCTAAAGAATATACTTGATGAGATAGCCGAGCGCTGGGGGTAATTATCCCAGCTTCGACATAAAGCGTTCGATATTGACTACAAAACGCTCATGGGTACCTTCGCCTATGAGCGTTTCGCCTTGATAAGCCTTCACAGAAAAAGACAATTTACGGCCATCGACAGCCGTCAGTTCAGCCACTGCCCTAATATCAGCTCCCATTGGGGAAGCCTTAACGTGAGAAACATTCATAAGAGTACCCACTGTAGTATCAGACGCAGAGAGCGAGTCGGCCACGCACTTCATAGCAGCCTCCTCCATCAGAGCTATCATTCTAGGGGTAGCCAAGACAAGGAGAGAACCAGAGCCAGCGGCGAGAGCCGTATCGTTATTACCCACAACCATAGATGCGGTATAAGACATTCCTATTTCCATATTATTAAGATTAGGGGACAATTAAGAATCCCAGATTAATACTACTATATATATCTGCAAAGATACAAAAGAAAAACGCATACCCGACATCGCGTCAGGTATGCGCATTAAACTATATATTAAAATAAGATGTTTCCTCAATTAGAGAAGGCCCAACTGGCGAGAGAAGATAAGCACAACGTAGCCGAGTGCTATACCAACGATACCGATGATAACACCAATCTTTGCCAAGTGACCAGGCTTAACATAACCCGTTGCGATAGCGAGCGCATTAGGAGGAGTAGAGATAGGCATTGCCATTGCGAGAGAAGAAGCGATAGCCACACCGATCAACATTGTAGAGATACCACCGATAGAATCGAGGTTACCACCCATACCCTTAGCTACAGCGGCGAGGATTGGAACGAGGAGGGCGCTAGAAGCTGTATGGCTCATGAAAGTAGACATGAGGTAGCATACGAGACCTGAAACGATCAACACTACGAGAGCAGGCCACTCAGAGAATGGGATAGTCTCTACGAGATGCTTAGCCAAGCCAGAACCCTGGAGACCTACGCCGAGAGCGAAACCACCAGCTACGAGCCAGAGCACATCCCAGTTGATACTCTTAAGCTCCTCCTTACCGATTATACCGCTAAGGCAGAATACAGCGATAGGAATCATGGCAACCACATTCGAGTTAAGACCAGAAACGCTATCGAGCAACCAAAGGAGAACAGTCACGCCGAAAGTGATATAGACGATCATAGACTGCTTATCCTTACGGAATTCGCCATCGAGCTTAATGTTGACATGCTTAGCCTTGAAAGGGAAGAAAGTCAGCAAGAGGAACCAAGCGAAAACGAGGATGATGATAACGAAAGGCACCATAACGAGCATCCACTGACCGAAGCCGATAGGATCGCAGATACCAGAATCAGACATATACTTAAGAGCGATAGCGTTAGGAGGAGTACCGATAGGAGTACCGATACCGCCCACGTTAGCTGCTACCGGGATAGCCAAAGCCAAAGCGATACGACCCTTACCCTCAGCAGGGAGCATCTTCAAGACAGGAGCGATGATAGTAAGCATCATAGCTGCTGTAGCAGTATTACTCATAAACATAGAGAATACTGCGGTAATGATCATGAAACCGAAGAGAACGATTTCCGAGCGAGTACCGAAAGGCTTGAGGAGAACTCGAGCGAGGTTGATATCGAGGTTACAACGAGTAGCTGCGATAGCGAGGCAGAAGCCACCCAAGAAAAGCATAATGATTGGGTCGGCCCAAGTAGCCATAATACTCTTGTAACTGATTGCAGTACCATAAGAAGCCTGGATCTGAGCAAGCTGAGACAAGCCTGCCTCATCTATGACACCATTTTTCTTAGCCTGGAGCAAATCGGTGAGACCTTCAGGGCGAAGGAACATCAAAGAGCTATCAGAAACTGTCAGAAGCATCAAGACAATCACGAATACAGAAGTAGTCCAAATAGGGAACAACTCCGTAATCCACATTGAAGCAGCGAGGTAGAAGATTGCGATCACGCGCTGCTCGATAACAGTCAAGTTATCCATTCCGAAGCAGTCACCTGGCATGAACCAAAGCAACAGCGTTGGAAGCAATACAATTAATAGTTTTGCAAGAAATTTCTTGTCCATTAGATTTTTATCTCGTTATGTTAAGTAATTCACGTACCCAAAGGCGGCGCAAAAGTAGTTATTTTTTGAATATGATATTCGGTTGGGCGACTTTTTTTGCATTAAAGATTAGGGCAGTCCGAGAATAGTTGGAAGGTATAGAGAGAGTATAGAGAGCGTAGTTGTTGCTCGCAGTTTTTTGATTTAACAAAGACTCCATAACCTGTTGAAATGCCGTTACAATCAAGATGTTAAAAATCCTTGCATTATTGTTTATAATGTCTAACTTTGCGGAAGTTGCTTCAGATATTCAAACTACAAATAGAGAGACAGAAGCAATCACTTAAAATAAAGCGTCATCGATGCTTGGTTTTGGGCTAATTGGAACCTGAGAAATTTCATTGAATGTCAAGACCTGAGTCAGAGATGTTGCTACGTGGGTATGTAACCACGTCCCGAAGTGTACAGAGGCAACGAAATGTCATCTGTACACTTTCAGGGGTGTATATATATGCCATTACGTAGGGACTTCCTGCACGTTTACATTCACGGGCAATCTCAGGGCCTCAATTAGCTAACGTGCAGATGAAAGTGCCTACGTTTTTATTTTTTGTGGCATAAGATATAATGAAACACCATTTGCTCATGGCACTTAGCGAATGACAACATCAAAAAGTATGAGAGCATAGCTAGCCAGAAACGACTATGAGAAACTTATAAGTATATAAGTTCTCATTTACAATCCACAAATGCGAGTGCAATACAGCAAAAGGGCAAAAGAGCGAACAAACATATTGCGCTCATGTTTCATTATCAATCCACACATCAATGAAAAGAATAATCTTATCATTATTATTTGCGTTATGCGCCATTGTGGTGTATGCTGATAATACGAGTTGGCTGAATTTCGCGATAAAGAAAAATGGTCCGGTATTGAAATCTATACAATTCAACAACAACGGACGGCTGACTTTCGGAGAATCGGCAATGCATTATCAAGATGCCTTTGGAGGAACAGACATATCATACGAAGGCGGAGCATACATCTTTTTCGGGTCACAATCGGCCACAAAAATAAAAGACGCGATTGCTGAGTCAGGGCTTACGCTATCATATACCCCTTCTGCGCAAAGAGTGTCACTAGTTGGTGCAGAAAAAGCGACAAGCATACAAATTTACGACATACAAGGAAGGCTTCTCCGAGAAACGACAAATGCCAGCAATATCAGTACAGAAGGCATCAGCAAAGGCATTGTCATAGTACGTGCCACAAGCAACGAAGAAGTTGTATGTAAAAAAATCATCATCAAATAATCAAGTTATATGAAAAGGAATTACGCAGTATTGTTTCTGTCTGTAATGTCTCTGATTTTCACCAGTCAGGCATTTTCACAGGAACGTACTATAGAAATAGTAAAAGACGGGGCGGTAGTATTCTCTACGCCAGCAGCTGACATAGATTACCTCACAGTAGTCAACCGTTTATCAGCACCAAAAAATGTTCATGGCGCGATAAATGATGGTGCAATCACCGTAACGTGGAATGCAGTAGCAGATGCGACAACCTATAACATATTCCGTTCCAATGACGGAATAACATTTACAAAAATAGGCTCGTCAAATACAACATCGTACACAGACAATGCGCCTGCAACGGGCAACAACTTCTATCAAGTCCAAGCTATAGGAGATGACCACTCCGAAAGTGCAAAGAGTACGGCATCATCACCAATACTCAACAATGAAGACGATGCGGCTTCGGGAATCTATTTAGGTATAATAGGATTCAACCAGAAGACATTCTCACATCCTATTTCATATTTAACAGAATCGACCAAAGAAACATACGACAACTTCGTTGATGGTCTTACGACCAAAAACGGTACACTTCTCTATTACTCAGTAGACCAAGCGTTGAACGACCTAGAGTCACGTACATTCCCAAGCAACCTCTTCAACGTCACTGTAGTCACATTTACCGATGGTCTTGACCAAGGTTCAATGATGCTTGGCGACGACTATGACACAGACGAAGAGTATCTGGAAGCACTCAACAAAAGAATAAAGAACGAGACCGTAGCCGGGCTACCTATCACATCATACGCTATCGGCATTCGAGGCAGCGACGTAACAGACGTAGCCAAGTTCACAGAAAACCTACAGAAGTTGGCCTCCTCTAATGAGAATGCCATGGAAGTATCCAGCATGTCGCAAGTAAACGAAAAGTTCCAAGAGATTGCTTCACAGCTTACGACAACAAGTTTCGTACAGTCGATATCCATCACAATGCCTGGTCAGTCGACAGGCACACGAGTACGCTTCACGCTAGACAATGTAACAGCAGCAGGCAATTCGCAGCTATACATAGAAGGCACATTCAACAAGAAAGACAAGTCGCTCAGTGAATTGACCTACAACGGCATGCGATGCACATCGGGAGACGTGCTATACGGAGAACAAGACGGAATCTTTGTAACATTCACTTTCGAAGGAGTACAAGCGGACAGCAAGGTACTGATACCCCGAGACTATATGCAGATGTGGACATACATAGCATCGACAGAACAATGGCAAGTAAACTCAGAGTTTGACAAAGAGGGCGAATCGGAGCTACAAACAGAAAAGAGATCAGCAGCCATTATGCTAGTGCTTGACTGCTCAAGTTCACTTGGAGAGCAATTTGCAAACGTACAGTCGAATGCAAAAGGATTTATCAATACACTATGCACATCATCTGATGATGACGGAAGTTCAGAGGGAGACACCACACTGCCATCGGACAATCTATCAACAATGCCAATGGACCTTTCGTTGGCGGTAGTCAGGGATGGCGTAAGATATTATATGACCAAGGAAGAGTATGACAAATATGGAACATCGCAGTACCTTGTTGAAGGAGTATGCGTGATTGGCGGCGGAGAGAGTTTTATTGTAGCACTAGATGATTATAGAAAAGATTATCCAAGATTCTTGATGAGCCACGATTACGCGAAAAAATACTACCCAAATTTGCTGCCGAACACAGATGAGGCTAACGTTATTATTAGCAAATGGTGGGGAATAAATGATGCAATCTCTGACTTTGGCGGAGAAAAGATTGCAAATTCTTATTATAACGATTCAGATAATAACTCTTACATAGTAGACGGAGGCGTTGAATCATCATACTGGGGATGGCAGTGGTATGTTATAAAATCTTATAATTTAAATTATAACGACTACGGTATCGTTAGATGCGTGATTTCTACAAACGATCCAGTTTCTGAGTACACAAACGACATGAAACTGAAAGTAAATAAAGACGGGCACACAATGTACCTATCTGTATCGGAGTACGAAAGGAATGGAGTACCGTTTGGCTATACTATCGTAGGGCTCAATGTAGTTGCTCCAACTGGCGAAGAATTCGCTATTGAATTGAACAACAGATCAAAAGGAGCCGTATCATATGATAATGCGTTAATATTAGGGGAGAAACACATTCCTACATATGATGAATACGAAATCATAGTATATAGAGAAGAATTTATCAATAAATACCTAAAAGCCTTTGGCGGAGCGGAACTACCTTCATATTTCTGGACCACTGATGGGGGAGATGACGCTAGATATGTTAGAGGCGTTGTAAGATAAGTAAACGAGAGGGTATGTCGAAGGGCATGCCCTCTTTATTTTTGCTAGATGGGAGGGGAATGGTATATAGTTGCTAGTCTCGGGCTAGTCTCGGGGAAGCATAAAGTTGCTCGCAGTTTTTTGATTATTGGGGAAAAGAGGGAGAAAGAAGATGATTGCTATTTGTGGACCTCTTGGAGGGGGCTTTGTGTACCGCGGACTTCGTCGAGAATAGCTTTGACACTACCGATGAGGATTTTAGCCTCGACGATGATAGGGACACGGTTCTCGTCGTCGGTCACCCAGACAGTCATATCCTCTCCGCCAGAGAAGATAGTACCCTCGACGAGGAGAGGGGTAAATTTGAGGCAATCATAAGTACGGCCATCGCGAGTAGAGGCCTGCTCCTTACCATGATAGCGGATAAATAGATCAAAGATTTCAGAATTGATGATAAGCGACATAGGGATAGTATCCCCCACCTCATAATTCTCGAAGTCGATATTACGAGCCTTATACACCATAGTCAGCACATCAGCTGCGCAGAGATCCCACTCACGGTTGTATCTAGTCCTTGAAGGAGACTTCTTACCCTTCTGCTGAGTAGTTTCGGCGGAGAGAGTACCAGCCACGGCGTCATAATCATAATTACTCTGAGTTACGGTTTTACCCTCATAATTAGACTGACGGAACAGACGAGGGCGGAGAGTAGCCTTTTCGACGACAGACTGGAAAGTATCCCGGACACTAAAGAACCAGTCGTAGCCAGACTTAGTCTTACCAGTAGACTCCAGCAGCAGCAGATCGTCGCCCATAGCAGACGTATTAAAATAGACATCAGCGGCATTCATCCAGATAAAATGCCAATTATAATAGGCATTATAATGAGCCCACTCCCCGGGATGAGTAGTACGGTTAGACTCCACGCACTGAGCCAAAGACCTATCGGCCATTGGCAAGAAGCACAAGAAAAGCAATATATTAAGCAGTGCCTGTTTCATCGTCGTTTAGAACTAAAGAATTGAACAACCAGAGACTTACACTCCTCCTCCATCAGCCCTTTGAGGACCTCAGTCTTAGGGTGCAAAGGCGAAGGTGTCAATCTAGCGAAGCCACGCTTTTCGTCAGAAGCGCCATAGACAAGTCTTCCCAGCTGTGCCCATGCCAATGCTCCGGCGCACATAGTACAAGGTTCGACAGTCACGTACATTGTAGCATCAGTAAGATATTTACCACCCAGAGCCTGAGTTGCTGCTGTAAGAGCCAATATCTCGGCATGAGCTGTCACATCCGACAACATCTCCGTCTGGTTATGACCCCTTCCAACAATCGTGCCATTACATACCACGACGGCCCCGATAGGGACCTCATCGGCCTCCAGAGCCTTACGAGCCTCCTTAAGAGCCTCCTTCATATAGTACGAATCATCCATCACGATGCGCTAGTAGTTTCTCCTTTAATACGCAAACTCATCAAAACCGTTACTATTGGGGAGAGATAATTAAAGAAACAATATGGAAGATAAGTCATAGTAGCCACACCAAGGACCGTAGCCTGAGTCATACCACAAGTAGACCAAGGGACCAGAACAGACGTTACCGTTGTGCCATCCTCGATACTACGGCTAAGCAATCTAGGCTTAAGCCCCATAGAGTCATACTTCTGCTTAAACAGCGAGCCAGAGAGGATGACAGCCAAATACTGGTCGCAAGTCACAGCATTAAGGATAATACCAGACAAAGCAGTAGAAGCCACCACGCTCCAAGTTCTTTTTGCCATAGAGACGATACGCTGCATAATTACATTAAGAAATCCCCCTGCAGTCATAACGCCACCAAAAACCATAGCACATATAATAAGCCATATAGTATTCATCACACCAGCGATACCACCAGTAGATACCAAGTCATCAAGTTCCGCGTTACCAGTCTGAATAGCCGTAGAACCGAAAATACTCTGCATGGTCCCCTTAAAGACATCACCTTCGCCTATCTGGGCAAGAGTCTCCTGCTGGAAAACAAGAGCAGCAATAACGCCGAGGAGAGTAGCGAAAAACATCACAGGGACAGCAGGCAACTTCTTATAGATCATAAAAGCAGTCAGTGCGGGAACCAGCAAAAGCCAATGGGTAATATTAAAAGAAGCACCAATACCTTCGACATAGGCACTCACGTCGCTAGAGCCATCAGTGGACATAACTAAGCTAGCCACGATATACACCAAGATAGTAACAGACAAAGTAGGCATTGTAGTCTTCGTCATATACTTAATATGTTCAAAAATAGGAGTCCCCACTGTAGACGAAGCCAACACCGTAGTATCAGAGAGAGGAGACATCTTATCACCGAAATAGGCGCCACTGATGATAGCTCCCGCAGTCCACCCGTCATCGAAGCCATTAGCCCGACCGACACCGATGAGAGCGATACCGATGGTTGCGATAGTAGTCCAAGAAGAGCCCGTCACAATAGAAATCAGAGCACAAAGAATGCAAGCCGTCGGGAGGAATATAGCAGGAGAGATGATATGCAAACCAGCATTAATCAGATAAGGCACTACCCCACTTACCATCCAAACTCCACTAAGAGAGCCGATAAGCATCAGCATCACGATAGCCGTCGATACGCCAGAGATACTTTTAGCTATTGCCGTCTCGAAAGCAGAATAGTCGAACTTATAGAAACAGACACTTATCAATATAGCCACCGCAGAAGTAACCAACAGGCCCACCTGGCTAGCGCCGGCGAGAGCATCTGCGCCGAAAGAAGAGATAATCAACCCCTGCAGAACGACGAGAACCACAAGAGGAATCAATGCTATTATGAAAGGTATTCGTTGAGAATTCATATAAAACTGAAAGCGTTTTTGCCCAAAGGCAAAGATATGTAAATTATTTCGTTTATTTTTGCGGCACATTATGTAACAACGCGCATTTATGGCAGAACTAATCAATCAACTAGATTCATACCTAAGCAATCATCCGTTATTCATACTCCTTTTACTAGGCACGGGTATTTTCTTCACGATATATCTACGTTTTCCACAGGTAAGACTATTCAAGAAAGCGTTACGAGCAGTGAGAGGCAAAGACGACAAGCACGCTACGGAAGGAGATGCTACACATTTCCAGGCACTTTCTACGGCACTCTCCGGGACAGTCGGCACAGGAAACATAGCCGGTGTTGCATTAGCCATCCACCTAGGAGGACCTGCTGCGCTATTCTGGATGCTCGTCACCGCTGCCATAGGCATGACCACGAAGATGGTAGAAGTCACGCTTTCGCACAAATACCGCACTACCCTACCTGACGGCACCATGGCAGGCGGTCCGATGTACTATATGAGAGAGAGGCTCAACTTCAATATCAAGGGGCACAGAATCTATACAGGCACCATAATGGCAGTATTATTCTCGCTATTCACCTTTATCGGAGCCTTCGGCACAGGATGTCTACCACAAGTCAACAGCATCAGTCTCGCATTAGGGTCGACATTCGGCATACCATCCATAGCGACAGGCGTTGTACTATCCATTGTTCTTGGCCTTGTTATATTAGGAGGAGTAAAGAGAATCGTAAAAGTAGCTTCGAGAATAGTTCCATTTATGGCGATAGCGTACTTTATAGGTGCGATGGTAGTCATTATATACCATATAGACAACCTACTACCTGCCATAGCGAGCATATTTACCGACGTATTTACAGGAACAGCTGCTGCGGGAGGCTTTTTAGGGTCGACCGTAGCCATAGCCCTATCCAAAGGCGTTGGAAGAGGATTATTCTCGAATGAGGCAGGACAAGGCTCAGCGCCAATAGCCCATGCGGCGGCAAAATGCGACCTACCAGCGAGAGAAGGACTAGTAGCTTTACTAGAGCCATTTATCGACACCATAGTAATATGTACGCTCACAGGACTGATGATACTCACATCCGGAGTATGGAAAGAAAAATTTGAGAACGAGTTCCAGTACACAGATATGGAATTCGTTGTATCCCCATCCAGCAGTCCAGCAGACATAAAAGCAGCGTTAGCATCGAGCGACGCGAAATACAACGGCACACTCGATGTAGAAGACGGGTGGCTGAAGAAAGAAAAGAACATCTATTTGATACATGCGCACTCCATAGCAGAAGATGTGATGGTAAGATACTCATCAACAGACGAGGCATACGACGGGCTACTTGTGGTAAAAGACGGGAAGCCACAATTAATGTACAACTCAGAGCAAGCGCTGACCATAAAAGGCAAATCACTGATACACAGCGCTCCACTGACACTACAAGCATTCAGTTCCAGTTGGTTCGGCGATTTCGGCGCATATATTGTTGCCATTGCGCTACTACTCTTTGCCTTCTCGACAACGATAGCATGGAGCTATTATGGAGACAGAGCCGCATCATTCCTGTTTGGGCACAAGGCAATAATACCATTCAGAATTGTGTATATAATAGTATTCTTTATAGGTTCCATTACAGATACGACGATAGTATGGGCCGTAGCGTCGATAGGCATTGTATTGATGGCAGTTCCGAACCTAGTAGGATTATTGATATTACACAGAGAAGTTAAAGAAGAGATAGAAAAGATATAGAATATTACAACATATATATTAAACCATAGGAAGATGCCACTTATATCGGACAGCGAGGAAGCGAAGGATGACGATGGTGAACATACCAGAGACAGAAGACACCTCTGCAGAAAAACCGATGTATGGGAAAGCGAAATAGACCGCAGCACCTATGACAGAGGCAGTAGCGTAGAAATCCTCGCTAAAGATAGTCGGCTTTAGTCCGGCGAAGACATCACGTATCACGCCACCGAGGACACCAGTGATACAACCCATACCTATAGACACCCATACAGGCATACCATTCAAGTAAGCCTTCTGAGTTCCAGCTATAGTAAACAACGCCAGTCCGATGGTGTCGGCAGTAAGAAATATTGTCTTATTGACCTTATTAGGGATAAGGTGAGATCCATGCTTCAAGGCGAAGAAAATCACCATAGCCACTATGGTACAGATAAAATAGACAGAACTGGTAGTCCAGAAAGGAGGCAAACCCAGCATACAATCCCTGACGGTGCCGCCACCAACGGCGACGCAAAAAGCAAGTACGAATCCCCCGAACACATCATATCTGCTCTGGGAAGCGACCTTTATACCAGAAAAAGCGAAAGCTATGGTACCCACTATCTCGAAGATATAATTAACCATGAGAAGAATGTTTTAGAAACGGAGCACAAATGTAGGAAAAAATAGAGATTTACGCATTGCTCAATTAGAACGGCTCTAAATAAAGAAAAAATATTATTCCTTCTTTGTGAGATGCAACTTTTGGGGTTAATTTTGCGTTCATATTAGGACTATAAAACCAAATAAAACAAGACAAAACAAAAACAGTTCAAATAACAAATTTATGAGTGGTATTTTCAATTCCTCAATCGGGCGCAAACTCTTGATGTCAATCTCGGGTTTGTTCCTCGTATTGTTCTTACTGTTCCACATGTCAATGAACGTTGTGGCAGTATTCTCGGGTTCAGCGTACAACGCTGTTTGCGAGTTTTTGGGCACTAACTGGTACGCACTTGCTGCAACAGCAGTATTGGCGCTTGGTTTCCTTGTCCATATCGTATATGCTTTTATTCTTTCAGTACAGAACCGCAAAGCACGTGGCAACAACCGTTACGCTGTAACAGCAAAGCCAAAGAATGTAGAGTGGGCATCACAGAACATGCTTGTTCTTGGTATCATTGTAATTCTTGGTCTTGGTCTACACTTGGCACACTTCTGGTACAAGATGATGTTTGCAGAGTTGGCAGGTATCGAGAACGAGATTGCTGCTACAAATGGTGCTGAGTGGATTAAGTTCTGGTTTAGCCAGCCATTAGTTGCAGTATTGTACGTTGTATGGCTTGTTGCTCTTTGGTTCCACTTGACACACGGTTTCTGGAGTGCAATTCAGACAATCGGCTGGAACAACGACACATGGATTGAGCGTTGGGAGTGCATTTCAAAGATTTTTGCAACAGTTGTTTGCCTTGGCTTCGCTATCGTAGTTATCGGCTATGCTTGTGGCATCTTCCCATTGTGTGGTGCATGCTGCTGCGCTGCTTAATTAACAGATCTATCAATTAAAAGTAAATTACAGAGATGTCTATTATAGATTCAAAAATTCCAGAAGGTCCAGTAGCTGAAAAGTGGACCAACTACAAGGCACACCAGAAATTGGTGAACCCTGCAAACAAGCGTAAGCTCGACATCATCGTAGTAGGTACAGGTTTGGCAGGAGCATCAGCTGCATCTACACTTGCTGAGATGGGCTTCAACGTATTGAACTTCTGTATTCAGGACTCACCACGTCGTGCTCACTCAATTGCTGCACAGGGTGGTATCAATGCTGCAAAGAACTACCAGAACGACGGTGACTCAGTATATCGTCTTTTCTACGATACAGTAAAGGGTGGTGACTACCGTGCACGTGAGGCTAACGTATACCGTTTGGCTGAGGTATCAAACAACATTATTGACCAGTGCGTTGCACAGGGTGTACCTTTCGCTCGTGAATACGGCGGATTGCTTGCTAACCGTTCATTCGGTGGTGCACAGGTAAGCCGTACATTCTACGCTAAGGGTCAGACAGGCCAGCAGCTTCTCCTTGGTGCATACTCTTCACTCAACCGTCAGATTCAGGCTGGCAAGGTAAAGAGCTACAACCGTTATGAGATGCATGACGTTGTTATGATTGACGGTCGTGCACGTGGTATTATTGCAAAGAACCTCGTTACAGGTAAGTTTGAGCGTTTTGCTGCACACGCAGTAGTTATTGCTACAGGTGGTTATGGTAACACATACTTCCTCTCTACAAACGCTATGGCATGTAACTGTTCAGCAGCTATTGCAGCATATCGTAAGGGTGCTTACTTTGCAAACCCATCATACGTACAGATTCACCCAACATGTATTCCAGTACATGGTGACAAGCAGTCGAAGTTGACATTGATGTCAGAGTCATTGCGTAACGATGGTCGTATCTGGGTACCAAAGAAGATTGAGGATGCCAAGGCACTTCAGGCAGGCACAAAGAAGGGTTCAGATATTCCTGAGGAAGATCGTGACTACTACTTGGAGCGTCGTTACCCAGCATTCGGTAACCTTGTACCACGAGACGTTGCTTCACGTGCTGCAAAGGAGCGTTGCGACAAGGGCTTTGGTGTAAACAACACAGGTCTTGCAGTATTCCTTGACTTCTCAGAGGCTATCAACCGTCTTGGCATTGACGTTGTACGTCAGCGTTACGGCAACCTCTTCGATATGTATGAGGAGATTACAGACGTTAACCCAGGCGAGCTTGCTAAGGAGATTAACGGTACAAAGTACTACAACCCAATGATGATCTTCCCTGCTATCCACTATACAATGGGTGGTATCTGGGTAGACTACGAGCTCCAGACATCAGTTAAGGGACTCTTCGCTATCGGCGAGTGTAACTTCTCTGACCACGGTGCTAACCGTCTTGGAGCATCAGCCCTCATGCAGGGTCTTGCTGATGGATACTTCGTACTTCCATATACAATTCAGAACTATCTTTCTGACCAGATTACAGTACCACGTTTCTCTACAGACGCTCCAGAGTTTGCAGAGACAGAGAAGGCATGTATCGAGGCACAGAAGGCACTCCTTAAGAACCCTAAGGGCAAGGATGGCAAGTCTGTAGATACACTTCACAAGGAGCTCGGCCACATTATGTGGGAGTACGTTGGTATGGGTCGTACAAAGGCTGGTTTGGAGAAGGCACTTGTTGAGCTCAAGCGCATCCGCAAAGAGTTTGAGGAAGAGCTCTTCGTACCAGGTTCAGAAGAGGGCATGAACAACGAGCTTGACAAGGCATTCCGTTTGAAGGACTTCATCTTGATGGGTGAGCTTATAGCAAACGACGCATTGCACCGTGAGGAGTCTTGTGGTGGTCACTTCCGTGAGGAGCACCAGACAGAGGAAGGCGAGGCAAAGCGTAACGATGCAGACTTCTTCTATGTTGGTTGCTGGAACTACAAGGGTGACGACAACACAACACCAGAGCTTATCAAGGAGCCTCTCGTATACGAGGCTATCAAGGTTCAAACACGTAATTACAAGAACTAAAAAACGAAGACCACAATGGCAGAAAAGAATATAACAGTCACCTTGCGTGTTTGGCGTCAGGCTAACCCAAAGGCAAAGGGTGAGTTCAAGAACTATCAAGTAACATCTACAACAGATACATCGTTCCTTGAGACACTTGATATCCTCAACGAGGATCTCGTAGCGAAAGGCGAGGAGCCAATTACATTTGACCACGACTGCCGCGAGGGTATTTGCGGTATGTGTTCATTGTACATCAATGGTCACCCTCATGGCCCAGCTACAAAGGCTACAACATGTCAGCTCTACATGCGTCGTTTCAAAGACGGCGAGGTTATCACCGTAGAGCCATGGCGTTCGGCTGCATTCCCAGTTATCAAGGACTTGATGGTAGACCGTAATGCATTTGACAAGATTCAGCAGGCAGGTGGTTATGTAAGCTTCAACTGTGGTGGTGCACAGGATGCCAACGCACTTCCTATTCCAAAGGAGAAGGCAGACCTTGCAATGGACGCAGCTACATGTGTAGGTTGTGGAGCTTGTGTTGCAGCATGTAAGAACGGTTCGGCTATGCTCTTCGTTTCAGCAAAGGTAAGCCAGTTTGCACTTCTTCCACAGGGTCAGGCAGAGGCTGCTCGTCGTGCTAAGGCAATGGTTGCAAAGATGGATGAGCTTGGTTTCGGCAACTGTACAAACACACGTGCTTGTGAGGCAGAGTGTCCAAAGGGCATTTCTATCTCTAACATTGCACGACTCAACCGTGAGTTCTTGAAGGCTAAGTTGAAAGACTAAAAGCTATTTGAGATAAAAGGATTCCCCTCGCTGGCGATGCTGGCGGGGGGATTTTTTGTATGAATTGAGATTATTGTTTTGCGGGCAAAGATTTATAGGAATATGCTACAAGACAGCGTGAAGTATAATAGAAGACAGTTGCTACATACGGCGACTTATAATTCCGCAACAATGAAGGCTGGGCGTAGATACTAATTGAAAAATGAGTCACCGAAGCCGAAGTTGAACAACCTTTGCATATAAATAAAGGCAAAGGTAAAACAATGAAAACTATGGTGGAAAGACAAGAGGTTTTAGTAATATGTGATGAGTTTGATTATGTAAGCTGCGACAAGGAAGGAGGTGAGCTTTTGTTTAGAATGGTTTCGATTTGATTACAATACACCATTTCCACTAAGAAAATACGCGCAATATCAAATCTGTATAAAAAAATGTATAACTTAGGTAACTCTATTAAACTTTCTGACGTAATAAAAAAAGAATAATCAAATAGTGATTGGACATTGAAACTACATTTACAATATAAATGTTAGCCCTTCACTGATTGATAATTCATACATTCACTAACGACTTCATTATCAAACAGGTTTTGCAAATAATAATAAAACATTTTATTACTATGAGACATTTTTCAATTCTGGGGGGGCAGTTTCATTAGCTATTGTAGCAATGCTAGCCTTTTCTCAAGACGCAAGTGCGCAACGTGCTAGAAGAGGAGGCAACTCCCAACCACAGAAGCAGGAAACTCCTGCTGCACCAGCTACTAACCCAACACCAGCGCCTGCTCCTGCAGCAGCACCTGCTGCTTCCAATGACGATGCACGTCGACAGGCAATCCGCGATGCTTTGGCTGAACTTTCTGCCAAAGACAACATTGCGGAAGTACAACTCAACACTGAGAAGAATCCTAAGTACCTTCTTTTGCCAAACGGCAAGGCTATGATGCTCCAGATAACAGAGAACGACATCAAGCGTGAGGTTACTAAGATTATGCCAATCTACGAGACAAACATCTATCCAGGTTGTATTGTTTATGCTAACGGCCAACTTATGGCAGGTAAGCCACAGGAGGTTGACTTCGGTGTTAAGGACCAGCTTGGCACAGTAACAGTGTACGTTAACTTCAACAACGGCGGTAAGGAATCGCGCAAAGGTGTGAAGGCTGAGGCAAGTTCTATCCGCGCAGCTATTGCTTCTATCCTTGAGGAATCGGGCGGACATTTGCCACCAGCACAGGTAACATCGATGAAGAACACATATACAAGTGTATCAAAGATGGCTTTTGATATGGGTTGTTCGGTTGAGTACCTTGATGCTAAATGTGACATCAGCGCAAGCGTAAGCTCTGGTTCTGAGAGAATGTATGAAATGCAGTCGTTCAATCAGGCATTCTACACTGTAACAATCGAGCCAGAAGATAAGGACAAGACAAACTTCTTCGGTCCTGGCGTAACAGCAGACATCTTGAAGAAGGCTGCAAAGAATGGTCCTATCGCTATCATCAAGAGCGTAACATACGGACGTAGCGGTTTCTTCAAGAAGGAGTACAAGGCTACTGATTTTGCATTCCAGGGTTCTGAGAGTGGTTCGTACAAGGGCGTAACAGTAAACTCAAAGCAGGATATCACAAAGAACACTACAGCATCTACACAGACAGGCCGTATCATTGGTGGTAGCGCTTCTACTGCTGGTGCAGCTCTTACTGAGGGTGATTTCACAGCTGAGATGGCTAAGAATATGGAGGTTAGTGCTTCTAACCAGGGTGTTCCTGTAACATACGAAGTACAGTTCATCGCATCAGGAAAAGCTTGTATACAATCTGAGACTGGCAAGACACAGGATATCAACTACGTTCCTTTGACAAACAGAGCTTCTGTTGAAATTAACGGTGATGCTACTCCTCTCTATGGTTCAAAGTGTATCGCCTTCGAATACAAATATGATGTCATAGAAATCCCTCAAACTGGCGATGTAGCTAATGTAGTCGCAACAAATCAAGGTGGTCGTGAAGAGTGGAACAACAAACACTCTACTACTAAGCCAATCGATTTGGGTCCAAATAGATTCATCAAGGACAATGAACTTCGAGTAAGTACTTTCACCCGAGCAACTGCAATCAGCAAGTGGAAAGGTGCATGCCACTCTGGTAGTGTTTCAATCCCTAGCGATGGCAAGCTAAAGATAAAGCTTACTGGAGCATACAATAAAAACGATGTTAAAATCAAGGACAAGGATGGCAAAGACATCTTGAAGTAGTACTGACTACCTCTGTCTATAACCAAATATGCAGATATTATGAAAAGATTTCTATCAATTATTGCGATAGCTGTAATGGCTATAGTAAGTGCGAGCGCAGCACCACAAACGGTAGCTTCGATAGGTAGCACTCCATACTACAATATCCATGAGGCGGTAGAAGCGCTTACGAGTGGTGATGTGCTGACATTGGAAGCAGACATTGACCTCAGTGGAGGAGAAGGAGCACTTGAATTCGCTTCAGATGACTTGTACTGTAGTCTTGATCTTAATGGACATAGTATAAAAAGAAATGCCTGTCCAATTATAATCAGAGGTAACGTAGAGTTGTACATTTATGGAAATGGAGTTGTCCAATGTGAGATTGAAGATGCTATTCAAATATATAACGGAGGAACTTGTTACATCGATAATGGTACTTTCGTGGCAGCTGAGTCTTACGGAATTTTCCTTAGCGGCGAATCTTACGCTGAGATAAACGGCGGATATTTCAAGTGTTCATTTGCATGGGCAATAGATCAAGAACCTGGCTTCGAAGGTAGTGAATTGGCAATCTTTGGTGGCTATTTCTCAGAGGAAGTTTCTGAAGATTATCTAGGTAGCGATGTCACTTTCTGCGACCCTAATAAGGACGCATTGACAAAAGATGAGTATCCATACGTAGTAACTACTGCTGTGGCATCTATCAATGGAGTGTATGTTTACTTTGACTTTCCATCTGCGATAGCAGACATGAAGGATGGTGATGTACTAGTTCTGGAATCAAACGTAACTATGGACGACGGCATTAACTTTGAGGGCCTTAATCCAGGTAGCTACACAATCAACCTTAATGGTCATTGGGTTGAAAGTAACAGCGAAGATGGTACTATTTACATCGGTTCTGACAACATAACGGTATCGGTGACAGGTAGTGGAGATTTGGTAAATCATAATCCAGAAGGATGTGTTGTATTTGTCGACAACGGTGGGTTCTTCGCTGATGGCGGCAATTATTACAGCACTACAAGTGCCCCTATATTCGCTATAAATGATGGTTCTTTCGCCGAGATTAATGCTGGTAGTTACTCAGGTTCATTGTTGTTTGATCCAGAATATGCCGATATTCTAGTATACGGCGGAGTATTCTCTACTCAAGTGCCAGAAAGTAAACTTGGAGAGGATTGCCACATTGAAAATTATGGCACAGTATGGGTAGTTATTGACGACAATGCTTCTGCTATCAAGCCGGTACTCTTCAACAATAAGTCGAAGGCGGTTAAGACTTATGAGAACGGACATGTCGTAATCATCAAGGAAAACGGTGCTAAGTACGATCTTGCTGGTCGCAGACTTAAGTAATTGACAGGTAATATTTTCATATAAGAATTGAGCCGCTGGGAAATCTACTCAGCGGCTCTTTTTCTTCTATTGCTTTTTACTTGCTAGTTATCTCTCTCCAAACTCAACAACAATATCCCAAATCCTCCTAGATAGTTTGTTCTCCGCGAATTCCGCCAATTCTCTTGGCATACTTCTGTAGTATGCATATGCCATAGCACCTGTTATCGCTCCCATCGTATCAGCATCGCCTCCCATCGAAATAACATTTCTTATCGCATCTTCATAGTCTGTGCTCTGTAGATACTAATTGAGCAGTCAAAAGAGCCGCCGATTCAGCTCTCGTTATTTGATTAGGGGGCTTGGTTTTCGAAAAATGAATCCGCAACACCGTGTTTACGGGCATTGCGGACTATATTGTCGTGCCATTTAAAGTTTAGCGGACAGCAATTAGAATATTGCTTATAAATCAATTAGTTACAAACATTTGTATCAAGTCAGTAACATAATTTACAAAGATTTGGTAGCTTGAGATTGACCTTTAAGGGTGGTACAAATATAAGAAAAAAACACCTCTTTTTCGCAAAGAATAGGAGGTGTAATTTATTCAGAGTCTAAATAATTTTAGAGGCTATTTTAACTATTTTCTTCCCAAGAACCGCTATGTCCATACACCAACTCTGCCCGTTCTGACCACTTTTGAATATACCTGCGTTCGCCATTGGGGTACATGATGGTCTGGAGGGAGGAGCCGTCTTCGTTGATGGTTTTCTTGACTCTGCGGATAAGCCAGGTAGGATCATCGTAGCCTGTTGTGGTTGGGAGACAATAGCCGACATACATCAGGGTGTCGGAAAGTTCTTCTACGATGGTTGGTGTGGTTTGCTCGGACAGAAGGGCGAGCATGAGGGCGGTGTTGGTTGGGTTCATGGTGATGATGATATTAGAGAAACGCTGATGTGGGTTGTGCATCAGCGTTTCTTGTTATTTTCTGGTTGCTATGAAGAATAATGTACTAGCGACGGCGATAGCTGCGACGAGTCCTTGTGTGCCTGACACCGTTGAGGGCTGAAGAACCAGCGTTCTTCTTGATGGTTTGACGAGCTGCCCCTCGGACTGCTCGGCCTGCTTTGCGAGCTGCCTTCTCGTTGTGGGTCTTGGCTCGGACTGCGGCTCTGACGATCGCTCCTGCCTTGCGTATGGCTCGTTTTACAGAGCCTCCTGTTGAAGATGATGCGGAAGTCTTCTTGGTGCGTCTGGTGGACTTGCGTGGAGTCTTGGCCGTTGTAGTCTTGCTAGTGCGCTTCTTATAGGTGCGCTTGGTTGTGGTCTTGCGACCTTTGGTTTTCTTTGTTGCCATATTATTACGTGTTAGTTATGGGTTGCTTTTGCGTCGTATGAAGGACAGGCCTTGTTTGCAAAGTCTCGATGTCCGTAAACAGGAATGTTGCCGTATGCCTGGCGAAGTTCGGCTATGAGGCGTTTGATGGTGGCTTTCTGGGCATCGGTGCGGTTGTCCTGTGGCGTTGTGCCATCCTCTGCTACGCCACCGCAATAGGATATGCCGATAGAATCGGAGTTCTGACCTACGCAATGAGCGCCCACTTTGCTGAGAGGTCTGCCTTCGTGGACTGATCCGTCTCGATAGATGACGTAGTGATAGCCTATGCCGTCGAAGCCTCGTTGGCGGTGCCATTGGTCGATGAGTTGGACTGTGCAGTCCTGGCTTGCGCGTGTGGCTGTGCAGTGGATGATGATCTTGTTGATGGTGCGGCCAACGAGAGCTAGCTTTGTTCGGTCGAGAATGTTCATGATCTGCGTCTTGTATTTGCGTGTGATGATGATGCCTGTTGTTAGAGCAGCTATGCCTATGGCACCGATTATCATCCATTTGCGGTTAGATGTTGATGCCATACTTTTCGAGTTGAGTTTCTATCTCCTGCATCAGAGAACCGCTGAGCTCCTTGCGAAACCAACCTACCAGGTCGAGCTGGATGCCGTCGCCGAACCAGGGCGTGCCTGTCGTTCCGTATGGCTTTACTCCGAAGGCTTTGATGACTGCAAGCCAGTCCTTGCCGTTCTTCAGTTTACCTATTACAGACTTCACTACATCTGTGTCGGTGCCGTTCCAGACGTTGAAGGCCTCAAAGAGTGTGTTGGCGAAGAGTTTGGCTTGCTCTGTGCTGATGGACTGCGAGACCTCCTTGTCAGTAGTGGTGAGGCTTTCGACTGCGTGAGTCAGTTCCTTTTCGGTCTTTCCTTCTCGGATGCGCTTCACGACTCGTACACCTATGACGAGAGCTGTCACGCTAAGAGCTGTGATGCCAGCCGCCTTCAGGAGCGTTTTCAGTTGGTTGTCGGAGAGGGTCATTTGAGTATCTTGTATGAGATTAGGCAGCCGATGATTACGCCTATCAACATCCAGGCGAAGATTAGTCCGATGTCGAGTTCCTTTTTCGGAATAAGCGTTTGCGTCTTGGTTATTCGCTCGTGGTAGGTCGGGACGTAGATGGTATCAGTCTGGAGGATGTACTCTGTGCGAATCTCGGCAGCCTTGGAGGTTTTATATTCCACTACTGTGTTGACCTTTGAGCGTGTATTATGTAGTGACTCGATTTCTCGGACTAACAAGTTACCCAGTGAGTCGCACTCGATGAGAGCGTGCATGGAGGCCGTATCGGGCTCGGTAATGATGAGAGTATCGCGCACCTCTATTTCGCGGATGTTCTCGATGTACTGCGTTGGACGGCAACCGCCTAACAGGCACATTAGGAGCATGGCAATGAGAGCGATGGCTGCGATGGCGAGGTTGTGTTTTTGTTCCTTGGTCATGGCTATGCGAATTTTAGTGCGGTCTTAACGAGCGCTGGGTTCTTGGCCACCTTTTCGAGAAGGTGGGTAATCTCCTGTGTGTTTGATGTAGAGAGAATCTTCTGAAGGTACGAGCCGAGACGGATGACTTCCGTTTCGTTCTGCGCCTCTACTTTGACGGTGAGTTTGTACTGCATGGTGATATTAGTTTTCGGAGTTGTTCGTTTTCCTTGCGGAGGGCTTCGATTGTCTGGTTCAGTTCCTCGTTGGCACGCTTGAGCATGTCGATGGTCTGAGCTAACTGCTGGTTCTTGAAGGCCAGTTCGATGCACTCGTTTTTGACCTGCGAGTAATCGACACGGAGCTCGAAAATCTTGTCGTAGAGACGTTTGTTCTGCTCGACGCAATCATCGACAGTCTTGCGGAGGTCGTTGACCGTATCGTTGTCGAGCTGTGCCTCCTCGGTATTGCGCTTGTGTCTCGCCGCCCACCAGGTTATGATGCTGGTGAGCGGAACGAGAACAAGTGTGAACCAGTTCTGAATTAAATCCATCATGGTTCAAAGGGTTTAGGCGGTTTTCTCATAGAAGATGCTGTCCTTGCCGACCTGGTCGTTGAATGCTGCGACGAACTCTTCGTATGTACCGATGCCGTTGAGGGTGTTGTTGATGACGGTGATGATGTCGCCATTCTTGCCGATGGCATCAGCAAGTTCCTTCAACGTGTCGAGGGCTTCGGGCGCACCGTTGATAAGGTTCGTTATCTGGGTGTTGGTGTAGGCCTTCGACTCGTTGAGAGTGACAGTGCACTTGTTGTCGGTGTAGGTCTTGGAAGCGTCGATTGCCTCCTGCTTGGCCTGAGGGATGACGTTGGTGATGATGTCAGCGAACTTGTCGCTGATGAGCTTGAATTTGCGGCCAAGGAAATCACCTATCTTGGCGAGGATTGTGTTGAGAACCATTGTGTGTTTGTATTAAAGGGATGAAAGATTAAGCTTGAACTGGGGAGTTTGTCTGCTCGTAGTCAGCAAGGCCGCCCGCGTTGATTATTGCGGTCAGAAACGCCTTGTAGTCAGTCTCGCTCATGCAAGAGATCTTGTAGTTGATATAAGGGACAGACTGATTGACCACGGACGACCACGAACTATTTGAGGCAGAGCCTATGAGCCACGATGCGAGACCAGACAACGATGTGGAAGATGTCGTTCCACCCGTAGTGACATTGGCCACAGACTGCGCAGTCTTGGTGACGTTATTTGAGATGCTGGCTGATGAATACAGTTTTGCGGCTGTATAGCATTTCACGTTTGTAGTCCAGTATTTTGACTCGATTACCGAATCTATGAACCCCTGGAACTGACTAGCGTAGGTGGCACTGACGAAGCCATAGGAAGAGTTGACATAAGTGGTGGACGTGCTGTACTTAGCCGCCACCATACCGAGCACCGATGCAGCCAGATAATAGGTGTTCAGGTCGTTGCCCTGAGTCGTGAATGAGAGCGCGTATTTACTCATGGTTGATGAAGTTGTTGAAAGTTAGGATGGACTTGAAGTAATCGACGAAATTGCTGAAAGTCATTGTGCTTTTGTTTGCGTTGATGAAGTTGGAGAATGTAAGCTTGCTTCTGTTGGCATCAATGAACGACGAGAACGTGAGCTTGCTTGTATTTGCGTTGATGAAGTTCGCAAAGGACAAAGTGTTCTTGTTGGCATCGACGAATGAGCCGAACGTGAGCTTATTAGTCTGCGCATTAACGAATGAAGAGAACGTCAGCTTGTTCTGGTTAGCTTCGATATAGTCTGCGAACGTCAACCTGTCAGAAGCTGCATCAATGAAATCCCCAAACGTAAGAGCCGAGGCTGTGGTATCGACAAAATCCGAGAATGAAAGCGTTTCACGTACCTCTATGAAGTCATCGAAAGCAAGCGAATCGGGAACATGCTCAACGAAATCGTCAAACGTCAACATCTCATTGTGAGCCACGACGAAATCACCGAACTCTAGAGCGTCGACAGTACATTCGACGTATGAATCGAAAGTGATGCGATCCTTGAGATTGCACTTGCAGCGATACACTTCCAGCTGACGCTCGCACTCCTTCAGACGAGCCTCCATGAGCATGAGCTTTCGGGCGATGAAGTCGCCCTGTTTCTGCATTATGTTTGACTCTTCTGTGATCATGACAAACAATCGTTTTTAGAGGTTTCGGTATTGTGGCAGTCTTCCAGATCCTTGCCAGCTTCAGATGCAACAAAATGGTTCTCGAACACCTGGTACTCGCCCTCGTCGTTCGACCCACCACCAACAGGCAGCCACTCAGATCCGTTCCAGACATAGACAGTATCGGTCTCCTTGACGAACACCTGCAAGCCAGTGGCACGCTTGATGTCCTCAAGCGCATCACGCTCAGCGAGTGTGTCGAAGCGGCCACGGTTATCGACGAGCTCCTGAGAGCCCATGTCGAAACCGCAGTTCATTGCTATGCCTTTGCCGAAAGAGTTTGCCATCAGTTGAGTTTGTAGGTTATCTTGCAGGTGTAAGACTCCTGCTTGTTAGGGTTAGAGATGAAGACGTTGTAGGGAACTTCCTGACCGTCGAGACACTGCACGTTGACAACAAAACGAGTGTCGAACGATGGCAGAATCTTGTAGCCAGAAGGATTCAGAATGTCCGATACAGTACCAGCTACAGCCACCACCATTCGCATGGAGTCGAACTTGCCGAATGCAGCAGTGATAGTGCCACTGTCAGCAGTCGGTATGACCTTAGTGAGCGTGCGGATTGCTGCGTCATCAGTCTTATTGCTCGCAATAATTCCGTAGTAGATAGGACGACGGAAAGCATAGCTGATAGCGGACGACTTGCCCGAAAGACCTTTTTCATCCGTAACGGTAGCCGTGAACGAAACGTTCTTGCCTACGTTGGTGACGGTGAACTTCTCTGCTCCACCATTGGCGTTAGGTGAAGCGATGGATTGACCATCCGAGAGCTTTACAGACTTGATAGGATAAGACTTCTTGGTAGTCGTTGCCGTCAAAGTCAGTTCCTCGATGATGTCACCAATCTCACGGTTATAGTTCGTATCGCTAGCAGACAATGAGATAAGCGGACCACGTTCAGGATAGAAGAGCATATTGAAGACTTCCTCGACAGTAGCCTTGTCGAACGACGTGCCAGCCTTCACACCGCCAATGGTCTCGATAGTTTTCTCCGCATTGGTATAGGTGATGCCTTCAGCCGTGCCGTCACCCACCATGTCGAACTTGCCCGTAATAGGGTTTACCTTGAATTTCTCTGCCATGGCTATTTGAGTTTGATTCCGTTATCGTCGTGCATGACCGCACCACGAGGTTGAGCCTGTGCGTGCTGAGTCTGGACCGTTGCCATCTTCCACTGATTGTAGAGTGCTGTCATCGACTGCCTGTTGAGCATAAAGACGTTCATGATTGCCAGGTACTGATTGAACTCTTCATCACTGAGGTTTTTAGTCCAGGAACTAATCTGCTGCAATTGTGGTGAGCGTGGATCTTCAGACTCCACCTCTACCTCTGCTTCATCGTCATCAGCTTCGGCAGAATACTGGTTCATGCCGTCATCCTGAGCCGCCATTACAGCATCGAGCGTAGGCTTTGGAATACCCGACAAGGCACTTATGACACCAGTGTTGGACTTGACAACGCCTGTGAGGATTGACTGTCCGAGAGCCTTCAGAGCGATGCCGCCAAAGGAGTTCTCTGGCTTCATCTTCTCAAGTTCCTCGACACGTTCCTCCGAGCGCTCCAGTTTCTTACTGAGTTTCTCAATCGTCTTGTCCTTTGTCGCAATCTCGCCCTTTAGGGAAGAAATCTCCTCACGAAGCGTTGCCGCATCCTGATGAGCCACATCAAGCAAGCGAGACTGCTCCTTCATTTCGTATTGCTGACGGATGTTGCCGTCACGCACTGCGAGGATCGCTCCCAATCCACCCAGAGGCGAATTGTCATCAACGCCATTGAGGCATCCAGTGTCGAAACCAAGCAAACCGAGCATTGCGTTCACGTTACCGAAAGGCGCATTGCCGTGCATCTGATTGTAGGCGGCCTTTGCATTTCGTACATCGCGAGTGTCCGAGTTGTAGATCTCGACCTCACCATTGCGATAAGGCATGACACCATTGAGCTGCTGCTCCCGAATTATAAACTCCACATAGTCCTTGGTCTTGACACGCGAGTTGCCCATATCCACACGGATATAGTCAATCTGCGAGTCCTTCAGCAGAAGGTTCATCTTCTCCTCCACACTGGCGGCTGCCAATGCGCCATCCTCATACGACGAGTCGAACTCGCGCATTGTAGGGTCGCCCTGCTTGGTGTATGAGATTCCCCAACGCACCTTCTTGTTACAGGTGCGGAGCTTCGCCACAAGGTTGTTTAGTGTGAGCTGTATTTCGGTCTGTGTCATCTTATCATTTACGATTTGTTGATGAGTGATTTATGATTGGCGTAACGCGGATGAAGTCCAATCTGTACGGAGTTATCTTGTCATCCTCACCATAGGCATTAGGCCCAGTAGTCTTGATGATGAGATAGTTTCGGAACATTCGGTTTGTCGT
>JAKSLD010000028.1 GCA_024401395.1 Bacteroidales bacterium
TTCTTTAACCTCTTTGATATCAAGAATACTATATCTTATTTCTGGGTGACTGATACTCAGAAGCGCGACCTCGCAGTGCCTAATTATCTTACTTCTCGCCGTATCAACGTGCGCCTTTCTATTAAATTCTGACGTTTCTTATCCACGAACGTTTGCTTTTCTTCAACTTTAGTCTCTTCCTATGAAAGTATGATTTATTCTTACTTTCGTTGAATTTGTTTGCTGACGTTATTATTTGGTCCAATCTTTGCAACGTCATAAAACGATAATAGTCAATATTTAAACTGACACATATAACAAGACATAAACATTAAACACTTAAAGACATGAAAATGAAAAAGACATTGGCAACAGTAGCTATCACAGCAGGCTGCATCGCATTGGGTGCTTATCTGCACGCTCGCTATACAGAATATACAGAGGCCCCAGTAGTAAAGATTTCTCCAGAGGATACCGCTACGGTATTCAGTGGTCAGGCCACAGCTTCTCGCGTGGCTATGTCTTATGCTCCAACTGATTTTACCGAGGCAGCAGCTAAGAGCGTAGAGAGCGTGGTTCACGTTAAGGTTCTGCAGGAGTCTCGCCAGAGTGCTTACGGCTCTTCTGATCCTTTCCTCCAGTTCTTCTTCGGACCTCGTGTTCAGCCTCAGCAGCCTCAGGGTCCTCAACTGACAGGTTCTGGTTCTGGCGTCATCATCAGTAATGATGGTTATATCGTAACTAATAATCACCTTATCGAAAACGCTGATAAGATTGAAATAGTCCTCAACGACCGCCGCGTATTTGAGGGTACACTCATCGGTACTGATAAGACAACAGATATCGCTCTCGTGAAAATCGAAGCGTCGGACCTTAAGCCTCTCGCTTTCGGTAACTCTGATGCTCTTAAGGTGGGCGAGTGGGTTCTCGCTGTGGGTAACCCTTTTAATCTTACATCTACCGTTACTGCTGGTATCGTTAGCGCTAAGTCTCGTAAAATGGGTATCAATCAAAGCCAGATGAGTGTCGAGTCGTTCATCCAGACTGATGCCGCTGTCAATCCTGGTAACTCGGGTGGCGCTCTCGTCAATACCCGTGGCGAATTGGTGGGTATCAATACTGCTATCGCTTCTAATACGGGTTCGTATACTGGCTATTCTTTTGCCGTACCTACCTCTATTGTCCAGAAGGTAGCTGCCGACCTCAAGGAGTATGGTGAGGTTCAACGTGCTCTTCTCGGTGTCTCTATCGCTGAGATTAATAGCGAACTCCAGAAGAAATATAACCTCGAAAAGCCAGAGGGTGTCCTCGTAATGGATGTTAACGAAGGTAGCGCAGCTCGTGACGCTGGTATTCAGTCCGAGGATATAATAATTGCTGTAGATGGCAGGCCAACTATGACTGTAGCTCAGCTTCAGGAACAGATTGCTCAGCATCGTCCAGGTGATACAGTGAAACTTACATACATTCGTGATGGTAAGGAAATGACGACTATGTGTACTCTCCGTAACGTACGTGGTACAACTGAGGTTGTCAAGGTAGCCGATGCTACAGACGTGCTCGGTGGCTCTCTTCGCCCAATTTCTGACGATGAGAAGCAGAATATGCACCTCCGATATGGTATCAAGGTAGAGAAGGTAGGCAATGGTAAACTCAAGGAGAGTGGCGTTCGCGACGGTTTCATCATCCTCAAGGCTAACCGTACACCTCTTACCACCGTCAAGGAGTTGGAGCAGATTACAGCTACCGCATCCGAGGGTCTCTTTATCTCAGGTATCTACCCTAATGGTAAGGTAGCATATTACGCAATTAACCTCCAGGACTAATCTCAAAGCAATATTACCGTATAAATTCCGTCAAAAGATGGGTCAACAATACCTGTTGTCCCATCTTTTTCGCTAAAATATGCTTAATATTTGTTATTCTGTATAACAAATCGTCGTTTACGCCGTATATTACCAAAACACTAAGGAATATACCGAACAACTAATAATTTAAGACAATGGTAGAAGTCGCTAAAAATAATCTGGTCAATCCTAATTATCAGCCACAGTATCTTTTTGTGCGTTGTGAGTCTCGTATCCTAAAGATACGTTTTGATGAAATCCTCTATATCGAGGGTATGTCAGAGTATGTCCGCATTGTGGTAAAGGACAGACCAAAACCTATCATGCCTCTTCTCTCGATGAAGCGTATGATGGACGCCCTTCCTCCGCATCTCTTTATGCGTATCCACCGTTCTTATATAGTGAACCTTGAGGCTATCGATGAAGTACAGCGTATGCACGTAATCATCGGTCAAGAGTCTATCCCTATTTCGGATATGTACAAGGATGACTTCTATAAGTATATTGATGCCCACCTCGCTGGCGCAATCTGATTATCAACTAGTGTATCAATACTGAGGAAGCCGATACCCCATATTTTTTGGTGTATCGGCTTCCTTGTTTTTTGTCGCTGTTTTCGAACTCTTCTTCGGCTCTGTGGTTTCGCCTGCTAGTCTTTAAATGCATCTAGCACTTCATTACGTGACGATGGATCTTTAGGGTCTGGTCCCCACTTGTTTGGTCCAATCTGACCAGCTTTACAGGTCCACACTAGAAGGATGATGCCTCCAATCAGAGGAATAAATGAAAGGAAAATCCACCAGCCACTCTTGCCATAGTCGTGCAATCTTCTAACAAATACACTGAGACTAGGTATCGTTAGAACTAAAGAAATCAGTATAAATATGACAAGTGTTATGACGAAAGGTACATTATTCTTAGAATTCATTGTACCTGCAGCAAATTCTGAGGAAACCGCCTGAAAGAGCATATTGATTACCCACATTACCAAATTGAAATACCAGAACTCGGTACGACGGGCACGCCCTTTGAAGTTGGCGTAGTTCTCAAAAACTGATTTCTTAAAATAATCTATTATCTCCATATTTATATGCTTTTTTGTTTAGACATTTCTATGTACTTATAATCATTCATGATTGTCTGCAAAAACGTTCTTCCTGTTTCTCTCGTTTTTGTGAGCTTGAGTTTTTCTCGGACTTTCTTTTCTATAAGTTTATGAGAGTCTTTGTATACGTAGTCGTGAAGTACCTTCTGTATAGCTAGGGCTTGCTCTTCTGTCAGTTTCTCCGATTCTGGGTATTGTACCTTATAGTTGGGACTTAGATAAGCAAATTCGTTGGCTATGTTCACTTTGTCTTGTCTCCCGCTGCGACAGCCTACTACATAGCATCCCGAGAGTATGTCTCCTAGTCTCTGGTTGCCCTTGGCAATGAAGAATAGTCCGACAAAGAAATCTATCGGCATCATTATCCACCTGTAGAATGACTGCAGAAAGGTGGGAGGCTGACAGTCTTTGTTGATGACTTTTATCCTCAGTATCATCTTTCCGATTGTCTGTCCCGAAAAAAGTAACTCAAGAGTCATGTCAAAAAAAAGCACTAGCATGTACGCAAGAACGTATGCAATGTAAAGTAGAGCATTGTTTTCTATCCACGAAAATGTTCTGACGATGGCTAATGACAACAAGAAACCCATTATACCCAGTATAGTCATGTCAATCAGATAGGCAAAAGCACGTGCGCCAGGGGAGGCAACATCATATTGTAGTTTTACATATCCTCCAGTAATTAATTGTATGGATTGATTGTCCATTACGTATATAATTTATTACTTTGTAGTGCGAAGATATATGTTTTTTTCTAACGTACATCGTTATGCAGGAATTTACTTTCATAAAGCAGAACATAGATAAGTGGAAGGTATATGACACTCTTACAGGATGGCTAGAACGTCCTAAAGTGGATGATCTCATACATGCCTACGATGACGTGATGGCTGATTTGGCTTATGCCAATACACAATACCCTAATTCAAGAATTTGTACATATCTCAACGACTTGTGTATGCGTCTCCATGAAGCCGTATATTCACGTAAGAGGTATGATTTTCGCTCTTTTCTGCATCTTTTTACCTATGAGATTCCTCGAGTCGTAGCTCTCAATCATCGTATTCTCATCGCTTCTTTTGTCATTTTCGCTTGTTTTACAATAGCTGGTGTCATCTTGGCATTTCAGGATGAGGCTAATATTCGCAAGACTTTAGGCGACTATTATGTCAATATGACTGTAGAGAATATCCGAAACAATGAGCCTACAGCAGTCTATGCTGGTGGCGATCAGATGTCTTCTTTTCTGGGGATTCTCTTGAATAATGTCAGGATAACATTTCTGATGTTCGCTTCTGGTATGATTCCTTTCCTTGGCCCGATATACTATATGTACCATAATGGTATCATGTTGGGTGAGTTCCAGTCGCTTTTTTTTCTCTATGGCGCCGACATAGGGTTCCGTTCCATGACAGCTATATGGATTCATGGCGCGTTTGAAATCTCTTCTATCATTATCGCTGCAGGTGCCGCCCTTACTCTTAGCTGGGGGTGGGTATTCCCGGGTACATATTCTCGCAGACAGTCACTCCGTATTCACGGTCAGGTGGCTATACGTATTCTGGCTTCTGTAGTGCCGCTGCTTACTGTGGCCGCATTCTTCGAGGGATTCCTTACCCGCCATGTCGAATATCCTCTTGTTTTCCGACTTTTCATTATATTTGGCTCATTTGGCTTCATCATATTCTATTATGTCTTATTGCCATACTCTATTTGGCGTCGCGAGCGTAAGTTTATCAATATGGAGGATTTGAAATGAGCGATAAGGTTTTTTCAGATTCTACTTTTACTGCTGCTGCCGAACGCTATGCCGATAGTTGGAATGAGTTCAGTACGCTGAATATGCGTGTTGAAGAGCAGCACGTCGACAACTCCTTTGGCTTTCTTTTTAATGCTCTGGATTCTGTTTTCGAAGTTTTGACTTATGTAGTCGTAACTTTATTGATTTTGTTGTTGCTCGTAATAATTTATAAGCAGAGGGGTTTGTTATCTGATTTGTTTTCTCGAAAATATAAGGATCATCCTGTGGAAGAATCTTCTTCTTTGTATTCTGTCAATATTTTCGGACATGATTATGACCACGAGATTGCAGCTTGTCTTTCAAAAGAACAGTATGCCGAGGCTATACGTCTGGTATATCTTAAGACTCTCTATTATCTCCAACGTCATAATTGTATCTCTTGGAATGAGTCTAAAACAGCTACTGAATATTACTATGAGTATAGAAACGTTAAGCGACGCCCTGTCTTCCATGAACTGATAGACCTCTATCTCGTGGCTGTCTATGCTGATAATTCTGAACGCCCGATGACTGAAACAGACTATCAGCATGCTCGTGAGTTGAACCAAATCATCACTAAGCTATGAGAAGCATACCGTCATATATAGTATCTCTCATTGCCATCTGTCTGGTAATGGTCTCTTGCAAAGAGACGCGGAAATTGGATTGGAATCCAACAATGCATGACTATACTGCGTACCCGTTTGATATGGGCCGTTTCATTAATTTGTGCTATTATAATCATGACATAGCAGAAAATGTCAATAGGAAGGTGAGACTAGTTTCTACAGAGGCAGAGTATGAGTCCAATGACTACTATGATATTATCAACGATGCAGACCTGGCTTTCGTCTCTGCTGATACTTTGTGGATTCGCTCTAGATACCTCAATTATCGCATCCAAAAGGGAAATAATACTCTTATTGTTGCTCAGAATATCATTCCAATCGTAGGTGGTTATATTTATGATTATGATGAGGATGAAGAGGAGAATGATAAAGAGGAGATTTATGAGGAGGATAAAGAGGAGATTTATGAGAATTATGACGAGGAAACTGATAATGATGCTTACAAGAGTTCTTATGAGGGTACCTCTGAAGAAAGAGTTGGACAGCCTGTTAAAAGTATCAGTGGTGAGCTGTTCAGCCTGGAATCTTTCCTCTCTCAGGCTTCAAAGCAGGATTTCCCGTTGTCTGATATCTCTACTTATCCAGCTAGGCCTAAGATTCAAATGCCTGGTATATTTTGTTCTCGCCGTTTGTCAAGGGCTACCTTGCTTCAGGAACTAGGTGTTGCATATTCCCCTCGTTATACAGAGGTTATGATGGCTAGTGACAGACATACAATAGCAGTACGTTATACATTCGACAGTGGGGCTCATCTCTCAGTGCTGGTCAACCCGCTTTTGTTGTCCAATTATGCTGTCTCGTATGAGAATGCTCAGTTCGCTCATGTGGCAATGGATTTTATGCGATTCGCTTTTACGAAAAAGGTCCATCCCGATAACTATTTGTCTGAAATCTGTTTCCACCTTGAGTCGCATTCTTTTGATCCTCTGCCAGAAAACACCTATATTTCTGATTATGATCCTACAAAAAAGCAGGGACGTGCCATTTCTACTAATAATAATACTGGCAGCGAAGATTCCCGTGATTCGTTGTTTTCCAAACTATGGCCTCTCTTGTTGCTATTCTTACCTCTCCTCTTATCTCGCCGTCAGCGTGAGATACCTATCTTCGAAGGTTATAGGAATCGTTCGGCAGAATATGCAAAGCATGTCGGTACTATGTATGCCAACGAGGGTAATCTCCGTCAGATACTTAATAATCGCATATCATATTTTTACTATCATATAAAGAGTAAGTATGGCATCGACTTGTCTGAACCGGATCGCTTATATGATAGCTCTTCTATTCTCGCTTCGCATTGGAATATGGATGTCAATGAGGTGAGGGCTTTTCTCTCTCGTCTGAATAATATACGTAATTCAACTCAAGAGCAGGGCGTTATCACTGAAGCGTATCTGTCCACCGTCTGCGAACAAATGAACAAATATTCTAATCTGTAAATAATAGCTTTTGATAATATGGAAGATAACCAAAATTCCACCCCTTTCTCAGGGCAAGTAACAGACAACCGCATAGAGTCTATGCGTTCTGCCATAAATAATATAGTCATCGGTCAGGCTTGGAGCGTTGACCTCCTTCTTACTGCTATCCTCGCTAATGGTCATGTCCTCATCGAGGGCGTTCCTGGTGTGGCTAAGACTCTCTCTGCTCGCTTGATAGCTAAGCTTATCGATGCTAAGTTCTCTCGCGTTCAGTTTACATCGGATATTATGCCGTCGGACGTGCTTGGTACTAATGTGTTCAATATGGGTACTAATAAGTTCGATTTCCATGCAGGCCCGATATTCGGAGATATCGTCTTGGTGGATGAGATCAACCGTGCTCCGGCAAAGACTCAGTCTGCTCTCTTCGAGGTTATGGAGGAAAAACAGGCTACTATAGATGGCGTGCGTTATCCGATGAGTGATATCTATACTGTCTTCGCTACGCAGAATCCTATCGAGCAGGAGGGTACATACCGACTCCCAGAGGCTCAGATGGACCGTTTTATGTTTAAAGTGGTAGTCGGCTATCCGAATGCAGATTCTGAGCTGGAGGTCCTTCGCCTGCATAACTCATCGACTGCTTTTTCAAAACTCGACCAGGTGTCGCCTCTCTTGAGCCATGATGATATCATTGAGCTCCGCCAGAAAGCCCAGAGCGTTCATGTCGATGATAAGCTGATGTCTTATATCGTTCAAATCATTGCACAGACTCGCCAGCATCAGAATATCTACGTGGCAGCTTCGCCTCGTGCATCTATTGCTCTCCTTAATTCGGCAAAGGCTTTTGCCCTCGTCAATGGTCGTGATTTCGCTATTCCTGATGATATCAAGATGTTGGCTACTCCGGTTCTCCAGCACCGTATATCTCTCACAGCCGAGGCTGAGATGAATGGGGTGACTATCGAGCAGGTCGTTAAGGATATCATTAATAAGGTAGAGGTTCCTAAATAATAGCGTATGTTTTCTGAGCGCCGATTAGAAATTGCTTTTGTTGTATGCCTTGTCCTGTACTCAATGGGACACCTGTGGGATTTCTTTTATGCCATATGTTATACCGCTATGGCCATATCTTTTGTCGGTTTGGTATATAACATCATTCGCCTTTATTCATATAAGGGCTCTGTAACAGCAACCCGTAAAGTCGACGCTAAATTGAGTAATGGTATGGATAATCTGGTTGAGCTGTCCATTACCAGTACATATCCTTTTAAGGTTGAGATTGTTGTCCTGGACGAAGCTCCTGATATCCTTCAGTTGCGTGATAACGGACTTAAGGCTACACTGGAACCAGGCTCTACAGTCACATTGTCCTATAATGTCCATCCGGTGAAGCGTGGACTGTATACTTTCCATAACACTAATGTCTTCATTAATGTGTGGCCATATTTTATCAGTCGCTGCTTCATTTCCAAGAATGAGGAGCAAGTGAAGGTCTATCCGGCTTTCAATTTTCTCCGTAATATGGAACTTCTCTCATTCCGTAATCGCGAGATGACACTTGGTGCACATACTCAGAGTCGTATCGGACAGAGTAAGGAATTTGAGAATATCCGCGAGTATGTTCTTGGCGATGACTACCGTATGATCAACTGGAAGGCTTCTGCCCGCCGTCACTTACTGATGGTTAACCAATACGCTCAGGAGAAACGTCAGGATATCTATGCCTTTGTAGATAAGGGGCGCGGAATGCAGCATACATTCGAAAAGCTAAGCCTGCTGGATTATTCTATCAATTCCACACTGCAACTTAGCTTTATATGTATTCAACAGCAGGATAATATGGGTCTCCTCACTTTTGAGCGTAACATCAATACATTCTTTCCTGCCACTGGAGGTATGTCTCAGATTCATAAGTTCCATGATGCTCTGTATGACGAAAAAACCGAATTTGCTGAGAGCGACTATTCGGCGCTCTTCGCCTTTTGTCAGCGTAATATCAAGAAGCGAAGCCTCTTGATTATCTATACCCAGTTTGATTCTGTCAACTCACTCAATCGTCAGATGCCTTATATCAAGGAGTTGGCGAAGCTCCATCTTGTCTTGATAGTGTTCTTTATTGATTCTGATATCCAACAGCTTTGCTACCAATCACCATCAGAGATGTCAACTATCGATAAGCCTATGACAGATACTGAGGTGTATGCTACACAGATGGTGGCTCAACGTATGTCTTTTGAGCAGCATCAGATAGTCCGAGAACTCAAAAACCATGGTATCTTCTCTCTTCTGACTAGCCCAGAATCACTGACTGTTAACGTCATAAATCAGTATCTCGCACTCAAGGAGCGTATATAAAAACGTAAAAGAACGGACTTTTTTCCTCTGGAGACGTTTTTTGTAGATTTTGGTGGCACACGGATTCAGGGGATAAAGAAAGCCCCGACGCGGTTGGCGACGGGGCTGTGATGAGGAAATGAATGCACAATGTTTAAATGTTTAGTACTCTGTAACTCCATCCACGAGACAAATTATTTATATACAGAGGCTGAATAAGTTGCTTGAAAAGCGATAACGACAATACAAGCCTTTTGTCATGAGGAGAGATTGAGTTTGAAATATCGTGTGGTAGTTCGAGACGAGATTTAATACAGACAGAGGTAATGTTATATATTGTTGTTATTTTGCCGTTTATTATAGGTGCAAAATACTTCATGTTATTGACGATATCGGCGAAGTCTGAACGAGAAGAATGAGAGCGACCGAAATAGTATTCTACATCTCTGCTATTTTGCGAGAACTCGATAAAAGTATTGTTGTTCTTGTTTGGAAAAACTGTTACAGCCAGAACAGTAATATCATTACGATTGTCTTTTGGGGAGGCTTCAAATGCGTCGACTATTTGACAAGCAATAGCTTGAGCAAAAAGAGGAGGTACAGCATTGCCTACCATTTTGTAACCATCGCGAATATCATTGTATATGAATTTGAAATCGTCAGGAAATGACTGAATACGAGCACATTCACGAATACTCAAACGTCGATAAACAGCATTTGGAGCAAATGCCCTTTTATTTGGTGAAACAAAAAGCATCTTTGGGGCACTTGGGTGGAGAGGCTCGTTTTTAGCTTGTGCTTGTATGGTAAACGAAGGTTCGTCCCAACTGCGAACGCGATTACGAGACATGAATTTGACGTCATAGGGTGCGTCAAAAGTATCGTGATTAGCATAAGGACATACACTCGTGTCAGCAGTTGCCGAAATTGATGAATTTACTATTTTAGGTTGAAATTGTGCAAGGTCGCCAATAGACTGGCGTAGTGTGACATGCTTAGAAATAGATGGGGATGGAAATTCAAAAGATGTAGTTATATCGTTTCTGATACCTACAACAATAACTCTTTTTCTATTTTGGGGCACGCCAAAGTCTGCAGCATCGAGCAACTTGTATTTGATTTTATAACCGGGTGATTCTAATTGTGATATGAAAGATTTAAATGTGTTGATGTGTTGAGGGGATAGAATGCCAGGTACATTTTCAATGACAAAAAATTTGGGCTGCTTCTCTTTGACTATGCGGATATAGTCCAAGAATAATTTGCCACGTTCATCTTCAAGCCCTAAACTTTTGCCACCTTCACTCCATGCTTGGCAAGGCGGACCACCGATTATTCCATCAGCATCGGGTATTTCACTTGCAGATAACTTGCGTATATCTGCATTGGAAAACATGGTAGCTGGGTGGTTAAGACGATAAGTTGCTTCGATTGCTGTGTCATATTCATTTGCCCAAATCACATTTACCCCGGCTCTTTCAAAGCCAAGGTCTAGACCGCCACAACCAGCAAACAGCGAAACGACGTTCATTATTCAAATCCTTTTTCTTTCAACACTTCTTTGATTCTTAATGCTACATGGTATGCGAGATTAACAGGCACAGCGTTGCCTATCATCTTGTAGCCATAGTTGACATCATCATAGATGAAATTGAAATTGTCAGGGAAGCTTTGAACTCGTGCAACTTCACGGACAGTCATTCGACGGTACAAATGTTCTTGTCCGGGAACAAATATTTGTTTATTTGCTTCGATTTTCACCATTTTAGGAGCTTGTGGATGCAATTGACATTGACGACCGCTAGCTTGAACCGTAAAACCAGCTTCGTCCCAACTTCTGACTCGATTTCGAGATAAGAATATTGGAGAAAATGACCCAATAAAATATTCATGATTGGGAACTTTACACTTGTTGCCATTCGTCTTGTTCTTGTCAAGCGCTGGAATGGCAGAGTCTTGCAGATCCCAAATGGCTTCTCTTAACGTAGGTTTGTGTTCAAGAGGAGTAGGATACTGAAAATCTTTAACTTCGAGGTCTTTTCTAAACCCGATGTAAAAGATTCGATCTCTATCTTCAGGAACATCAAAATCGTTGGCATTTAACATTTTGAGGTTTACATCGTAACCTGCTTCGTCAAACAACTTTAAAAATCCTTTTACAGCCTCTGAATGACGATTCGCCAACATGCCAGATACATTTTCAGCAACAAAGAATAGTGGTTGCTTATCTTTGAGAATACGTATATATTCGTAGAATAGTTGGCCACGAGCATCTTCAATGCCACGGAGAGAACCGCCCTCGCTCCAGGATTGACATGGCGGACCTCCAATAATACCTTGGATATCGTTTGGAAACTCGTCTGAAGAAATGTTTCTTATATCTTTGTCGCTGAGTTCTACGTTTGGAAAATTTGCTCTAAATGTTGGACAAATTTTCTTATCGAACTCGTTAGCCATTACAGTAGTAAATCCTGCCTTATGGAAACCAAGGTCGAGACCACCGGCACCACTAAACAAACTAATCAATCTCATTTTCTTGAAACAAATACTGAGTGAAAAGTACTGGTGGGTTGCCAAGAAGCTTAACATCAAACTTCAAAGATTGTTCAACCTTAGTTGATGCATTATGAATTCTAAAAGATATTTCCCAGCCACCGTCTAGAATCATATTAAGGGTATTGTCGGAATCTGCTTTCATCTTGAACTCCACTATGCGAGTAGGTAAGTTTAATTTAGGCGTTTGAAAACGAGGTTTAACACCTTCATAACTCTTGTTCAGCTCTCCTTCTAAATTGAACGCCTTCACAACTACGAGGTTGTGGCTATCATCTTTTATAATCTTATAGAAAGCATACTTGCCTAACAAGTAGCGAATTAGTTTCTGTGGTATGTCAGCGTTATTGTTGTTGATGAGCATCAACTCCTTTCTAAATGCTTCAAGTAGAGGTATGTAAACTCTAGTTGCCTTTTCTTCACCAAGGTCGTTCCAAGTTTTGTTTTTACATTCTCCCAAATATGAAAATATAGGTTTGATATCATCCCAATAGTTCTTAGAACAAGGAACGTCGAACCAAGATTTGCCGAAGTCAAGGACTTTGCTAAGACGAGAGTGCTTAACTGCATCGTTGTTATTCTTTGCGGAGAAACCAATTTCCCAACTTGGCTGCATACGTTGAAAAACGACATCGCGTACGTCGCCAAACTCTCCAGCGCTATCATGATTAATATAGATTTGAAGACATTCATTGGGTTTGCCTATCGCAGTCAATCCTGGTTCAATTCGAACCATAGTATCGATGGTTAATGCTGCGCAGTAGTCAAAGCGACGTCTGTCAGCAAAAGTAGATGCATCGTAATATCTTTTAGCATCATCATAAGCAGCGTTTTGAACAAGAACGAGATTTACACCATTCTCTTTCAGATAGCTACTATATTGCACGGCAAGAGCGTATTCAAAAGCTTTGCCATTCTTCACTTGATCACCTTGTGCCATATAACTATAAAAAATAGTCTAAACGTTTTAGGTGCAAAGGTAGGAAAAATGATTGGTAAAAATGTCAAATGACTGTATAAATTAATGAGACAAAGATAGTTACGTTTGTGTAGTTCTTGAATTTCAACAAGATAGATTTGCTATTATGCAATTAAATATAATTGGCTATAGATAATAAATTGATTCATAAACACCTGGATGCCCTCAAAATTTCATGCCGTTTTATTGTTCCGGTAGTTCGATGCAGAAGTGGTCTACGATGGCTTTGACGATGTTGGGAGGGAGAAGGCGCATCGAGGGACGGTAGCCGAGGGGCTGGAGTTTGTGGTGGATGGAGCGAAGCCAGCGGTTGAAGGTGGATGGGGAGACTTCGGCAAAGGCGGCGAGCTGTTGTTTGGTGTAGCTTTTCATGGTGTTATCCTATTACTATGTTATTACTGTCCTATTACTATCCTATTACTTTGGTATTACATTGTTATATGCCGCCACTGCTCTTGTTCATGAGCTTGTAGCCTGCGTATGCGACAATGCCTACGCCTGCCGCGATGAGGACGTACTTGCCGTATTTCTTGATTTTTTCGCCCATTGTGGAAAAGTTGTTTGATGTTGGTTGAGAGATGATAGTCGTGCTGGTGACATCGGACTGTGCCTGCTGCGTGTCGGCCACAGAGCTGGAGCCAGGCTCGGCAAGATACTGTGACGAGACGAAGCCCTCGGTGGCGTTGTAGCGAACGGCTGTCCATCCGCTAGTTGAGGCGCAGTTGAGGACATACACTGATGGGATTGAAGCGAATGAGGAATTTGACAACCTTCTTGGCAACTTTGGCAATCTTCTTGCCGATCTTCTTGGTGATCTTGGTTACTGCTTTGGCGGCATTCTTAACGCCCTTGTACAGTCTGGGCAGCCTTCTTGATGCCTTTGCCAACCTTTTTGATAGCCTTCTTCAGGAAGCCGAAGAGAGCCGAAGAGTTTGGACTGAGAGCTGGGTTGTTTTGCGCCTGAGTGAGGGTAATGTTGCGTAGTTTGGGATTGTCCCAATAGTCGAGGACTGAGCCTAGTCCGCTTGCCATTGCACGTGCTTCTCGTTCAGTCGGGAAGAAGAGCGTCGTAGTGATAGATGTGCCTCAAGCGGCGTATAATTTACGTCCTATATACATCAACAATAATATGCAAAATGGTTCGTATAAACGAAACCATGAAGGAGACTACAAATGCAATGAGCAGGAACTGAAAATGATGCTCAGAGATGCCAATGACGAAGGGAATGATGGCATTTTGCTGGAAAACTATGGCATGGAAGACATTGATGGAGAAACGTTGAGGAAATATAGGCAGTTGTTCAAGACAGACCATCCTGAACATGCATGGAATGATCTCGAAGACAAGGAGTTTTTGAGAAATATGGGAGGATATGGAAAGAACAGAAATACAGGAACAGAGGCGTTGACATTGGCAGGATTGCTGATGTTTGGTAAAGGACTGTCGGTGAGAGAACGTTTTAGCAATGTTCGTATGGACTACGTTGACTATACAAATATTAGCGGTGAGCAGAGATATAGCGACAGACTGACATACGATGGCAGTTGGGAGAATAATCTGTTTAACTTCATAAGAATGGTGCTTCCGAAACTGACAAGAGACTTACCTCGCCCTTTTAAAATGGAGGGTATGCAAAGGATTGATGACACTCCATTGCACAAGGCGGTAAGAGAGGCGGTAACGAATGCTGTGATACATTCGGACTACATGTTGAATGGAGTTTTGCGTATAGAGAAACATGATGAGGGTTTTGTTTTAAAGAATCCAGGACTGTTGAAGTTGCCAGTAAGAGCAATTTATGAGGGCGGAGAATCGAAGTCTCGCAATCCACGTATGCAAGATATGTTGAGAATGATAGGTTACGGAGAAAACTTGGGGTCGGGATTTCCGTCTATACTGAAGGCATGGCATGACACTCGACTTGCTGAGCCGATGCTTGTGGAGCAGACTGAGTTGATGCAAGTAGAACTCACAATGCAGATTGTATTAGGAAACAACGATTTCCTAAAAGATTTCCTAAAAGAACTCACTGAAAGACAGATAGATATATTAAAGATAATAAATACCGATTTCCTAATAACCACACAGGGAATAGCCGACAAGACAGGAACAACAGACAGGACTGTTAGAAATGACATAAAGACATTGAAGGAGAAAGGATTGCTAGATAGAGAAGGAGGACGCAAAGATGGGAAATGGATAGTGACAGGAAATGGTGTGGCATTATTGGAGGTTATTAGATAGTAAATTCTCTCTTCTGACTAACCCAGAATCACTGACTGTCAACGTCATAAATCAGTATCTCGCACTCAAGGAGCGTATATAATAACGCAAAAGAACGGACCAAGGGTGAACCAGGATTGAAGGGATAGAAAAGAAAGGCAGCGCCAGTTTCCTGATGCTGCCTTGTGAGCGTTATAGCGCTATGTGAGACGTCGTTGTCGTCTCTATGTTTACAACTTGCGACCTGCTATGTCGTAGCGTTCGCCATTGCGGATGATGACAACCTTGCCGTTTTCGATGGTTTTGGTTACCTTGCCAGCATTGTCGGTGTTGACAGACTCGATGGCTGTTGGGGTTGTGTCTGGAACATCATAAACAGGACGAACAGGGAACCCGCGATAACGGCTATCGTCGATGTTCGGGTCGACGTTGTCCGAATCGAAGTCGAGGTAGTACGCGCCGTAGGCGCTGCCTGGGTAAGGAGTAGACGACCAGTAGAGGCCGCTCGAACCCTTGTCGAGGAGGTACTCCCCGCGACGATAGCCAGCAGCAGGAAGGAAGATAGAGTTGCCTGTATAGCCTGCCTTCTTTGATGTTACCTTATAGCCAGCTACACCATTGAATTCGGTATTGTCTTCATCATACCATACCCATGCACAGTTGTCCGTATTTGCTAGCTCTGCAAACTCTGTCTGTGTAGGCATACGGTAGCCCGCACCTAAAGCTGCAGTTGCAGCATCGTAAGCCGTTCCACCGATACCTTTTGAATAATTCGCACCACCATAAACATACTCCTTGAGAGGGTCTTTATCCGTACCTGCATCATCCCAAGATGTCATTGTACCGTCAAGGTCTGACAGATAAGTCTCCCATGTGTAGTTTGCCTTTGGCGATGTCTCGCCCCACGCCAGATACCATCCTGCGGCTGTTGAAGAAGTTGCACCAAGGTTACATGTTGCCCACTTGACGGACAAGCCGAGGTCGACATACTCGCCACTCAGAGGCTCTTCTGCCCATGCACCTACAGCGAACAAGGCAGAAACGAATAAAGAAATTAATTTTCTCATATAGTTATTGTAAATAAATTATTCCCGGGAACCAGATAAGCCTCCCTCTGATGCGCATGGCACCTGCAGGTGGCTTGTGTAGGTATGTGATATGTATGTTTAGTGTATTTCATAGTTATGAATTTGCGCATAAGTACTTTGCAAAAGTATCAAAATAGTTTGATTTAGATGCAAAAAGAGATGTTTTTTTGATGCGAAGATTGCGACCGCAGGAGGGGCTGTACTTGCCCTTATGAAGATGCTATCATCAGCTAGGCATCATGTTACGTTGGAGTCTATGGGTAGACTATTGCTAATATAAGAGTAGGCTCTGTTTGCTCGCAATTTTTTTTAATATGGAGTGTACAAAATGGGAGGGGATGTATTATATTTGCAGTCGGATTTTTTAAACAGAATATTCACAAAAGATGGCAAGAGTCAGCATAGTACATAAGTGCGTCACTATGGCCAGGAAGGCTATGAGGGAAGACAGCAAAGCAAGAACGACAGGGAGAAGTATATACATAAAACGCTGTCCCAGTGGATATTTCATCATGGGAGTAAAGGTCAGCAAGAAACAGAGGAACTGCAGAGATATGTTTGCCGACGCGCAGAAACTCGCCTCGTACGAACTGAAGTTGTGGAACAAGCGCAGACATTGGGAGAGAGAAGCCAGAAGGCACAAGATAAAAGGAGCGCACAGAGCTGCAGTGTCCTATTTCTACGGCTTGCTGAAAGAGTACGGGATAGAGCTAGAAGAAGCGTTGAGGAGAATGAGGATAGGGCGACTAAAGAAGAAGAATGAGAATAGGGGAGATATGAAAGACCTGGGAGAGAGCAAATTGTACGTTTCCAGAAAATGGAAAGAGATGGATAAAGCCTCGCCTTTTTATTACAAGAAATTCGGGAACGAAGAAGAATACTTTGCTGCCATAGAGAAAGTCGCGGCGTAGGAGAACCTGGCACCGAATGAAATACTTGTTTTATTAAGGCATTCCCTTATTGTACCTTTGTAATGCATTTATAATCAATACATTAAGAGGCGTTTTTCAAATAAGCATGTTTGAATGTACTTATTTTTACAATCCGTACGATACCTTTGTTTGCTTGAGTGTATTTTCACCTATGATATAGGCATAACAAGCCGAAGGAATGAATATCAGCGTTGCCTTGTCCAACTCTTTTTTGCCTTCAGCATTAATACTCGTAACTATAGCATCTTTCAGGTTGTTTTTCTCCATGAAATATAGCAAAGATTCCAGTTCCCCTGGTCTGTCATAATATCTGTCAGTCCATTTTATTTCAACAGCCCAATTAGGTTTCTGCTTGAGTATACTGAGTCCGACAATATCAACCTCTCCCTGTTTTTTTGCATTTATTCTCCAGTTGGCATAATGAATGTCTGTGCTCTGGCGTGGGAACCACTGTGCATAGATAGCAGTTTCCACCATATTGCCGATAGTCTCATCTGTCTCTGATATAGGTTGGAATAGAGCGCATCTCAAAGAAGGATTAGTCAGGTATATCTTGAACTGAGTTTCCCTAACATACTTCTTTGCTGTATCATCTGTTCTCCTGACAACCTTGATCAGAAATGCAGCTTCAAGGTAATTGATATACTTTTTAAGAGTTTCCTTCTTAACCCCTGATTCCTTCGAAAGCGTTTCATACGAGAACTGATCACCAGAATGATACGCAATCATCGTAAACAGAGAATTAAGTTCCTGAACGTCAGTAATGCCATATAAACTTGGCAGATCGCGCAAGAGAACTTTATCAATGATATCATTCCTTATAAATTGTTGTGGATTTTCTCGGACAGATTGCGAGAAAACGACTTCCGGATATCCTCCATAATTTATATAATCAATAAAGAGTTTATTGAGGGTTGTCATATCAAACGACCTGTATATACTGGATGTGTAATTAGATGTTTCCAATTCATACGGAATCATGATTTGAGAGTACTTGCGAAGATGAACGTATTCATAGAATGTGAGAGGAGGGAGATTAAAATCGGTAAATCTGCCTGCACCACTTTCATTACTTCTCTTCTTTAACTCTGCAGCAGCAGAACCAGAGGCAACGAACTTAACATTTCTATAGGTATCGACCAGTGATTTCAACTCCACCTCCCATTCTTTCAAATACTGTATCTCGTCATAGAATACATACATCTGATCTTTTGTAGGAGATTTGCCCAGTGCGTTGCAAGCTAAGTTATACAACTGCTCCAATAATATCTTGTTGTATATTGGGGTTTCTACAGACACATAGATAATATTCTGTGCTGGTACGCCGTCATTTATCAGTCTCTGGATTGTGTGGTACATCATTACCGTTTTGCCCACGCGTCTTGGTCCCATCAGAATTGTTGCTCTACGGGTTACAGTATCTTTGACCAATGGATAAAAGATATCAAGGTATAATCGAGGCGACATATTTCTGAAAAATTCAGAGATATCACCATCTGTCCACCATGGATTATCAACCTTAAGCCTACCTACTATTTGTTTCTCTAAAAGTTCTGTATATTCCATGTACAAAGTCATTAATTAACACAAAAGTAACGAATTCGTTTCAAATAAGCATATTTGAATGTGCTTATTTTTCATCTTTTCGACGAGAATGTGCAAATAACTAGAAATATTTAAGAGATTTGCCTGGCTTTTCTAGCTAGTTTCTCTTATTGTACCGCCGTAATGCGTTTGAAATCAATGTATTAATAGACGTTTTTCAAATAAGCATGTTTGAATGTGCTTATTTTTTACCATAACAACTTCTTGCTAGTCATATATTCGTATTATGACTAAATGATAATGCCTATCAGAGAAACATCATCGGTCTGTGGACAGTTGCCTTTCCAATCTTCAAATGCACGTTCGATAGCATCGCGCTGCTGGTCGGCTGGCATGGAGCATACCGACTGGAGCAATCTTCTAAGCCCGATGGATTTGAGCCTCTTGCCGTGCGGATGATCGTCATCGGCAGACCCGAACTGGTCGGCAATGCCATCAGAGAATAGGTAGATTACATCGCCTCTCTGCATCTGCATAGAGCCTCCTTCAAAAGGTAGTTCACTACTCTTCTCGTCTCTGTCGCCTATGCTTCGTTTAGTCCCTTTTATTTCGATAAGCTCGCCATTTCTCATGACGTATATCGGTCTTCGTGCCAAGGCATATTCCATCGTCAGATTGTTTGGATTGTAGCTTATTAGGGAGATGTCCATGCCGTCTTTCACATTGTCTTCGTTCTTGTTGCTTAGAGCATTGATGATCTGCTTGTCAAGCTTTGTCAGCATCTGACTTGGTTCTGCCTTAATGCCAGGAGCGCAAAGCTCGTTGAGGATTGTAGTTCCGATCATAGACATGAAAGCTCCAGGTACACCATGACCCGTGCAGTCGGCGCAAGCAATCATCAGCCTGCCTTCATGCTCCTTTGCCCAGTAGAAGTCGCCACTGACGATGTCGTGAGGGTGGAATATCGTGAATATGCCAGAAAGGCCATATTTATTGTCGTATGGCCTAAGGTCAGGCAACAGAGCGTTCTGTATTCTTTGCGCATAGCTGATGCTGTCGGTTATCTCACGGTTAGTCTCGCTTATTATTCTATTTCTCTCGTCAAGAATTTCATTTTGGGTGGTTATCTCTTCGTTCATATCTCGCAGTTCCTTGGTCTGTCGAGCCACCTCCTGTTCAAGACGGATGTTCTGTTCGCTAAGTATGCGTTGTTTTTCTTGTTCGCGTCGTTTCTTTTGAACTTCAATCAATATGGCGATGCCTGCCAAGGCGAGTAAAGTTATGGCGATGAGACCCATCATCCAAGTCTGTTGCTTGATCTTTGCCTCTTGAGCTTCAATCTTCAACTTGTCCATACCAAGCAGAGTGCTCATTTCCTCGACGTTCGATTCATTGGTCTCATGAGCCATAGATTCGGCAAGAGCAAGCACCTCCTGGGCAATATCGTAGTCCTGAGGATAATTACTCATGCCATGGTTGGCATCAAGTTTCAGTTTCAGAGCGTCAAGCTCGGCACTGGAGTCGAAACCGTGGGTATAGTATGCTGCTGAATCAGCGTAGACGCATGCTTGGGCATAGTCTTGCGTTGCCAGGGCATATTTTGCCAATGTGGAGAAATACGTTCCTGCAATATTGTCATGAGCCTGATCTATCTGGCTGACAATATTCTTCATCTTCGCAACGTGAGACTTAGTTTTCTCCAGCTCTCCAATAGATATATATATGTTGGTATAGGCATCGTGTATATAGAATTCGTACATCTGATAATTCTCGTCCTCTGAGCGGAAGTCATCTTTTGTCTTTTTGTACTCTTCGAGATAATCTTCAAACTCCTTGGTGTAGCGCAGAGCCCTTTGCTTGTCATTGATTTTGAGAGCAGCGAGCATACGTCCGTCGAAAGCATCACGTCGCTCGGCAATAAGCAATTTAGGCCATCTGTCGGTTATCTTGATACATTCTTCTTGGTATGCGATAGATTCTTCCCAGTGCTTCATGCAATATTCTGCAGTCGCAAGGCAGGCAAGAGAATTAATCCTGTTGGTTATCTTGAGTGGGGTAGCAGCTCGGGTTGTTGGGTTAGCTTCTACAGTCTCGTTTTCGTAGCCATTACTGTCGTCGTAAAGTTCCATAGCGACATTCATGGCCAACCTGTATTTCCCTTGATAGTTATATGATTGAGCCAGAATATACTTTATATAGTAATAGGTGTGTTTTATGTTGTTTTTCATGCCAAAGTTCTCGGCACTGTCGGCGAGTTCCTGTATTCTGTCGTGCATGCCCAGATTGATATAGCTGCCGGCTTTAAGCTGCAGAGCACTGGCTTCGTAGTTTCGGGCATTAAACTTCTGGGATTCGACGATAAGAGTGTCGAGAATGCTTAATCCATGATATGTACTATAGTTGGCGTATGAATCTTTGTAAAGATAGTCTAAGCGCACGCTATCCTGATGTGTCATTTGTCCAGTAATGACCATCGGAAAGCACAATGCTATAAGAAATATGAAAATTATTCGCATCATGATAGAGTGATACGAAACAAACGATAATTAGTTTTCTCGATAAGATGCAGACTTCACGCCTGCATCATTTATCTATTGTCGAATGACACTAATAGGCTATAAATGCCTATTTAAGTTGCTGGAGCTCATGTAATTTCTTGTATACTCCAGTCTCTTTTTCAATGAGTTGCTCATGAGTGCCTATCTCCACTATCTCTCCTTCATTGAATACGCATATCAGATCTGCATTTCTGATTGTAGAGAGTCTGTGAGCTACGACTAGTGATGTCCTGCCTTTCAACAGGTTCTCCAGTGCATCCTGTACCAGCCTTTCGCTTTCTGTATCCAATGCTGATGTAGCCTCGTCAAGTATCAGAATATCTGGATTTCTCAATACGGCTCTAGCTATTGAGATGCGTTGTCTCTGACCACCACTCAGCTTTGAGCCTCTGTCGCCGATTACTGTCTGATAGCCATTCTCCTGATTCATAATGAATTCATGAGCATTTGCTACCTTGGCAGCAGCCTCGACCTGCTCTTGGGTTGCATTCTTTACACCAAATGCTATATTGTTGTATATTGTATCATTAAACAGTATGGCATCCTGGTTCACATTGCCCATCAGTCCACGTAGATCGCTTAGCTTGTAATCCTTGATATTCACGCCGTCAATGAGTATCTCTCCTTGGGCGATATCCCAGAATCTAGGCAGCAGATCAACGAATGTCGACTTTCCACTGCCGCTTTGCCCTACCAGGGCTATCATCTTGCCTTTAGGTATCGAGAGCGATATGTTCTTCAGTACGTCCCTGTCTCCAGTGTACGAGAATGTCACATTCTTATACTCTATACCCTGACTCAATGTCTTTATTGATTTGCCTCCTGCATTCTCAAATATCTTGTCTGGCGCAAGCAGTATCTTGTCTATACGCTCCATAGCCGCCATACCTTTCTGTATCGAGTAGTAGGCTTGTGAGAATGCCTTGGCTGGATTGATAATCTGATAGAATACTCCGAGATAAGCGAGGAATGTAGCGACAGATAGCGCATCTTCTCCAGTAGTAAGAATCAATGTTCCGCCAAACCATACGACAATAATCATTACTATCGTGCCAAGGAATTCAGATACCGGATGAGCCAAATCTCTCTTCCTGGCTATCTTCTTGGCAATGTCGCAGTAGTTTTGAGACTCTGTCTGGTATTTTGCGTTCATCTTATCTTCTGCGTTGAACGCCTTGACAATTCTCAGGCCCGAGAGAGTCTCGTCAAGTATGCCCATCAGTTCGCCCATCTTGTTCTGTCCAGCCTTCGATTTATTCTTAAGGCTCTTGCCAATCCTACCGATGATGCCACCAGCTATTGGTAATAGGACAAACGCAAATATGGTGAGCTGAGGCGACATTATCACCATAGAGACCAGGAATACGATAATCATTACCGGATTCTTGAGAAACATATTTACAGATGACATTACCGTAGCTTCCAGTTCAGCTACGTCGCCCGAGGCTCTTTGCAGGATATCTCCCTTCTGGGTATTCTGGAAAAAGCCTAGAGGCAGTGTGACAATCTTCGCATATATCTCTGTCCTGATGTCTCGTACTACATTGTTTCTCAGTCCGACATTAGTATACTCAGCCAGATACGCTGTCGCACACTTGAGAAAAGTGCCCGCAATCATGAATACTCCGGAGAATAGCAATGCCGACCCCGGACCGTACTCATGCTTGTATTGGGTTACGTAGTAATAAAAGTTATGTACAATGTCTTTGGAGTTGAAAGCCCATGGTACCATATCATTGACTTCCTGTCCCGCATTGAAGAGGATCTCCAATACAGGTATCATCAGTACCATCGACAATACTGAAAATAAAGCCGATAGTATATTGAATCCAAAGCTCACAAGTACCATAACCCAGTATGGTTTGATATACCTGCCAGCTACTTGAAAAAAGTATCTCAACGCTTTATCGCTTTATACCGGTGTATGATTGTGGAGTGATAGCACGGAGTTCTGCCTTCACTGAGTCTGAAACATTCAATGTGTCAATGAACTCAGAGATTGTCTCGCGTGTCATCTTTGTATTTGTACGAGTCAACGCCTTCAATGCCTCGTATGGGTTTGGATATGCCTCTCTGCGAAGTATTGTCTGGATACCCTCTGCTACTACTGCCCAGTTGAGCTCAAGGTCCTTCTCTAGAGCGTCTGGGTTCAAAAGCAACTTGCCGAGACCCTTCTCCAATGAAGCAATAGAAATCAAAGCGTGTGCTACAGGTACACCTACGTTACGGAGAACTGTCGAGTCTGTCAAGTCGCGCTGCAAACGGCTTACAGGCAACTTAGCGCTCAAGTGCTCAAGGATAGCATTGGCAATACCGAGGTTACCTTCAGCATTCTCATAGTCGATAGGGTTAACCTTATGTGGCATAGCCGATGAACCAACCTCTCCTGCCTTGATCTTCTGCTTGAAATACTCCATCATGATGTACATCCAGAAGTCACGAGCCAAGTCAATGAGGATGACGTTGATTCTCTTCAGTGCGTCAAATACCTCCGACAAACCGTCGTAGTTCGAAATCTGTGTTGTCCACTGCTCTCTCTCAAGACCAAGGCTGTTTGCTACGAAATTGTTTGCAAATGTTACCCAGTCAACAGCAGGATATGCCACATTGTGTGCATTCATGTTACCTGTAGCACCACCAAACTTGGCTGGCAATGGAAGACGCTCAAGAGACGCTATCTGACGGTCGAGGCGACTTACGAATACCATAATCTCCTTGCCAAGGCGAGTTGGAGATGCAGGCTGACCGTGTGTCTTAGCTAGCATCGATACATCTTTCCACTCTTCAGCGAGCGAACGCAAGTGGTCTGTCAATGCGTGGATAGCTGGCAAGTATACATCTGCCAAGCACTCCTTTATCGACAATGGAATAGATGTGTTGTTGATATCTTGTGATGTGAGGCCGAAATGGATGAACTCCTTGTAGTCTGCGAGGTTCATCTTGTCGAACTTACCCTTGATGAAATACTCTACAGCCTTCACGTCATGGTTTGTCGTTGCCTCAATATCTTTGATGCTCTGAGCATCTTCAGCAGTGAAGTTCTGGTAAATCTCACGCATCTTAGGGAACAATGCCTTGTCTACACCCTTGAGCTGTGGAATACCTGCCTCACAAAGAGCAATGTAATACTCTATCTCTACTCGTACACGGTAACGCATCAATGCGTACTCCGAAAAATACTCACCAAGTTGGTCAACTTTGTTTCTGTAACGGCCATCAATAGGCGAAATTGCTGTCAATGCTGAGAGCGTCATGTCTTATTATTTGGTTTTATGTTATTATTCAGTTTATTACGACCGCAAAAATAGCTATAATTGTCTACATATTAGGTAAAAAAGACTTAAAAGCCTATTTCATCTTCTTCATTACTCTAAATGTCAGTGGCAATGCCAATGCAAAAGTAAATACATCTGCAACTGCCTGACACATTTCTACACCCAATAAACCGAAGAAGTATGGCAATATCACAATAAGCGGTATGAAGAATATGCCGTTACGCGAAGCTGCCAGTATATTAGCCGGTATTGCGTGTCCCGTCGTCTGCATCATCATGTTACTTAGCTGTATTACAGATACTAGTGGGAAGGTAATAAGTTGGAATCTTAGCGCCATGGCTCCGACTTCCACTACATCCATATCGTCTCGGAATATGTGTACCATCTCCTCCGCAAAGTAGAGTCCGAATATGGTCCAGCAGAGAAGGAATGCTACCGAAACCTTCACAGCGAAGTAATATCCCTCTTTTACCCTTTCGTATAGCTTGGCTCCGTAGCAGAACCCACATAGAGGCTGGAATCCTTGTCCTATTCCAATCACTACAGAATGTATCACGAAAGTCAGTCTTGTTACAATTGACATACCGGCAATGGCTGCATCGCCATATACTCCCATGGCAGTATTGAGCATCGATGTGCTGATGGCCATAAGAGCCTGTCTTGTCAGCGATGGAGTTCCGCCCCTCACAATCTCTTTTATATACATTCCTGAGAAAGAGAAGTATTTAGGGTTTATCTTCAGATTGCCACCCATACGCGACATGATGAAGAGTACAGTGAAGCCGCATATCTGACCAATCAATGTACCTAATCCGGCGCCGAATATGCCCATATCCATCACAAAGATGAATAGAGGAACGAGTATTACATTGACTACTCCTCCCGAGAGCATACCATACATCGCGTATCCGGCATTACCTTGGAATCTCATCTGGTTATTGAGTACCATCGAGCCTGTCATGAATGGAGCTCCTACTAGTACGCATCCGAGAAACTTTTCCGTGTAGGGTAGGATAGTGCTGGTCGAACCTAATAGCAACGACAACTGCGTCAGGCAAAGCAGACCTATCGCCGTAATCAAAAGACCGACAGATATGGCGTAAATAAAAGCCGTAGAGGCCATCTTATTGGCACTCTCGGTGTCTTTGGCTCCTAACTGCCTGCTGATATAAGTACCTGAGCCCTGACCGAAGAAAAAACCGACTGCCTGTATGATAGACATTACCGCAAAGGTAACACCCACAGCAGCTGTAGCCTGCGTATTTATCTGTCCCACAAAGAACGTGTCCGCCATATTGTATATGCTGGTGGTCAGCATACTGATAATAGACGGCACAGCCATAAGCATTATTGCCTTAGGCACCCTCTCTTGTGTCAGAAATTCGTATTTATTCTTGTTTCGTGTTGACAGTTTCATCCTCTTCCCCCACAATCTTAGCTGTAGGTCATATCGCAGTCAAAAGTACAAAGAAATGGCAAAAAAGACAAAACTTCATATCCTTATGCCAAGCATTATATTGTCGTCTGTCTGCTCTGTCTCGTTATATGAGCCTATTTGCCTCCATTGGTCTATGGCGCTTTGCAGACGGGCTAGCTGCTCATTGCAAGGGAGAGTGTTTATCTCATCAAGCAGTGCCCTGAGTCGTCGTGTCGTAAATTTCACCTCTTTCCCTCGTTTCTCGTCATAGCCGAACTGGTCGACAATACCATCCGAGAATATATATAGCATATCTCCTTCAGACAATGCTATTTCATGGTTGGTGAATGGTAAATCTGCCGATACATTACCTCCTATGTGCATTCTGTCGGCATCTATCTTGCTGAATTCGCCGTTATGATAGATAAACAGCGGTCTGTATGCCCCTGCATAGTGTATGGTATTTGTATTGTTGTCAATAATGATGAGAGCTATATCCATGCCGTCGCCATTGCCAGACTCTTCCCCATGCTGGTGGAGCGCCTCTCGCAACATAGCGCGTAGGTTTTCCAGGAAATTGGCTGCAGATACCGAAATATCTTCTCCATTTAGTACATTCTGTAAATCGTTGCTGAGACTGAAACGTGCCACTATCTCATTCAGAAGGCTGATGCCAAGCATAGATATAAATCCTCCCGGTACACCATGCCCTGTACAGTCTGCTACTACTGCCAATCTCCTGTTCGCTCCCTTGTGAGCCCAGTAGAAATCGCCGCTTACAATGTCCTTAGGCCTGAAAAAGACAAAATGGTCTCCTAATGTCTCGTTAAGGAATTTCGTTGATGGCAATGCCGCATTCTGTATCAGGCTGGCGTAGTTTATACTGTCTGTAATCTGCGAATTTACTTTGTGTAGAAGGTCTCTCTGGTGTTCAAGGCTCTCATTGGTGGTGAGTATCTCCTCCTTCTGCTGCTCCAGCTCCGCATTCTTCTCGTCAAGCAGGTAATTGTCTTTTCTGCTCTTCCAGAAACTATAGCCGAGTATCAGAAGGATAATGACCGATGCTATGATCACTATCAGCTGCATCTTGGAGTTCGCCTCGTATTGTAGCTGTTTGGCCTGCATCTGGATGTCGAAGCGGGTCTGAGCCATATTGGTGGCCGACTTAGCGGCAAAGTCGTTTTGCCTGTTATGTCGGTACATTCGCTGGAATTTCTTACTGTAGGTGTAAGCCTCCTTGTAGTCCTTCATCTCGCTGTAGAGCTCAGTGTACCAGTTATAGGTATCTTCTATCTCTATGCCGTGGTTTTCTATGTTGGCCGAGTATTCCGAGTATAGCGAGTCGAGGTAGCCCTTTGCCTCTTGGTATCTATGCTTCTTAATCAGCCATGCCAAGCGGGAGTTCTTATACATGTCGAGGAGCGAATCGAATCCATTCCCAATACATATTCTGTATGCTTCGTTAAGAAGTATCTCGCAGGAATCAAGCAGAGTCTTACTATTTGATTTTTCTATGTCGCTTAATTCTGCATAATTCTGAACAATGTATATGTCGCATTTTGCAATGTCGAAAGCTTCATTATCCGACAACGAAATATTTCTGGATACATATAGATAATCTATGCTGCGTCTGAGTATGTCGGCATTGTCGCTTGTGCCTTCAAAATCATATCTGCTAGACATGACTCCAGCCTTTATGAAATAGCTCTCAGCTAATGATGCTTTGTTCCCGATTTTCTTGCTTAGGTAGAGGGTTGTGTCGGAATAGCTGTCTGCCACATCAAACATATCGTTGTTGAGCGCATTAATAGCCATGTTGTTCATTACGCTCACCATTTTTTTTGTGTATCCCAACTGCCCGTAGATATTGTAGGCTTTGTTCCAATAGTCATCCGCTAGGGTAGCATTGGCCCTCATTCCATAGCCGTTTCCTAGGGAAGAGTAGAATTCGGCTGTCATTCTTGCGTCACCGATGTAATCGGCCAGAGTAAGACCTTCGTAGCATAGATCGCAGCAAATGCCATATTCTCCCTGAAAATAGTAGCAGTTGTCCAGTTGCTTGCACCCTAGCATCTGATATTTAGCCATTCCGCATTGCTTCGCCTCGTCATAGAGCATCTGCGCATAATATTGCGACGTGTCTACGTTCAGGTACAGATAATCCATGCTTATCTCGTTCAGTAGCCACATCTTCAATGTATCACACTCCTCAAAGTGCCTGGTGTGCAGTTCTGTAACCAGACTATCCAGATGTCCGGGTGCGCCTTCATCGGCCCTGACTGGCTCACACCAGTTCAAAACCATCAGAAGGATTATCCATAACGTAGTGCCTCTACAAATCATCACTCTGCGATACATATATCAACCAATATAATCGCGAAAGTTATCAATAAGTTGCGAAATTCCCAAAATCATCCTTGATGCCCTATAGCGTGTCTTTCAATTTGCCGTCCGAATCAAATATCCGTTGACTTAGTTGCGGATCTGTCCCAATCCAACTGAACATCCAGAGCAAATCGTCTTTGTTGCCTATATCCATCTTCTTGCATAGTGTCTTCGCTGCATTCGCCGCCATCGAATAGTTGCCTTCTGATGCGTGTATATACGCCTCAAATACCATCAGAGAACCCGATACCGTATCCGAAAAGTATCTCTCGTCGGTAGTTATCGAATAGAGTATTTCCTTAGTGCCTCCACTCAGATCTAGCATTGTCGACATGTTGCTCTCTATCAAGTCGTCTCTGTACTCGTAGTTCCCAAACAGCTCGTTTAGACGAGGCAATTTGTCGTTGTCTTCTTTATCTAATGGCAGGGTCACACTTTTTACCAAGGTGTCTATCTGTCGCAGAAACATCATGAAATATCCTACATATATGCACAACGGCGCCAATATCCATTCTGCCCACCAGGCATCTTCAAGAATGTAATGGCACACCAGGTACATCCCTCCCACAAGCAGAGGCGTGGTATACACAAAAGCCCACGTCTTCGTTATTACCTTGAACTTGAAAAAGTAGTATACTGCTAAAATTGCCCAGATAATCATATTGTGCGTTTTTTGTTATTCTCGTATCTCGTTCAAATATACTGATTTTTTTTTCTAAAACGCAATATCGTACGCTCGTCATCCCAAAACGTATTTTCGTCACTCCAAACCTTTCACTCGTTAAATGACCAAAGATGATTTTACTGTTTGTCATAATATTGCACTCAATAATTAAATCTTATTAATATGAAAAAGATACTGAATATAGTTGCCGGCCTATTCCTCGCAGTAGGCGTCATTTTGCTCATCGCTACTTATGTCGTGCATTCAAATTATGAGGATTTTAAGTCGCATGCCGACCTTGTTGATGCCGAGATAGTGGACATGACTGCCTCGCAAGATAATGTCAGAGTACTCATTGCCTACGAATACGATGGCAAATCCTATGGCCCAGCCATGCTCAACGGTTACTCTTCTTCTATGTATGTGGGCGGTACCGTCGAAATATATGTCGACCGCGAAAACCCTAGCGACTTCTCTTGGGGCAGTGGTATAGCCCAGACCATCCTTCTCATCCTTGGATTGGTGTTCGCCGGCATCGGTGGCGGTATCTTCCTCGTGAGAGCTATTTCTGGCTCTGGCGCTAAACGCCTCGTCAAAGAGGGCGACAAGCTCGTGGGCAAAGTGGAGAACGTTTCACGTAATACAGCTGTGGAGATTAATGGCGAAAACCCATGGGTAGTCGTATGTACCTGGACTAAGTCTAATGGCGAGATATATAGGTTCAAGAGCAAGAACATCTATACCGACCCTATGGATACATTCCGCCCGGGAGATGACATTATAATATATGTCGACCGCAACAATATGAAGAAGTATTATGTGGATGTCGACCAGAAAATGAGTATGATTCATGATATGTAATACACATATAATGCTCAATCCTTGTGATTAAATGGTAGACAACTTGTAGATCCTCTATTGATAGAGGCTGTGTCAAAATACCGGCACAGCCTCTTTTTTGTCTTCATCATTTGAAAAAATTGCGATGAACAAGGGTGTTCTATAGGTCTAGCATAGGTGCTCCATAGTTCCAGAGTGCGACTGACTATGTAATCTGTCCTACCATTCAAATCTGCTCTCTCCAATCTCAAAAAAATTACCGTTCATCATCCCAAAACGTATTTTCGTCATCCCAAACCGGTCGCTCGTTAAATGACCGAAGAACGTATATGCTCTTATTTTAATATTGCACTCTGATAATTGTGCAACACGCATTACATGTGTAATAATTTTTTAACAACTATCATATGACAATGAAACGAATAACATCATTTATCCGTCTGTTAGTCTGCCTCATCTTCATGGCGGCAACTACACAGCACGCGCTGGCTGCAATAGACATCACAGCCACGCAACCAGCCAATGGTACGGGTACCGAAGCCGACCCTTACCAAATCTCTACTCCTGGCGAACTCTACTGGTTTGCCAAGCAGGTTAATGGTGGACAATCCACTATGGTTTATGATGGACAATCCACTATCTGCGCTAAGTTGACTGCCGACATTGTGGTAAACGAGAATGTGCTGAAAGCAGGAACTTTCACTTTAAATGGCACACCTGCCAATGTGTGGACTCCTATTGGAAATACTACCAATCAGTTTAAAGGCACTTTCGATGGCAATGGCCACACCATTAGCGGTTTGTATTTTAACAATACAGCTAATGCAACTGCAAACAAATATATCGGCCTTATAGGCTATGCCACTGGTGCCACCATCAAAAATGTTGTGGTTAAGGACTCGTATCTTAGAGGATATGGTTATGTTGCTGGCATTTGTGGAAATGCAACAGGCTCAACCAAAATATCAAACTGTGGTTTCGAAGGCTATTCGTGGAATTACGGCATTACCGATAATGAATATTCTGCAACTGTTGAAAACTGCTATAGTGTGTCAAACATGCGTTTGGCATATAGAGCAACCACCAATTGCTACCACGACAATACCAAATACAAAGATTTAACCTCAAATAGTATTGGCAAGCCAAGCACTGTCTTTGCAAGTGGTGAGGTGGCTTGGCTGTTGAATGGTGGTAGTAGTGATGGTCCATGGGGACAAAAAGTAGGAACTGATGCTACTCCTGTTTTTGGCGGTGACAAAGTATATGCTACTGCCATCTGCCCACACGCAAACAGCTATAGCAATATCGAGAGTGTATATACTCCAATTGCCGATGGAGATGAGCATTACGATGCTGATGGCTTTTGCAAAGTATGTGGCGCAGGACATCCAGCAACTCTTGTTGGTGATTATTATGAAATTGACAACGCAGGTAACCTCTATTGGTTCGCCGCACAGGTTAATGCAGGACAAGCTACAATCAACGCTAAATTGACAGCCGACATTGTGGTGAACGAGAATGTGCTGCAACCAGGAACATTTGACTTAAATGGCACCCCTGAAAAAGTATGGACTCCTATTGGAAATTATAACAATGACTTTAAAGGAACATTTGATGGCAATGGACACACCATCAGTGGCTTGTATAACAATGCAGCATACTCATATATCGGCCTTATAGGCTATGCCACTGGTGCCACCATCAAAAATGTTGTGGTTAAGGACTCGTATCTTAGAGGAGGTAGTTATGTTGCTGGCATTTGTGGAAATGCAACAGGCTCAACCACAATAACCAATTGTGGTTTTGAAGGATATGTGAATGCTTATGCGCAATACTTTTTTGGCATTGCCTATAATTATTCTGCAACTGTTGAAAATTGCTATAGCGTGTCAAACGCACCTTTGTCAAGTAAGGCAACCACCAACTGCTACCACGACAATACCAAATACACAGGTTCAACCAATTACAGCGAAGGCAAGCCAAGCACGGCTTTTGCAAGTGGCGAGGTGGCTTGGCTGTTAAATGGAGGTAGTAGCGATGGACCATGGGGACAAAAAGTAGGAACCGATGCATTGCCAGTTCTTGGTGGTGATAAAGTGTATAGAATTTCCAGCTGTCCACATAAAGCCAGCTACACCAACACTGAGAGTGTATATACTCCAATTGCCGATGGAGATGAGCATTACGATGCTGATGGTTTTTGCAAAGTATGTGGTCAAGACCAACCGGCAACTCTTGTTGGTGATTATTATGAAATTGACAATGTAGGTAAATTGTATTGGTTTGCAGAACAGGTTAACGCTGGTCAAACCACAATCAACGCTAAATTGACTACCGACATTGTGGTGAACGAAAATGTGCTGAAACCCGGCACTCTCACATTGAACGGCACCCCTGAAAGAGTATGGACTCCTATTGGAAATAAAACCAATCAGTTTAAAGGAATATTCGATGGCAATAACCATACCATCAGCGGTTTGTATTTCAACAATACAGCCTACGTAGATGCAAACAAGTATATCGCTCTTATAGGCTATGGCAATGGAGCTACCATTAAGAATGTGGTTGTAAAAGACTCGTACCTTAACGGAAACAATTATATTGCCGGTATTTGCGGATATGCAACTGGCTCAACCACAATAACCAACTGCGGATATGAGGGGTATGTATATGGCAGTAATACTTACGGCATTGCCTACAACTATTCTGCTACAGTTGAGAATTGCTATAGCGTGTCGGATCAGCCTTTGTCAAATAAGGCAACCACCAACTGCTACCACGATAATAGCAAATACACAAGTTCAACCACATATAGCACTGGCAAGCCAAGCTTAGCCTTTGCAAGTGGCGAGGTGGCTTTGTTGTTAGGTGATGCTTGGGGTCAGAAAATTGGTACTGATGTATTGCCTATACCTGGCAGCGACAAGGTGTATAAGAACACCTACTCAGGCGAATGCCCTGGTGAAGGTTATAGCAATGTGGACGAACATGGTGTAGTTACCGAACGTAACCATAATTGCAATGAAGAAGGTGTATGTATTCAATGCGGTTTTTATATTATTTCAACAGCCGACCAGTTGTATGCATTTGCAGCAAAAGTTAATAGCGGGAAATCCACAATCAGCGCCAAGTTGACTGCCGACATTGTGGTTAACGAGAATGTGCTGAAAGCAGGAACTTTTGACTTGAATGGCACACCTGCCAACGTGTGGACTCCAATTGGAACATCTAGCAAAAACTTTAAAGGCACATTTGATGGCAATGGCCACACCATTAGCGGTTTGTATTTCAACAATACAGCATACTCAGATGAAAACATCTATATCGCTCTTATAGGCTATGGCAATGGAGCTACCATTAAGAATGTGGTTGTAAAAGACTCGTACCTTAATGGATATGATTATGTTGCCGGTATTTGTGGATATGCAACTGGCTCAACCACAATAACCAACTGCGGTTTTGAAGGATATGTGTATGGTAGTACTTCGAACAAAATCCACGGCATTTCCTATAATCATTCTGCAACTGTTAAAAACTGCTATAGTGTGTCAAACAAACCTTTGGCAGAAGGAACAACCACCAACTGCTACCACGATAATAACAAATACACACATTCAACCACATATAGCACTGGCAAGTCAAGCATAGCCTTTGCAAGTGGCGAGGTGGCTTTCTTGTTAGGTGAAGGTTGGGGTCAGAAATTTGGTACTGATGTATTGCCTATACCTGGCGGCGACAAGGTGTATAAGAACACCTACTCAGGTGAATGCTCTGGTGAAGGTTATAGCAATGTGGACGAACATGGTGTAGTTACTAATCGTAACCATAATTTCAATGAAGAAGGTGTATGTACGCAATGCGGTTTTCATTTGATATCAACAGCCGACCAGTTGTATGCATTTGCAGCAAAAGTAAATGCAGGTGGAACAACACTCTGTGCCAAGTTGACTGCCGACATTGTGGTTAACGAGAATGTGCTGAATTCAGGAACTTTTGACTTGAATGGTACACCTTCAAGAAGCTGGACTCCAATTGGAACATTTATCAAAAGATTTCAAGGTACATTTGATGGCAATGGCCACACCATTAGCGGTTTGTATTTCAACAAAACAACCAATTCTACTTATCCTGCTGGTGGTAATTATATCGGCCTTATAGGTGAAGCCAATGGAGCCACCATTAAGAATGTAGTGGTTAAGGACTCGTACATCAAAGGTAGCTGCTTCGTAGCAGGCATTTGCGGAGGTGCTTATGGTTCAACCCAAATAACCAACTGCGGATATGAGGGGTATGTATATGGCGATAGTTATGCTTACGGCATTGCCTACCACGAATCTGCTACAATTAAGAATTGCTATAGCGTGTCGAGTCAGCCTTTGTCAAATAAGGCTACAACCAACTGCTACCACGATAAGAACAAATTCACAGAGTCAACCACATATAGCACTGGCAAGCCAAGCGAAGCCTTTGCAACTGGCGAGGTGGCTTTCTTGTTAGGCGATGCTTGGGGTCAGAAATTTGGTACTGATGCAACTCTAAGACTGGGCGGCGACAAGGTGTATAAGAACACCTACTCAGGCGAATGCTCTGGTGAAGGTTATAGCAATGTGGACGAACATGGCGTTGTTACTGAACGTAACCACAATTGCAATGCAGAAGGTGTATGTACGCAATGCGGTTTTTATATTATTTCAACAGCCGACCAGTTGTATGCATTTGCCGCAAGAGTCAATGCAGGACAAACAACACTCAGTGCCAAGTTGACTGCCGACATTGTGGTTAACGAGAATGTGCTGAAAACAGGAACTCTCACTTTAAATGGCACACCTTCAAGAAGCTGGACTCCAATTGGAACATCTAGCAACAACTTTAAAGGCACATTTGATGGCGATGGCCACACCATTAGCGGTTTGTATTTCAACAATACAACCAATTCTAATTATCCAGAAGGTGGTAAATATATCGGCCTTATAGGTTATGCCTATGGTGCCACCATTAAGAATGTGGTGGTTAAGGACTCGTACCTCAATGGTCCCCAATACCTAGCAGGCATTTGCGGATCTGCTGGTAGTTCAACCCAAATAACCAACTGCGGATATGAGGGGTATGTATATGGCGATAGTTATGCTTACGGCATTGCCTACAACTCTTCTGCTACAGTTGAGAATTGCTATAGCGTGTCGAATCAGCGTTTGGCATTTAAGGCAACCACCAACTGTTACCACGATAATAACAAATTCACAGGTTCAACCGCAAATAGCACTGGCAAGCTAAGCGAAGCCTTTGCAAATGGCGAGGTAGCTTTCTTGTTAGGTGAAGGTTGGGGCCAGAAAATAGGAACCGATGCAACTCCTAAGTTGGGTGGTGCTGTAATATATTCAATTACAACTACTATAGCCACAGGGGGGCATGGCACATTTATCTGCCCATCGTATGCTAATGAAGGTGAAACTATAACATGCTCTTCAGAGCCAAACATTGGTTATGAGTTAGTACTTAATGTAAACGGCAATGCTCACACAGGCAATACATTTACTATGCCTGCAGAAAACACAACATTGTTGGTTGACTTTACTAAGATTGACTACGCTGTTACAACAGCAACAGGTTTGACTGGTGGTTCAGTTTCAGCTGACGCTACAGCACAATATCAAGACGAAGTAACCGTAACAGTAACACCAGCTACTGGTTACAAGCTTGATGCTATATCAGTGAAAGACGCAAGCGACAACGCTGTATCAGTAAGCAATGGCAAGTTCACTATGCCAGCAAGCGCAGTAAATGTTACCGCTTCGTTCAGCAAGATTGACTACGCAGTTACAACCGCAACAGGTTTGACTGGTGGTTCAGTTTCAGCTGACGCTACTGCTCAGTACCAAGACCAGGTAACCATCACAGCAACTCCAGCCGTAGGTTACAAGCTTGATGCTATTACAGTTAAGGACGCAAGCAACAACGCCGTAGCAGTTACCAATGGCAAGTTCACTATGCCAGCAAGCGCAGTAAATGTTACCGCTTCGTTCAGCAAGATTGACTACGCAGTTACAACAGCAACAGGTTTGACTGGTGGTTCAGTTTCAGCTGACGCTACAGCACAATATCAAGACGAAGTAACCGTAACAGTAACACCAGCTACTGGTTACAAGCTTGATGCTATATCAGTGAAAGACGCAAGCGACAACGCTGTATCAGTAAGCAATGGCAAGTTCACTATGCCAGCAAGCGCAGTAAATGTTTCTGCTTCGTTCAGCAAGATTGACTACGCAGTTACAACCGCAACAGGTTTGACAGGCGGTTCAGTTTCTGTTGACCGTCTGACTGCTCAGTACCAAGACGAAGTAACCGTAACAGCAACTCCAGCCGTAGGTTACGTACTTGATGCTATATCAGTGACAGACGCAAGCAACAACGCCGTAGCTGTAACCAATGGCAAGTTCACTATGCCAGCAAGTGCTGTAAACGTAACAGCTCAGTTCGTCAAGATTGACTACGCTGTTACAACAGCAACAGGTTTGACTGGTGGTTCAGTTTCAGCTGACGCTACAGCACAATATCAAGACGAAGTAACCGTAACAGTAACACCAGCTA
>JAKSLD010000029.1 GCA_024401395.1 Bacteroidales bacterium
ATTATGCAAAATAGTCGCCATAGCTTTCAGGCATTTCAGCTCCCACATTCGTCGTTGCCCATAGCGTTCCACTCGTTAGCCCAAGGTCTACATACTCAGGTTCTTCCTCTAAAAGAAGTGAAGCTCTCGTAGGCTTTTCAAATGTAACATAGTCTGCTGTCCCTTCATCAAGACCATAAACAACCTGTCCGTCTTTTACCACGTAGAATTGTGCATATGCTTCAATACCAATTACACTTAAGCAAACCAACATTATTGCTGTTAATATTTTCTTTCTCATAATGTTTATTTTTTGATTATTTTAAATAACTCACTTCCTACCTTCAGCAGATAAACACCTTGAGGCATATCTTTAATATTAACAGTGTTTCCTGTATCTGAATAGATGAGATGCCCTTTTATGTCGAATAGGTTCACTATCTGACCTTCTCCAATTCCTTCTATATGCAGTATGTCAGAAACAGGATTAGGAAATACAGAAACATTTGTTTCTCGAATGTTATTGGTATTCAAGGATGTTGCTAAGTTGTCAGTGTCGATATCATTCTCTGCAGAAAAGGATATTTTATTGATGTCTTCAGTTTTTCCAAGATCTTCAATTGATTCATCTTCATAAATGATAGCAGCTTTGCCGTTTTTGAAAACTATACGACCTATTGCGCTGATTGCATTTGTGTATGCCGAAGTACTCTTATCGATATACTCGACGCTGACTCTAGGAACATCACCCGCCATAGCAAATAAGATAACGGCGTTTGTAAATAAAAATAATAGTAATAGGATTCTCATTGTACTAATTTTAAATAACTGAAGCAGAGGACACTATCAATCAATCTGCTATTACTTGGACATATGCGGAGAGTTTAACGCAGAATTAAATATCTATCAGAATAAATGTAAATCGCGTTAACTATTCTTCCTGCATAGGATATGCAGGACTACACATGAATCATAGTCAGTATATTGGACTGACGTGTACTTAGACGTGTTTGCTTGTAGAACTCATATTTTGACTTTAAAAAGTTAAACTGTATAATAGCTAGTGTTATTAGAGTTTTCCAGGCTGCTAGACACTAGTTATTTTTATTATATCATGATGCAAATAAATCAACTTTTATTCACAATAACAAATAAAAATGTGAAAAAAGTAGCCCACTTTCAGTTCCTCGCCTATCAACATCGTATGTGTATGCTATTTACTCTCCATATTGTGTACTTACCTTTTTATCTATTTTATCCCAATAACCAGAAGAGTAAATCAATAATGACAATCCATATCTTTGTGTGTGTAGAATACCATATACAAAATCCAAATCAATGCTAAATTCAGGGTCAACACTTAATTTTACTGGCATCACAAAAGTGAAGTGATCTAAGAAATACTCATCGAATTTAAATTGTTCTATATGACGATTATCAAAGTCGTCAAAGTGTTTCATGAATTCTCTGTCAATTACAATTGTTTCATTATATTGCGAATCCTCATATTCGCATGTTACCAATGCAACACGTTCCTTAATATTTACAATTGAATCATTCCCTGAAAAACGCTTAATGTTAATACTTTCTTCTTTTACACTTTCCATTACCACTAATTTTACTCGTAGTTTTCTGTATTCGCGAGTGAATTCATCCTTTATCATACTTGTAGTATCCTCCTCTTGGCATATTGTATAGTACCCTTTCTCTAGCATATCATAATAGTATGCAGAGTCCTTCTCTTCTACGATTGGAGTTGCCTCTTTAATCTCTGAACTACCGTCACCATCAATTCTAGATATACTTGTATTCTCGCGGTTTACAAGAGAGCATGCTCCTAGAATTGTACCCAAACAAAGTAGAAGTAAGACAATTCTTAGTACGGAAATGAAGGTAATATAGAACTTACGTTCGAACATAATTTTTCCCATAATTTATTTAATGATATTATATTATTAGTTGATGATGGTTTATCTACGGTTGAAACAGCTGTAGTAACTGCTTGATTAACACTCGTGGCATTTACAGGATCAGGCCTTGAATCCCACTTATACACCCCATAAATTATATTCTCCCAATAATTTGACGTTCCTCCTATTATTGTTCTATCACGAGGACCTACCTTCCCTCCAGAGTCAATCATTTCCATTTTTGTAATCCCCCCCGATTCGTTACGAATAATATTAGTAATCATACCAGCATGATTAGGCCTTACCCCATCATTCGAAAATAAAATAATATTACCTTCAACTGCTCCAGATAATCCTACATGGGTTGTATTGTTCGCAATATTTGAACATCCATTAGATGTCCCTTGTGCTGGATCGCTCTCTCCTCCAGCAACCACACATGCACTAACCAATCCAGAACAGTCAACAGGCTCGCCTGGACCTCCCTTTGCTCCATACTCATACAAATCATTATTGGGATTGGCTTCTACATACTCTCGGGCTTTTGCTAATGCTTCTTCCCTTTGCTTCTCATCCCGACCATCAGGATCAAAAAATAGTATTGGACTATCTGAGCAGTATATGAAAGGAGATTTCCACGCTTTTTTCTCCGCCAGCGCATCCACGCCTCCCCATCTGCCTATCGCAGCATCATACATCCTTGCCCCATAATCCATCCAGTTCAGTCCATCTTCCGCATCCAGCTCCTTCCCATTATACTTAAACCTCTGTGCATCAGCATTCGTCCCATCTGCAAACGCCATACCGTAAGGATAATAATGCACCACCTGCTCCACAGCTCCACTGGCACTCATCACCATTCTGTTGTTCCCCAGATGGTCCTTTACATAGAAATGGTACGCAGGCGTATTCCCACTGTACGTCAGATACCCGCCCTCTATGAGAGTCTGCTTCAGAACCCCATCCTCATATATATGGTTGCCTACGTATTCCATAGTATGTACCTTCCCTGCCTTGGCATGGACCACCTTCAGCTTGCGCCCAGTGGCGTCATAGAAATATGTGACTGTGCCACCATTGCTGAATGTGACCTTACTAGGCAAATTTAGAAAATTATATTGGATATTTGTTATCCCTTTATTTAAATCTGATGTCATATTGCCGTTGGCATCATAGGTGTACTCGGTTGCGACGTTTGCCCCATCTCTGAAATCCATACTGCCGCTTGCAGTGGCAGATGTAACAGCATCAGTAACCTTCGTAAGCTGGTTGCCGTTATACGTCATCGTCAGATTGTCTATCTGGTTGTATGTGCCGTTCGACATCTTGCCCCTTCGCGTAAGTGAAGTGATATTACCCATGGCATCGTATGCATACGTGGTACTGTACTTGTCATTCACTGTACCGCCCTCAAGATATTTCGCAGCTGTGAGCCTGTCCGTCTTGTCATACGTGTAGTTATACCCTCGGGTAGTCGCATCTGCCTTCCACTCGATTGAGGATATTCCTCCGTTCCATTTTGGCGTATTGGCTTTGTACGAGTCCTCGTAGTGCAGTGCCTCACTGAATGCTGACCCTGTCTTTATGCTCCTTACGTTGGAGTGTATGTCGTACGTATATGATGTATTCAGTGCCGATATGCCAAGGTGTCCTGTTGATACCATCCTGCCAAATCGGTCATAAGTATTGCTTGCTATGGTCTTCTCCGTGCCTCCCGTCATGCTGTGCTTGACATTAGTGAGCCTATCCGCATGGTCGTATGTGTATGTGTATGTCTCTGCCTTACTGATACTTCCAGCCTTGTGCTCAATCTTGCTCGATTTCACATTCCCCGTGAATGTATATGCGCAGTTTGCCACATCCAATCCTCCCCTTATATTCGTACTCCGCGTCTGAACCACATTGTGATGCTCGTCATAGTACACCGCACTGTACAGAAATCCCTTCATTCCTGTCGCATCCATGTAAGCAACGGCTGTCCCCGTCAGGTGTCCTTTCCCTGCGCTGGCATCTCTCCTGTAGTCACTGCTGGCATCTGCAACGTAGTTCATGGTTGTCGGTGTCCCATATTTACCTATGAAGCCGTAATTGTCATAGTAGTTAACTGATGTCAGAACAGCATTACTCAGTGTCAGCCCGGTTATCTTATACCCCTTGTAGGTGCTCGACCCGTCGTATGTCGCATAAACGCATGTCGACTGCAGCGGAAATGCCGTGTACGTGAACGTATTCTTGCACGTACCTGTAACACACACCCTCCCAAAAGCATCAGGGATACTGAACTGCCATTCCCCCCTTGCCCTCAGATTGCCATCCTGCATCAGTATGCAAGCTCCAGCCTTATTGTAGATATAATATACGGGCTCCGCTCCTGGCAGTTTCTTGTATATGCATCGGTTCATGCCGTCGTAGTGGTATATGTAGGCATATTTCTTCACATAATCATCAGTTTCTGAAAATATATATATATTATTCTGTCTACATTTCATTTCTAGATAGCTGGACAATGATGGAGGTACTACATACGTAATGTTCCCATTGTAGTCATATAGAAAAAAGGTCTTCCCATTACTATCCACTTTGGCCATCAGCCTTCCTGTCTTATTAAATCTCTCCTCAATCCAATTCCCATCTTCGTCTGTTATTCTTTTGAACTGGAGTGCGTTGTTGGAAGAAATGGCTATATTGTTGGCATAGTCTGTCAATGAGATATCTTGTACACCTCCTTGCGTTATTTTCACTTTCTTCCCGTTCCAGTTCTTGCCTGGCGCATTTGTACTGGCCAGCTGATTGGGGTAGATTTTATCGTATGAGTTCTCTGTATATGCGTAATCATCAGAATACTGCAACTTTGCCAGTGAAGCGACGTTTGTGCTCTTCGTGTCCGACACTTCTATTGGCAGCCACGTCCTTATCTCTCTTCGATTACTGTCATAGTCATGCTGCAATACAAGATTCTGCTTCGCAGGTGTCACGCCGACAGACACCTCTTGTACTATATCTCCTAATCCATTGTCATAGACAATAGACTTGAGACAGGCTTTTTCTCCTGCTTGTGTATATATCGTAGATGTTATGTTGCTGCCCAGGCTTTGCGATGCAACTTGCTGCAATACAAGTATCAAAATACCTAATGATACAAAAACTCTTCTCATAGCTGATTTTAGGGCTATTTGCGTTTGTTTAATTGTCTGATAATTCATTGTCACTTGAATGTTTATGGAGAGTACAACGCAGAATTTATTAACTATCAAAAAAATAGTTACATCGCGTTAATTGTACATCCTGCATAGGATATACAGTATTACATAGAATCATAGCCAGTATTTGGGACTGACGTGTAACTTTTAGACGTGTTTTCTTGTAGAACTCATACGTTGACTTTAAAAAGTTAAACTACATAATAGCTAGTGTCATTAGAGTTTTCCAGGCTGCTAGACACTAGTTATTTTTATCATATCATGATGCAAATGAAATAATTTTTATTCACAACAACAAAAAAATGTAAAAAAATATACTCATATACGTTATTTTTCCTGTTTCATTACGGGTTTGATGTAACTACTATAGTCCGCCCCGTAAAAGCAACACCTTACTAGGCAAATTTAGAAAATGTATTTGCCTTATTCAAATCCGATATCATATTGCCGTTGGCACATAGCATATATAATCAGATTCATAAAAGCAAATCTAGCGTGGTAAGACACTACACAGTTCCTTATAAATATTGTCAAATTTTCTTAATTTCATCTTGAATCCAACCAGACGTTAGAACATATTTTCTAAAAGCCAAAAACTCAGAATCCATATCGCCTGCTTTCTGCTTAAAAGACATAATAATCCCTTTGATAGAGTCCGCAAATGCCACCTTATTCTGCCCATGACATAATGCCAAGCATTTTATTTCTCGACAGAAATCGTCCCAAATACGCTTGCGTCTTTGGCATAGTGCATCCCTGTGTAACTTGCATTGTGTTATTGTCTTTGACATACGTGGATTGTTCGATGAGACGTTTCCATCCTTTGTAAATACCAGCGTCCCGAGTTCCGCTATTGTTGTAGTTTCAGGATTTACCAGCAACGGCAATTCACTTTGATCATATCCTGCAGACAAGGTATTAATATTAAGAATATTATGGCCATTATTGACAAAACTAACTTTCGTTCTGCCTTTTGCTAGAGGAAACACATCACTTTTATTTGTATTGCAAGTCGGACAACTCAACAGAAGATTATCCCAACTGTATGCTAACCAATAATAACCACCGCGTTTGGGTCTAAAGTGTTCTACATGCATTGACTCTGACTTTGTTTCACAGAAAGCACACTTACCATGATAAATATTATTCAACGCAGCTTTAATATCATCAGTCTTGTATCGTTCATCATAGTTTCTCGATTGACTCGCTGGAGGATATGCATTGTCATTTATAACTTGCATTCTACGCTCGTGAGTTGTCTTGGCAGGACGTTTTGCTATAGACACGGCATCAGCCTTAAGAGACGAAGGTATAGCTGTTAAATCTTTTTGTATTTTTATCATATCTGTTCGCTTTCTAATATCGGATTAATTATAGCATCCAACTCTTCGTCAGTGAAAAATACACGACCATTCTGCTTCTGTGCTGCCAATTTCGCGTCAACACACTTCATAATACGGGATAAAACGTAACTGCTGTTTGTGTCTATGCCTATTGGATTTGCTCCATCCATAGCCGCAGAATCCAGCCCAAAAAGAGATGAAGTGATAAGAGTATTCAACATCCAATCATTCATATCAGAACGATAGTATGGTTCACTTACCGAAGTATTACCATTTTCTCGTATTACTCTATAGAAAATTGCATCTCCACTTGCTCCCAACACGACAACAGGACTATGCGTAGTCATAACAAACTGAATGTTAGGAAATAAAGAGCGAAGTTTCTTAACTATTGTCCTTTGCCAACGTGGATGCAGATGCTGACAAATCTCATCTATCATTACAACGCCAGGTTGTTCAAAGACGTTTTCTCTATCACTACATCGGTCACTCAATTTTGTCAAGAGATCGCAGACAAATATAATAGTACTACGATAACCTTCTGACAATTCCTTCATTGTCAATTTATAGCCTTTCTCCTTAAAATACACTTCAGAACCTTCATTTACAATCTCTACCTTCTTCTCTAAAAGTTCAGTAATAACTTTCTTTAGGTTTTCGATTGACAGTTCAGGATGATTAGATGGACTGAGTATCTTATTTTTCAACCAATCTGTAGGATCATGGAGTGTCATATCATTGTCAAACAAAGTCATAAATCCATAGCGCTCATATGTGTTTTTATCTGTTTCTACCGAATACCTTCCTCTATGGGTACCGTACGCGAAGAAATTCTTAAATTTGGGAGCTGATTGCAAATTGTACTCTCTGTTATAATTGTCGCAACCCACCAATTGTGTCTTTCCCATCTTTGTTTCGATATCAATAATGGAAGAAAATGCATCCTTCTTTGAGACGTCATTCTTTGTTACATATCCCATGAAGGTCATGAACAACGCCATGAGAAGAACAGTTTTGCCATCTCCATTTTCACCAACAAAATATATCTCTTTTGATTCGCCAAAATCAAAATGACATGGTGTATTATAACAAAGGAAGGAATCAAAATCCATGGTACGAATACTCGTTCCTTCTTTTTGTTTGCCTTCAAGCCAATCTGCGAAATCTCTAAATTCCAGTCCTAAGACTTTATGGAATTCATTCATCTCACAAATTTTATTAAATTCAGAAGGATCGTATTGTGTCGAATTTCGTTTCAAATAAGCATTGAGGGCCATTTTGAAAGCACGACCAGCTTCTGCAGAATAAAGAAGAGACGATCCGTCAAAATCAAACGAAGTTTGACGACGCGCACTTGGAGATGCGACAGAGCACTCTACTAACAGACTTCGGAGATTAGTGGACACCTTGTTTTTTTCAACCTCAAAGTGTCCTCTTAGTGGTCCCTCTATATATTTGTTGGCAAATGAAGAAGCCACTTCATAACTGGAAAACAATGCCCAAAAGAACGCGAATTGCTTCCGTTCATGGTCAGCAAGGGTAAATACAACATCCCAAAATTCAGGTATTGGGTCAGACAATGCATTCACGCCAACAAAGCATCTAAGGATAGGTTCATCTATCTTTGCTTTTTTTGTATAATACATTTTGAAAATCTCGTAACTACTTACAAGATCAACCAAATGGACAACATCAAATTTGGTCCAAGACATTTTGACCTTAGAGAAATTAAATATTGTATTCATAATGATTTTCTTTTAAACGAAATTAACAATTCATGAACATCCAGCTTATAATCATCATTTCTTCCCATCTTCATGTGGGTATAGTCGCGACTACGAACGTTTATAATGTATCTATCACCCAGACACTGATTAGCAATAGCCAATACCTGTTCTTGTGATAACATGGCGTTGTCGCTATAACTCAGTAGCAAGTGGCATTTCTTTTCGTCTATAGACTTAAAAAGTCTATGGAATGCAGAATGCACATTCCTATTTTGATCAAAAGGAGATTGGTATCTATCTTCTCTATACCGACCTTTGTATGCTACCTTAGGATTATCATACTTAACTAACGTTTCTAAAGCATGATAGAATCTTGAATAGTGAACCGCAGAGTATGGAGGGTCTGCATAAACCAAAGTTCCTTCTGGTAATGTTTCTATGCAATCAATATAATCCAAAGTGCATGTCCTATGTTCATGCTCGCATGGTGGAATTTTATTGAGCAGTTCATTTAATTTCTTCCGAAACAAATCTGGTACACTCTTTAGTCTGTACATCAATATGCTCTTGTAGTTTTTGGGTGTTAGCGTTCGATACTGAGCAAAATGTCCCGTACTTTGAGTACTATATGACATTGCATATATCAATGCAGAGATTATGACAGGGTATAAATTTGTATCTGATTTTTGCTCAGCAACGCAGCGAATAGCGTCTATCCATTTGCACTGCTCGTATGACCAATATGTTCCCGAATATGATTTCTTGAAGAAAGAGAATCCATCATCAAACTCCTCTTGTATCAACGCCATTTGGTAGTTTTCCAATCTTTCCATTTCAGCAAAAGAAATCTCTTCTTTGTATTCAAATATATATTGGGGATATCTTTGATCCACTTCTTCCACAATCTCTATTGCCTCTTTGCATATTTCATCTATCAAAGTCGCGACATTGTTGTATGTAGAGTAATCGGTCAAATATGTCTCCGCAAAAATCGACGAGTACTGTTGTATGTCATTGCTTATAATGTGATACTTATCAGAAAAAGCAAATGCCACAATTGCTGTACCAGCAAACAGATCGCAGAAAGTGTTCGCCGTTATTTGCATATCTTCAATTGCGGAGTTTATGTCATTCAAAATATCCCTCTTTCCTCCCATATACTTAAGAATATGAGGAATTGTATCTGGACTATACATTTCTGTTAATGAGCATTTATCATCAGTTAGTCTGAATTCTAATTCATTTGAACTTGTGAAGGTAAAAACTTTATATCAACATAGCAAGAATTAGGGTGTTAAAGTATCTAATGATGATGATTTGTATGGAAAATCGGCATCTTGGATATTCGTTATTCCTTTGTTTAAATCTGATGTCATTTTGCCGTTGGCATTGTAGCTATACTCCGTTGCAGTATAATTGACTTCATGTTGCTGTGTCTTACCATCAATTGCTCCTTGCATAGTGGCTGTCGAAAATTTTGCGACAACCACAGAGTCCTCTAGTTCTGCTGAAAGTGGAACACGCATTATTTGCGTGTTGCTTATACCCTAGCTGGCTAGTCGCATCGCTTTTTCATATTTTTCTCCTATATCGCCGAATTTCTTATATAAGAATGCCCGCTCTCTGCTTTCTCTCGTCCTGATACTCAGCGCCTTCATCTCTTTTCCTCTCTCCTCAGAACCTAGCTTCAACACTCTCTCCTCTCTTTCTGTCATCGCTTCACCAAGCCTGCCTTCATTGTCTTTCAGAAGTCTATAATACCCCGAAACAGCCATCCTGTGCGCCCCTTTTACTTTATGTCTCTTCGCCAGCCTCTCCCAATGCCGCCTCCTGTTCCATTTGCTTAAGTCGCTGGAGGCCATCTTCTGCGCCTCTGCAAATAGGTCTCTGCAACTCCGCTGTTTCGCACTGACTTCCACTGCCAGTAACTTGAATCTCCCATAGTAGCGCTTTATAAACACACTCCTCCCCGTCTCTCTTGCCCTCGATTCTCTCCTAGCCGCCTCTCGGGCAACCGTAATGCATTTGTGTCTGATTTCTACTCTTGCCATATAGATTTAGTTAATAACTCTGGTTTCGCTTGATTTATTTCCAAAGATACAACCCCCTTACGAACTCTATCTTCGCGACTTCTATGAAAAACAATGGCATCCCGATTCCTCCACACACGCATTAATATAAATAAGAAAGGAACCGGGATGTCTTCACAAATAATTTATACAAAGATGATTAGAGGTATCAATAGTCTGTTTCTTAGCCTCTTATATAGGGATAATAATTAATATATTCGTATAAAATCACTTCTACATCTCTTTTTCGGGTGCAAATATAACAAATATAATATCAACATAGTAATATTGAACAGATTTCTTTCCAAATATATTAATCACTACTCAACAATATACGTTTTGTTAAAAATCACAACAACTAATTCAACATATATCAAGTTCTTTTCACACGCCGACTCGCTTCTTAAAAAACTGAAACTCTTTTCGTTATTCTTCGTAACAAATAGCATAATAACCTTTAACATCAGAATTATGGACGCAAAAGTAAAAGTTCATGGTAGAGCTCAGAGCCGAACAGTCCTTGGTATGGTGAACGCATATCTCGAGATGAACCCTGACACTACCCTCGAAAAACTTAATGAGGCGTTTCCTGCAACACTACACAGTAGCAAGAAGGATTCATTGTTCGCCGACCCTGCTCAGGTCGTAAAAGAGGGCAAGGAAAAGGATTATTTCGAACACCAGGACGAGCAGGTTGTCCTCCCAGACGGCACAGTTTTGGCTATGCTCGAAAAATGGGTAAAAGAGGATTACGACAAAGCTGTTGAGCACGCTAAGCAATACGGCATCGTCTGCGACCTCGAAATGACCGACTCTTTCGAACGTGGCGGTTACACTCTCGAGTGGCTCATCGAAAAACCAGCCGCTAAAACCAAGAAGAAATGCGAAGATTGCTCTTTCAAGTCTTGGCTTAAGTCGCTTATCCTCCTCGCTATCCTCCTCCTCCTCGCTTTCCTCCTCTGCAAATTCTGCTCTAAGGATTGCGGTTGCGATAAGGTAGATCCTGTTCAAAAAGCTACTGAGCAGGTCGCTGATAATAGCGCTAGCCAAAACGCGCTCTCTGCCGAGGAACTCGCAGCTCAGAAGGCTCAGGAAGAGGCCGACCGTAAGGCTAAGGAGGCAGCAGAGAAAACTGCAGCCCTCAAGAAGGCTATCGAAGGCGGTATCATCAAATACAAGAAGTCTAGCGCAGATCTTACTGCCGATTCTGACGACACAATCAATACTATAGCTGAGTTCCTTAAGGCTAACCCTAATAGCACTCTCGAGGTTATCGGTCACGCTTCTCCAGAGGGTCCAGCTGAGTATAATCAGATCCTCTCTGAAAAACGTGCTCAGGCAGTAGTAAACGCTCTCATCAAGAAGGGTATCCCTGCTTCTCAGCTCGAGGCTAGAGGCGTTGGAGCTTCTCAGCAAATCGCTGGCGGCGACGAGGGTAACCGTAGCGTTGAATTCCGCATCAAGTAAACTGATCTTTTTCAGTTACAACCCTTATAAAAGAGGCTGTGTCATTATAACGACACAGCCTCTTTTTTTACCCTCACCATTAAAAAAAATTGCGAGCAACAAGGCACTTCCCTTATACTACAAAGGGACTACAAAGGACTCTTAAAGCACCTCAACACCTACCCCGTAAGAGTAATTGAGAATATCCTCGTAGTCGGTGGTTTACGAAAGCGACCCATAGGGAGCGGCTGTAAACTTCCGACGGAGGGGATATCCTCAATTACTCTTCTCCTAAAAGCGTACCCTTAAAGCACCTATACGCCTACCCCGTAAGAGTAATTAACCTCACCCCCACGAAGAATTAGGAATTACTAATTAGGAATTAGGAATTATTCAGCACACTCCTTAGCGCCGCTATCTCCATTACCGGCGCTAGCAATATGGCTAGATACGACCCTACAAATGGCACAAGTAGTATCACAGCAAAGGGCAACCCAATACCGCATAGCATGAATTTATTCTGCGACCCGTAACGGACACTCTGCCCGACACTCATCCCTTTCAGCTCCATAGTGTAGTCTGCCATGGAAACAGCATAATAATACGCATTTACTGCAACAATAATCACAGGAACTAATGGCGATAAAAATGTCACAAAAAAACCGACAATATAGACCACTATCCAAATCAATAGCTGAATGCCGAAATTTCTCAGGGCAAATAGCACTCCCCTACCAATGGAATCAACCAATGGCAACTCTTTGGGCTTTTCTCCCATCTCTATCTCATACGCTTTCTTGGCTACATTGCTGAAAACGGGACTTGACAATATCAATACTATCGTACCGTTGATTAAATGGAACAATAGAAAACTTGCCACAAATAGCAATCCGCCAGCTAACCAACGTAATATCGTAGACATCCACGATGGGAAAGCAAAATTCTCAAACAGGGTGTCTAATTCTCCTCCGACATACTCCATGGCTTGGGATATGCCATATCCATACAACACGGAAAATAATACCGCTACCCCAAGCATCCACAGATATACACTCGTCATGCCATTACGACGCATATAGCCTATTGAAGAGGTAAAATACCGCAACCCTGTGAAAAAATCTCCTAAGTTCATATCTCAACCGCCAATAAATAGTTAATTCAACTCGAAAACTGCCTACTCTAGTAAATAGGATTACCCAAAGTTAATCAAAAAAGTCAATTACTCACTCTCATACCTATAATTGACCTCTGCCTCCTCAAGACAACACTAGCATATACCTATATATAAAAAAGGAGGAATAAGTCCTGAAACTTATCCCTCCTGGATTATCCTATTGATTCTTTCTTACTTCAAGAAACCAGCGCGAAGCTTGTTGAGCTCAACCTCTGTGAGGAATCTCCAACGACCACGTGGCAACTTAAGCTTTGTAAGACCTGCAAAGTATACACGGTCAAGCTTAACTACATCATAGCCGAAGTACTCAAACATACGACGTACAATGCGGTTCTTACCTGAGTGAAGCTGAATACCAACTTGTGTGCGGTCTGAACCATCAACATAACGAACGTCATCTGCCATAATGAAACCATCCTCAAGTGTGAAGCCCTTCATCATTGCTGCCATATCTTCCTCTGCTACTGGTCTGTCAAGGAATGCATGGTAAATCTTTCTGATGCCATAACGTGGGTGAATCAAATGCTCTGTAAGCTCACCGTCGTTCGTCATAAGAAGAACACCTGTTGTATTGCGGTCAAGACGACCTACTGGATAAATGCGCTCCTCACAAGCATCCTTGACAAGATCCATTACTGTTCTGCGCTCCTCTGGATCGTCAGTCGTAGTAACACAATCTTTTGGCTTGTTCAAAAGTACATATACCTTGCGCTCTGCTGTAAGCTCACGACCGTCATACTCAATATGGTCTGTCTTCTTTACCTGTACACCCATCTCTGTGATGACCTGACCGTTTACTGTAACCTTACCTGCCTTGATAAGCTCATCAGCCTCACGACGGCTGCATACACCACTCATGGCAATGAAACGGTTAAGACGAAGTGTCTCAAGTGTATGTGGAATAGATGTTGTGTCGATCTCAACTTCCTCAACTGGCATGTTGTTGATCATTGTCTCATCTATCTCCTGCTCGAAGAAATCATTCTTGATTATGCTCTTGTCTCTCTTTGGCTTTGGAGCGGCCTTCTTCTTCATTGGCTTTTGTGGACCACGACCCATTGGCTTGCGATTGCCGCCTCGGTTGTTGTTTGGTCTGCCATATCCACCACCATTGTTTGTGCGTGGACGGAATGCTGGACGGTTGTTGAAACCTCCCTGCTGACCTCCCTCTTCTGAGTTGCCGTTGTAGCCCTCAAATGAATTGTACTGGTCATTGCTGCCCTCCTGATTGTATCTAGGACGGAACGCACGCTGCTGACCACCATTGTTATAACCGTTGTTATAGCCTCCCTGCTGACGACCATAACCGCCATTGTTGTAGCCACCGTTATTGTAGCCTCCCTGACGATTGTTGCTGTAGCCACCACGGTTATTGTTATATGAAGGACGCGAATTGTAGCTGCCTCCGTTGTCTTCGCTGTTGTAACGTGGACGGAATGCTCGCTGTGGCTGATCCGCATCTTGATTTACTCTTGGACGGAATGCACGCTGTGGCTGCGATTCGCTGCTGTTCTCGTCATAACTGCTGCCGTTGTAACGTGGACGGAACGCACGCTGTGGCTGTGAACCATTCTCATCGTAATTGCTGCTGCTGTTGTAACGAGGACGGAATGCACGTTGTGGCTGGTCTGAATCAACTGATCTGTTGATACGAGGACGGAATGCACGCTGTGGCTGTGAACCGCTGCCTTGCTCGTAATTGTTGTAACGAGGACGGAATGAACGCTGAGATTCGTCTGAATCTTGGTAACGATCGTATCTTGGTCTTGCCTGGTATGAGCCCTCGCCTTCTCGGCGCTCACCATAGTTGGAGCTATTCTCCTCTTGACCACGATACTGCTTTGACTCTTCGTTGTCGAAAGATTGTGTATCCATGATTTTGTAAAAGTTTAAATAGTTTTGAGGTCGACTATTTACCTGTTTATATTATTAAATTGTTTATTTCGCTATAATGTTCGTTCAATCGGCTAATACCCTTAGCCTCCTTTTTTCAGTGCAAAAATAGATATCGTAAACGAATTGACCAAATATATTTCGCAAATATTAATACCTTTGCAGTAATAAATTTTAGAACGTTCAAAGTAATATATGAATATGAATAATAATTCTGTTCCAGTGCTCCTCCTGACAGGTTACCTAGGCTCAGGAAAGACTACTCTCATCAATCACGTTCTTACCAATAATAAAGGTATACGTTTCGCCGTAATCGTAAATGATATCGGCGAGGTTAATATAGATGCCGAACTTATCCAGAAAGGTGGCATCGTGGGCAAAAAGGACGAGAGCCTCGTCGCCCTCCAGAATGGATGTATCTGCTGCACCCTCAAAATGGACCTCGTACAGCAGCTCGACGAGATAATGCAGATGAAGAAATTCGACTATATCCTCATCGAGGCTTCGGGTATCTGCGAACCTGCTCCTATCGCTCAGACTATCTGCAATATCCCTACCCTGGCTCCTCAATATGCTAAGCACGGCTTGCCTGTAGTGGATTGTATCACTACCGTAGTGGACGCTTTCCGCCTGGAAACGGAGTTCGCTGGTGGTAACGACCTTACTAAGAAGGATCTCGATGAGGAGGATCTCGAAAACTTGGTTATCCAACAGATCGAATTCTGTAACATCATCATTCTTAATAAGGTATCGGAGGTTACTCCTTCTCAGCTTGAGCATATCAAGCAGATTATTGTCGCCTTGCAGCCTAAGGCTAAGATTATCGAGACTGATTACTGTAATGTCAATATCGAGGAGCTTATAAATACTAATCTCTTCGATTTCGAGTCCGTAGCTACTTCTGCCGCTTGGATCCAGGAGCTGGACCGCCCTTCTACAGAGGAGGAGGAGCATGAGGCTCGCCATCATCACGATCATCACCATCATGACCATGATGACGATGACGACGATGAGCACGACCATGAACATCACCATCACCACCATGATGACCCTGATCACGTATGCGACGAGCATTGCGGATGCCATCATCACCATCACCACCACGATGACGAACATGGCCACACCGAGGAGTATGGTATCTCTACTTTCGTATACTACCGCCGCCAGGCTTTCGACCTCGATAAGTTCGACCAGATGATTGCCCGCAAATGGAGCAAGAATATCATCCGCGCTAAGGGTATCTGCTATTTCAAGCAGAATAAGGATATGTCTTATATCTTCGAGCAGGCTGGTCTCCAGAAAAAACTCACCGAGGCTGGCTTGTGGTTCTGTACCGCCCCAGAGGATGAGTTTAAGGAACTCGTAGCACAGAATCCTGAAATATTGAAGGATTGGGACGATGTCTATGGCGACCGTATGCAGAAACTTGTCTTCATCGGTCAGAAAATGGATAAGGAGAAGATTATCGCCGACCTCGACGATTGTCTGGCTGAATGATCTATTATAAGCGGACCTCTTTATCAACTGGAAAAATAAAAAAATTGCGAGCAACAAGGGACTTCTCTTGTACTAGACTTATACTAGAATGCTACTTCATAGAATAAAAGTGCGACCCAACCGTTGCACTTTTATTTTTTATCCTTATCTTTGAGTTAACAGAAAAACATACTCATTTAAGAATATGGATCCAACAACATTGATCTTTTTAATAGTAGGCGCAGTCGTAGCATTGTGCATACTACTCTACTATGTGCCTATCGTCCTCTGGTTCTCGGCCATAGTTTCGGGTGTCCACATCTCACTCGTACAACTCGTCTTGATGCGAATACGTAAGGTTCCACCTTCAATTATCGTTCAGGCTATGATCGAGGCTCATAAGGCCGGCCTCGAAAAGATTCGCCGCGATGAACTCGAGGCGCACTACCTCGCTGGCGGTCACGTCAAGAACGTAGTTCACGCCCTCGTTTCTGCTAACAAGGCTAATATCAACCTTAGCTTCCAGATGGCTACAGCTATCGACCTCGCCGGTCGTGACGTATTCCAGGCTGTGCAGATGTCTGTTAACCCTAAGGTTATCGATACTCCTCCTGTAACTGCTGTCGCTAAGGATGGTATCCAGCTTATCGCTAAGGCTCGCGTGACCGTTCGCGCTAATATCAAGCAACTGGTCGGCGGTGCTGGCGAAGAGACTGTATTGGCTCGCGTAGGTGAGGGCATCGTATCTAGTATCGGCTCTTCTGATTCTCATAAGACGGTGCTCGAGAACCCTGACAGTATCTCGCGTGTCGTTCTGGAAAAGGGCCTCGACGCAGGTACCGCTTTCGAAATCTTGTCTATCGATATCGCGGATATCGACATAGGTAAGAATATCGGTGCCGTCCTCCAAATGGATCAGGCTAATGCCGATAAGAATATCGCTCAGGCTAAGGCCGAGGAACGCCGCGCTATGGCCGTAGCTCTCGAACAGGAGATGAAGGCTAAGGCTCAGGAGGCTCGCGCTAAGGTTATCGAGGCTGAGGCTGAAGTGCCTCGCGCTATGGCTGAGGCTTTCCGTTCTGGCAATCTGGGTATCATGGACTATGCCCGCTACCAGAACCTCCAGGCTGATACCTCAATGCGCGAATCTATCGCTAAGCCCACCTCTTCTACCCCAGCTCCTCAACAGCAGAAATAATATGCAGAAGTAATCTAATACTTTATAAGAGGGCGTGTCAAATTAGACACGCCCTCTTTTTGTCCTACCTAGCCCAACTACCCCACTAGCCCAACTACCCCATCTAGTCCCTCTACCCCACCTAGCTCATCTACCCCACCTAGCCCTTCTACCCCACCTAGCCCTTCTACCCCATCTAGCCCTTCTACCCCTCCTAGCCCATCTACCCTACCTAGCCCAACTTCCCTTCGTCAACAAGCTCAAAAATCCCTTAAATCCCCAGAATCTGCGTGCCCCCAGAAACCGATAAATCAGAAATTAGCAGTATATTTGCATCGACATAGGAATATTTCTGACAACAATGTGGCAAGACGATATAGAATTCTATCAGGAGTACCTCAGACTGCAACGAGGTCTATCGGTAAACTCCATCAATGCATATACTTCCGACATCCATAAACTTATTGAATACCTCGAATCTCAACAGATAGAACTGCCTCTGTCTCATGTCAAGCTTAAGCACTTGCGTGGAATGATAGAGTGGCTCACCGAAAATGGTATCTCTTCTCGAACTCAGGCTCGTGTAATCAGCGGTATCAAGCAGTTCTTTAAGTGTATGTTACTGGATGAACGTATCGATGAGGACCCTACGTCTCTCCTCGAATCGCCGAAACTGGGACGTAAACTCCCTGCTGTCCTCAGTTTGGAACAGATAGAATCTATCCTCGGTAATATCGACCTTTCTCAACGCGATGGCTACCGCAATAGGGCTATCATCGGAACGCTCTATAGCTGCGGATTGCGCGTATCTGAACTTACCGACCTCCTTATTTCTAATATCTCTTTCGAAAATAGCTACATCCGCGTATTCGGTAAGGGTCGTAAGGAACGCCTGGTACCTATCAACGAACGTGTCCTGGGTGATATCAAGGAGTATGTATATGGCTGGCGAGCTGAACAGAATATCGACCCTAAGGCTTCTGACTTCCTTTTCCTCAATAAGGATGGCAAACCGCTCTCTCGCGTTTCTGTGTTCAATATCATCAAAAAGTCTGTACTTGACGCTGGTATTGATATGGTGGTCAGCCCTCATACTTTGCGACATTCTTTCGCTACCCACCTTATCGCTGGCGGGGCTAACGTACGCGCCGTACAGGAGATGCTCGGTCACGCTAGCATTATGACTACCGAAATTTATACTCATCTCGACCAGAAATATCTATCTGAGAGCATAAAAAAACACCCACGTTCATAGTTTTTTCACTAACTTTGCACGCGCATAATATAGAATAATAAGATATATCGATATACAAATGGAATTAGCAAGTAAATACTCACCAGCCGAAATCGAGGCTCGTTGGTATAAGTATTGGACCGACAATAAGCTTTTCGCATCTAAACCTGATGCTCGTAAGCCTTATACAATCGTAATCCCTCCACCTAACGTTACAGGTGTGCTCCACATGGGTCACATGCTTAACAACACTATCCAGGATATCCTCATCCGTCGCGCACGTCAGGAGGGTAAAAACGCTCTTTGGGTGCCTGGTACCGACCACGCTTCTATCGCTACAGAGGCTAAGGTGGTGAACAAACTTGCTGGTCAGGGTATCAAGAAGACCGACCTCTCTCGCGAGGAGTTCCTAGGTCACGTATGGGACTGGACTAATGAGCACGGAGGTATTATCCTTAAGCAGCTCCGTCGCTTGGGCGCTTCTTGCGACTGGGACCGTACTGCTTTCACAATGGACGAGACTCGTTCAGAGAGCGTTATCAAGGTTTTCTGTGACCTCTATGAGAAGGGCCTCATCTACCGCGGCGTTCGTATGGTCAACTGGGACCCTAAGGCTCTCACAGCTCTCTCTGATGAGGAGGTTATCTATAAGGAGTCTCATGGTAAACTCTACTACCTCCGTTACGAAATCGAGGGCGAGAAGGGTAAGTATGCTATCGTAGCTACTACTCGTCCTGAGACTATCATGGGCGATACCGCTATGTGTATCAACCCTAATGACCCTAAGAATACTCACCTCAAGGGTAAGCGCGTTATCGTGCCTCTCGTAGGCCGCTCTATCCCTGTCATCGAGGATGAATATGTGGATATCGAGTTCGGTACTGGTTGCCTTAAGGTAACTCCAGCTCACGACGTAAACGACTATATGCTCGGCGAGAAGTATAACCTCCCTAGCATCGATATCTTTAATGATAATGGTACTATCTCTGAGGCTGCAGGTATGTACGTAGGTATGGACCGCTTCGAGGTGCGTAAGCAGATCGAAATCGACCTCCAGAATGCTGGTCTCCTCGAGAAGACTGAGGAGTATACCAACAATGTGGGCTTCTCTGAGCGTACTAATGTACCTATCGAGCCAAAACTTTCTATGCAGTGGTTCCTCAAGATGTCCGACCTCGCTAAGCCGGCTCTCGACGCTGTAATGAATGATGATATCAAGTTCTACCCTGCTAAGTACAAGAATACTTATAAGTATTGGATGGAGAACATCAAGGATTGGTGTATCTCTCGTCAGCTTTGGTGGGGTCACCGTATCCCTGCTTACTACCTCCCACAGGGTGGCTATGTAGTAGCCAACTCTCTTGAGGAAGCATTCGAGCTCGCTAAGCAGAAAGACGCAAATATCAAGAAGGAGGATCTCCGTCAGGATGAGGATTGCCTCGATACTTGGTTCTCTTCTTGGTTGTGGCCTATCTCTCTCTTTAATGGTATCAATGACCCAGATAATGAGGAGATTAATTATTACTACCCTACTTCTGACCTCGTAACTGGTCCGGATATCATCTTCTTCTGGGTAGCTCGTATGATTATGGCTGGTTACCAGTACAAGGGCCAGATGCCTTTCAAGAATGTATACTTCACTGGTATCGTTCGCGATAAGCTTGGCCGTAAGATGTCTAAGCAGCTCGGTAACTCTCCTGACCCTCTTGATCTCATCGACCGCTTCGGCGCCGATGGCGTTCGTATGGGTATGATGCTTTCTGCTCCTGCAGGTAACGATATCCTCTTCGATGAGTCTCTCTGCGAGCAGGGCCGTAACTTCAATAATAAGATTTGGAACGCTTACCGCCTCGTTAAGGGCCTCGAGGTTAAGGATCTCGAACAGCCTGAGGCAGCTAAGATTGCTGTCGACTGGTTCGGCGCTCAACTTCGTGAGACTGCTGCCGAGGTTCGCGACCTCTACTCTAAATACCGCTTGTCTGAAGCTCTCATGGCTATCTACAAGCTCTTCTGGGATGAGTTCTCTAGCTGGTACCTCGAGATGATTAAGCCTGCTTATGGCTGCCCTATCGATAGCAAGACCTACAACCAGACTCTCGCTTACTTCGAGCAGCTCCTTAAGCTCCTCCACCCATTCATGCCTTTCATCACAGAGGAGTTGTGGCAGAATATGGGCGACCGCAAGGATGGCGAGTCTATCATGTTCGCTGAGGTGGGGATCGCAGAACCAACAGCTGCTGATAAGAATCTCATAGAGATGGTAAATGCCGCTAAGAACATAGTTTCTGGCGTACGTACTATCCGCAACCAGAAGAATATCCCTCCTAAGGAGGCTCTTGAACTCCAGATCGTAGGCAAGAACGACTACGCTTCTATGGATTCTATTGTCCTCAAGATGGCTAACCTCAAGGGTATCTCTATCGTACCTTCTAAGGCTGATAACGCTCAGTCGTTCATGGTAGGCACACAGGAGTGTACCGTACCTCTCGAGGGCTTCATCGATAAGGATGCTGAAATAGCTAAGCTTCAGGCTGAACTCAAGCACCTCGAGGGCTTCCTCGTTGGCGTTGAGAAGAAACTCTCTAACGAGAAGTTCGTCTCTGGCGCTCCTGCTCAGGTCGTAGAGATGGAACGTAAGAAGCAGGCTGATGCTACTTCTAAAATCGCTGCTATCAAGGAGCAACTCGCAAAGTTGTAAGCCTTTTAGATAACTCAAATCATTGTAATCCCCCGTCTGAATATCTTTCCGACGGGGGATTTTTCTTTTTCCTGTCGTCTTTCTTCTGTCTATTTGATGTCATATTCAATTTTTTTTTTACTTTCCCATTTTACTTTCCTACCTTTCTCAGGTCTAATATGGAAAATACGGTTGATGAAGGAACTAAATAGATATACTGATGCCCAGATCATCGATGCCTTGCATAGCAATCTCGACCAAGGCTTCAAAATGATCGTTGATACGTATACCCAGCAGGTGTACTGGAACATCAGACGTCTGATAGTCAACTTTCACGATACCGAGGATGTAGTACAGGAAACGTTCTTGAAAATATATAGGTCCGCCAGCTCTTTCCGTGGTGATAGCTCCTTGAAAACGTGGATATTTAGAATATCGACTAACGAGGCTCTCCGTTATCTGGAAAAACAGCAGCATAAACACGAGCAGAACGGCAACGAACCTTCGGAATGGTTCACTGCTCAGGCGGATGAGTATATCAACTACGACGAGGAGGTGTCCGTCAAATTCCAAAAGGCGATTCACTCTCTCCCTCCAACCCAGAAGGCTGTTTTCAACCTTAGGTACTACGACGAACTGGATTATGACGAGATTGCCCTCGCTTTGGATATCTCGCCTGCTTCAGCTAAACAGAATTATCATATCGCTAAAGAGAAAATAAAGGCTATAATAACTGAATAATATGATGAATAATGATATAGAATTCGACAATATCGGTAAGCAGACGCCTTTCCGCTTGCCTGAAGGCTACCTCAATAGCCTCCAACAGGATATTCTCAAAAGGAATGCTCAGCCAGCTAATACCGCCTCCCTACCCCAGAAACGTGTCTCAACCATCCGTTTGTGGACCGTAGTGGCTAGCGCCGCTTGCATTGCCTTCCTCATCGCTGGTAGTTGGATGTTCTCTACACACACCATTACTAAGCAGTATACTATCGAGGATATCGATATGTATTTCGCACAATTATCAGAGGACGACCAGCAGTTTTTGCTGGACATCTATGATGATATTGATTTTGAAGATTATTTATTAACACCAATAGACAACACAAGCCTATGAAAAAGTTTATTTTTTTCGCGCTAGCAGCTGTAGCTTGCTTTAGCGCTAACGCTCAGATTGATGCCCAGCACCCCGATACATTGCGCCAGCGTATGTCTCGCGAGGAACTTACAGCAGCTCAGGCTAACTACATCGCATCTGAACTTAAATTGGATGAGGAAACAACTGCTAAATTCATCGCTTCTTTTACCGCTTACCAGAAGGAAATCTGGTCTTTGGTTCCTGTAATGGGCCCAAAGAGAGGTCATAGAGATGGTTTCAACCACGGAAATGGCAATGGTCCTAAAGAGGGTTTTAAGGATGCCCATAAGGATGGCCACAAGGATGGTCATAAAGACGGTCGCAAAGAGCACATGAATGGCGACAAGGAGAACCACGGCCATAATGGTAAGCATAATCATGACAAGCAGAAGCCTGAAGCTGATCAGGTCCAGGAGAATACTCCTCCTACTCCAGGCGAAGGCCCTAGCATGGAGAGCCGTTTCGAACGCCGTCGCCAGGTTCTCGACATTCAGGAGAAGTTCTACAATGAGTGCCGCGGATTCCTCTCTGAGGAGCAGGTCGAACAGCTCTTCAATATGGAGAAGAAGCATTTCGAAAATATGTCTAAAAGACATGGCGACAGACATCACAAGGGTGGCAATAACCCTTTCAACCGTGGCCATAAGGGTCAGCATGGTCATGGCCATCACGGCAATTTTGACAAAAACGCTGATAATGGTAATGCCCAAACAGAAACTGCCGAATAAATTATTGTCTTAATAATTACCTGCAATAACAAAAGCGAGCATCCACAAAAGAATGCTCGCTTTCCTTATATTTACTAAATAAATATCGTATAATACCTCAAAACTTAGGAATTAGGAATTACAATCATTTCTTCAGTGAATCTATCTCTACTAACCCGTTCACTATCGCATATATCGTCAGACCAGCGGGACTGTGTATCTGTAGCTTCCTGGCTATATGCTTGCGGTGGGTAATAACGGTATTCACCGATATACATAGATGCTCCCCTATCTCTTTATTGCTCATTCCTTGCACCACCGAAACAATGACTTCTTTCTCTCTGTCCGACAAAACTTCTGCCTCTTCTGCTGCATCAGCATTGGCAAAGGCTGATATCGCTTCGTTGATGCGCTCGTTCTTCAGATTCTCTTCCATAGTCTTCACCAACGGAACAAACATGCTGTCTTCTACTTCTTGATGGTTCGCTAGCCATTCTTCATTATTGTGAATAAGGAAGAGCGTAGATGTCAGCTTGTTGCTGTTGTGTATATCGCTTGGAAGGTACTTGATAATGAGACTTTTTAGCTCTTTCAGGCTCTTTTCTGCCTCATCATGATGCTTGACGAATGTGTCTATATCGTATGTGGTGGACGACTGACCGTTCATCAGACCTCTGACATACGGAAAGAGCATCCTCTCTTCATAGTTCATATGCTTTCTTATCTCTTGCGCATATTCATCATACATCTGCAGAATAAGTTTACCTAACTTATCATTAATATATATGGATTCTGATAATTCTTTGCGAACAAATGGCAACTGGTAGTCAAGGTAATACCTGTGGCAGGCCTCTAGATAATGTAGCAGCGTACCTACCGAAAGCGTTTTTAGGTCGTAGTTCTTCTCGCCATTGATGGTCATATTTACTACTGCCAGAAACGTGGTTGTGTCTACTCTATTCGTAAAACAGGTCTCTTCAACCGTCTTCTCTCCAAAACCTAGTGATATGCCAAACGCACTTAGCGACTGCAATACATTATAATTGTCATTTATGAGGGTAATCATTTTATCATGGGCCTCATATATCTTGACTGCTTTCATTTGTACCTTTTTTTTGCAAAAATACTACAACAGCGCTTCTCCCAATATACCCACAAATGGGTATTAGGGTTTCGTCTCACTTTTTCTTGCAACGCAGAATCACTTTCTTGCCATCCGATAATGTCACAGCAAATAGATATATGTCTCCTCCCTCTTGTATATTCAGCTTTGCACGTAACTTTTCTACTGTCATAGGGAAATTGCGTACCGATAGATTTGCTTTCTTTACGTTTCTGAGTAATATCGCTAAATCTCCAGGGGAAAGCGACGACCAACTGGTTACTTCAAACTTTCGCCCAGGAAAATCTTCAAAATACTCGTCTGAGGTGTATATGTGCGTATTTACGTGTAGCTTGAATAGCTCGTCACTGGTCATACATATCGAACGGAATGCTCCGGCTTTCAATATCGAGGCATTTGGCTCATACAAATATGTCCTTGGTGTAATCGAGAACTTGCAGAACGCTGATTTCTCTTCGGCAGGGGTGAAAACAAATTCTTCTCTGCTCCCATCTTTCAACAGGTTAACAGTATGAATTGGAATTTGAGACGATAAAATCGTCTCGCTTGACTTGAATACGAGTAGAAGCTCTTTACACTCGCCATTGACGGAGAGTATATGCATCTCACTGACTCCCTTCAAATCGGATAGCGCTTGCGAAATATCTAGCATCGGCGACAGCTTCGCTATAACCATATCGCTCTTTTCCAGCAACTTATCGTGTATCTCTATGAGATTTGGCGTGCAGTCTGCTATCCTTACCGTCTTTCTCCCTACATCATCTCTTCTGGCTGGATCTATCATTATACACGATACGCGCTCTTCTAATTTGTCCAGAATTTCTACCGCATCCTCATTCTTTGTCTCTATATTGCTGAGCCCCAGTACTTTGAAATTATGCGCAGAAACCGCACACAATTCTTCGTTTTTCTCTACGTATGTCGCCTTCTTGAACTTGCGGCTCATAAACGAGAAATCTATACCCATACCTCCCGTAAGATCTATAAGGGTATCTCCTCCACAAAGACTGGCCTTGTATTCTGCCGTAGCCTGACTAGATGCTTGTTCTAATGAAATCTTTCGTGGATATACCAACGCATCATTCTCCGCCCACATCGGACATTTTTCTCTAATATGCTGTATGCCATCCACTTGACGTAATACAACATCAGGTCTTACGTTCTGCTTCGGCTTCAGTTGAAGCGCCAGTTTTGCTACATCAGCAGACAGATTCTGACCTACTATCTCCTTTTCTTCCTCTGTTACAGTAATATTTTGTATATCTATCGACATCTAACGGGTGTTTATATCTCCTCTTCTTACGTACTAATCTGTCATTTTGTTGTACTATTATATCGTCTTTTAGAAATTAGTTGTACTTTTGCTGTGGGGTCGAGCATAGTAATGTGTTTTTCCCCAACCTATATAGCGGTCGGCAAGTGTCGACCGTTTTTTATTCCCCATACGAATCTCTCACCCCACTCCCTAAATCTTAACTCTTCTCTATATTTTCTTCCCTTAACGCTCTCTTAACGCTCTCTTAACACTCTCTTAATGCACGCTTAGTACACACACCACTTTTTTCCTATGTCTAATATAACTCTTTATTATCATTCCCCACCCTTAACTCTAACTCTCTGTACTTCATAAACAAGTATCTTAAGAAAAAGAAAAACGAAAGTGCAGTTGAAAGCTGATGATATAAAAAGGGGGCTTACCTGTCACAGGTAAGCCCCCTAATCGCAAAAATTTATTTTGAAAACTCTTGAATTATTTCATCATCTCAATGCTTCTCTTGATGAAGTTTGTCAATGCCTCACCTCGTAGCATATTGTTCGAAAGAAGCGCAAGGTCTATAAGCTGACCAACCAACTTCTCTTCTCCTGCAAATGACTTGAGGATTTCTTGCTTCTTGGCATTCAATCCGTCAATGTCTTTGTTCAGTGTCTCCATCTCGTCCTTCTCTGCTTGTGGCACTTCTTCGTCTTTCTTGCCTTCCTTCGCCTTATTCAACTCTCCCTTACGCGCACTCTTGGCATCAATGTCGGCATACACTGGATCTAGCTGAACCTTTGTCTTTGCCTCTATGTCTGAAACCAACTTCGTAGTAAGCGCATGATTACCGTTTACTACTATATTGATCGAGTCTGGCATCTCTCCATAGAACGACATCGCTCCGCCTTGTAGCTGCGACATCTCTTTCATTCTGCGCATCCACTCGTTCTGTGTAACGACTACTGGCATGTCATCAGCACCAAGGGCTTCTACCGATACAGTGAAGTTTATCTTGTCCATCTTTGGAAGCTGTGAACGTACTGCCTCTTCAAGATCGCCTTTCTGACGTGTCGTCAATGTCAATTGCGCCGCATTCTCTTTCTCTATAAGCTTGTCAATGACGTCTGAATCAACACGTGTGAAGCGTATCTTTGAGTCTGACAACTTCTGCTCAAGCTGATTCATAAGTGGTGTCTCAAGCTGACCGTCCATCAGGAGTACGTCGTAACCCTTGTTCTGAGCACTCTGGATAGCTGTGAACTGTGCCTCTTTGTCATTGGCATAGAGAACTACAAGATTGTCGTTCTTGTCTGTCTGATTTGCCTTGATAAGCTCTTTGTACTCGTCTATCGAGAAGTATTTGCCGTCAACGTTCTTGAAAAGAAGGAACTTCTGAGCACGCTCAGCGAACTTCTCATCAGTAAGCATACCATACTGGATGAATATCTTGAGGTCATCCCACTTCTCTTCTAGTGTAGTACGCTCTTTCTTGAACATATCTTCCAATCGGTCTGATACCTTCTTGGTGATATGGCTGGAAATCTTCTTTACATTGCCGTCCGACTGTAGGTATGAACGCGATACGTTCAATGGAATGTCTGGCGAGTCAATAACACCATGAAGCAATGTCAAGAAATCTGGAACAATGCCTTCTACCTGATCTGTAACGAATACCTGATTGCAGTACAACTGAATCTTATTGCGGTTTACGTCAATCTGATTCTTTATCTTTGGGAAGTAAAGAATACCAGTGAGGTTGAATGGATAGTCCACATTCAAATGAATGTTGAACAATGGCTCCTCAAACTGATTTGGATAAAGCTCATGGTAGAACTTCTTGTAGTCTTCATCATTCAGGTCTGCTGGCTTCTTTGTCCACGCTGGCTCTGTATTGTTGATGATATTGTCCTCTGATGTCTCTACCTGCTTGCCGTCTTTCCACTCTTTCTTCTTGCCAAACGCAATCTTTATTGGGAGGAACTTGCAGTATTTCTGCAACAGTGCCTCTATCTTCTGCTCGTCAAGGAATTCTTTCTCTTCTTCTGTAACGTGCATGATAACGTCTGTACCACGCTCTGCTCGCGTATCGTCTTCTAGGGTGTACTCAGGGTCTCCTGTACAGCTCCAACGTACTGCTTGAGAACCTTCACGGTACGACTTGGTGAGCAACTCTACTTTGTCACTTACCATGAATGATGAGTAGAATCCTAGACCGAAATGTCCAATGATTGTAGCTGCATCGTCTTTGTGCTTCTCTAGGAACTCTTCAGCACCTGAGAACGCAATCTGGTTGATGTACTTCTCAACCTCGTCTCTTGTCATACCGATACCGTTATCCGATACGGTAAGTGTTCCTGCATCTTTATTTACTGATACGCGAACTACTAGTTCTTCTACATTGGCATTTGCCTCTCCGCGCTGTGCCAATACCTTCAACTTCTGAGACGCATCTACAGCATTAGCTACAATCTCACGAAGGAATATATCGTGATCTGAATAAAGAAATTTCTTGATAATTGGGAAGAGGTCTTTGGTAGACACTCCAATTTTTCCACTTGCCATAATATCTTTCTTTTAATGTTATTCTAATTGTTGTTTGATATATGGTATCTCAAAAGGCGTGCCACTTTATACTTTATGACACAATGGCAGAAATAATATGACAATACGGCCATAGTTATGTCACTCTGTCAGCGCCACTATCAGCGAATATACTCCACTGACTGCCATAAAGCCATAAATCAACTTTCTCAAAAGATCGTGTGATACCCTGTCAAATATTACCTTTCCTACAAAGAATCCTATCACTACTCCTCCTAATCCATAGAGATATCCCATCCCTACTGCTTCTGTCAGATAGCCTTTGAAGTAGCGCACAACAGTCATAAATAAATTGCCAGCAAGAAAATATGCTTGGGTCACAGCCATATAGTTGTCTTTGTTTTTCTCCGACGCTACAAAGTATAGTACAGCTGGCGGACCTTGCATATTGAAAAATCCACCCATTAAACCGCTGACTGAGCCCAACACTGCCTGAATCCATAGCAGTGGCTTTACTCTTACCTTATCACTTATTATGAAGAAATATACACTGAGAATGATTAACACAGATCCAAATATAATCTTCATAATCTTCTCGTCTATATACTCCAGAAATTGTATGGCAATCCACGACGTGACAAAAAATACAGATAATATTGGAAGCAGATGCTTGAGGTTTATATGCCTCCATAACTGCACTACTACCATTATAGATAACGTACCTGCCAGCAACGCACTCAATGCCGTAGCCTCAGGGTAAGTCGGCATGATATATGGCAACATCGTCATAACAAATATGCCAAAACCAAAACCACTTACTCTTTGCACTACGCTCGCACATGTCGATGCAAAAAGAAGAAGTATGATTGTCTCTATCCCCATACAGATTTACGTACGATTCTTTTCATTATACGCTTGGTTTTTCGCGTATGTTCGTCAAATAATCCTATTATTTTCCCCTTTTTATTAATAATTACTACCCTGGGCAGTGTCGAATGCGACTGCGCAAATAGCTTGAATATCCTTTCTTCTGGGTCTAACGCATAATAAAATGAGTAATTGTCTTTATTGATTCTCTCTATAAATGCTTGCTGATCTTTCAGGTCGTCTACACTTATCGTAAGCACACTGACTTCATTTGGCCACCTCTTTTTCAAATCGTTTATCGATTCCATCTGATCTGAACTGTACGGACACCACGAGGCAACAAATTCTAATATCAAGACTTGACCACTGAAAATATCCGTATCTATCTGATCTTCATCTAGCGTCTGAACCTCAAATGATGGTATGTCATCATATATGTCTACTACAAAACCCGCATTGAAATCTCGCCACAGTACATCATCATAGTGTGTCTCAACTTCTTGTGCCATCGCCCCACGGACAATAAACAACATGAATAATATTACAATTATTCGCATCTGCCGATTCTGAGAAATACCTGTTATTTCAAGCGACTGACTTTCTCTCTGAGATCTTTCATATATGTACGACCCACAGGAAGCACTACTTTATCGTTGGATACGTTTATTACGACATCGCCATCCTGGATAGAATCAACTTGCTTTATATTTACAGCAAAGGATTTATGAATACGCAATACGTCTTTATGATCCACAAAAAGATCCATTAGCGACTTCATCGTCATATGGGTCGTATAATGCTTGGTCAACGTGTGAATTTCCATATAATTCTCCATCGCCTGAATATACGTAACCTCCTCTACCTTCACCTTGAACATACGACCTACGGTATCTCTTATCCAGACATCTGTCACGTCAGGCACTTCATCAGATGCCTTGACGTACTCTCCTGAACTTACCGATATCCACTTTTTGAGCTTATCTCTCTCTAGCGCAACTTTCTCTAGACTACGTAAGAATCTCTCATATTGCACAGGCTTCAATAGATAGTCACAGACATCATATTCGTATGTCTCAACAGCATATTCAGCTTTTGATGAGCAGACAATGACCTGAGCACCAATATGACGAACGTACTTCATGAATTCTATACCGTTCATCACTGGCATCTCAACGTCAAGAAATATAATGTCTACCTCCGGGTTTTCTTTCAGAAACTTAGACGCTTCCGCTCCATTGGAAAACTTTCCGAGATAGTTTATTTCTGTACACTTATCGCAATAATTCTTGAGAATCGTTGCTGCAAATGCATCATCATCAATAACTATGCAGTTGTACTTAGGCATGCAATAGTCTTTGTTATTTCAATTATAAATGACCTGCTGTATAAATATAACCTTCTATGCTGAAATCTGCCCTTAGGAAAACCTAAGGGCAAATTATATCTTATTTCAAAGCCTTGATACGTGTATCAATAAGCTTCATATGCGACTTGAGCTTGTCAACTGTCTTCTGCGCTTTATCAACATTCTTCTGGATGTCTCGCAAAATCTTGTTGTCAGCATTTGCAAAGAAACCGGCATTGTTCTGAACTTGAACAAGGTCTGCCTCTGCCTTCTTGAGCTGATTGTACAATTTCTCTCGCTCACGGTACAATGAATCTAAGGCCTTAGGGTCTTGTGACAAGGTATCTAGTCTGAGCTCGAATGTCTTCAACTCTCTTGCATCTGCATCTAGGTGCAGCTTGTCGAAGTGCTGGTCTATAAGCTTTGTAAACTCTTTGTTGATAGCATCTTTCTCTTTTGCTGATACAAATCCTATCTCCGACCATCTTGTCTGATACTCCTTGATGAGCTTCAAATGCTCTTTCTCGTCTTCTGGAATTGCAGCGGCTTTCAACTCTTCTATGAGAGCCTGCTTCTTCACCAGATTTTCAGCATATTGCGACTCCTGACCACTGGCGTGCTGTGCCTTGCTCTCGAAGAACTTGTCACAGGCAGCACGGAATCTCTTCCAGATATCGTCTGAATGCTTTCTTGGAACAGATCCGATTGTCTTCCACTCTTTCTGGAGCGCCTTGAGAACGTCTGCTGTAGCATTCCAATCTGTACTGTCTTGTACCTCTTCTGCTTTCTTGCAGAGCTCTATCTTTTTCTTGTAGTTGCCTTCAAGAATGGCATCCTGCGCCTTGAAGAACTCTCTGCGCTTGCGATATACGCTGTCGCAAAGCTGACGATATTTCGCAAATATCTCTTCGCTTACTGATTTTGGCGCAAATCCTGCCTTGCGCCATCTCTCTTGAATGTCACGTAACTTATTGAGCGCCAAGTCACAATTCCTGTTCGAATCGTATGGACCTGCAACAAGTTCCTCTAGTTCTTGACAGAGCGCCTGCTTTACAGCATAATTCTCTTGCTCATTGCTCTTGAGCGTATCTACATGCTGATGGAACTGATCTGTAATCTTTTTCTTGATGGCCGAGAATTTCTCCCAGACTGCCTCATTCTGGTCCTTTGCTACAGGACCTGTCTCTTTCCAGCGAGCAAAGAGATCCTGGATAGTATGGAATGCCTTGGTATGATTCTGCTCAGAAAGCAACGCCTCTGCTTGGGCAATAATATCTTCCTTCGCCTTGAGGTTTTTCTTCTGGTCAAGCTCTCGCATGTCTCGATCAAGCTTCACTTGCTCATAATACTTGTCAAGCAGACGCTTGTACTGGGTATTGATTTCAAGCGCATTCTCTTGTGGCACCGAACCTGTCTCTTTCCATTGCTTCTGCCAGTCTCGACACTCAGCAAACTTGTGAACAGCCTCGCCCGACTCAACTAGACGTGAGAACTGCTCCAATATATTCTGTTTTACAAGAAGATTCTGCTCTCGCTCTTTGGCTGCCGCAGCGTATGCCTCCTTGCTTGCTTGATTTATCTCATTCGCCAAAGCGTTGATTTCACGCTCTGTATCTCCCTCATCAAAAGTGAAATCTTCTTCGTTTCCACCTTCGCTGAGAAACATTGCCTTTTGCTCTTCCTCGAGTTCTTTGTTGATCTCCTGAAGTTTAGCCTTGATAGACTTCGCAAACTTGGCAGCTGTACCAATTGTTTGCTCTGATTTTACTGTCTTGAGAGCCTCTAGAAGCTCTTCTTTCGACATGTTGTCTATAACTGGCAACTCAACTACTACTTTCTGTGTAGCCTCAGCAGCATTCGCTGCCTCTTGTGCCGTGGCATTGTACACGCCGAGTTCATTAATCTTGTTCTCTTCCATAGTAAAGAGTATTTTATTGATTATCCTTTCTTAACTACTGTGATGCGGTCTGCTAGCATACGCGCTCTCTCCTTGATGACTGCTGGATCTGTACCCTCTTTGTCCCAAGCTACCACAACACACATTCTTCGGTTTACCCTAGCCTCTTGCTTGCCGAATATCCTTACGTCACAGTTTGGCTCACATAGCACATTCTCAACACCTGTATAATCTGGTCCCATGAATGCCTCCTTGGCCAATACTACAGCACTGGCTCCTGGACGGATAAACTCTATAGAGGAAATAGGCAACCCAAGCACAGCACGTGCATGAAGCTCAAACTCATTGAGGTTCTGCGTGCCTCCAAGTGTTACCATACCCGTATCATGTGGTCTAGGTGAAAGCTCCGAGAATACTACCCCATCCTCACAAATGAAGAACTCTACGCCAAAGATTCCCGCACCTCCAAGTGCCTTGGTCACCTTGTCTGCCATCTCTTGCGCTTGCTTTACAAACTCATCAGAAATAGCAGCTGGCTGCCAGCTTTCCTGATAATCTCCTCGCTCTTGATGATGCGAAATAGGCTTGCAGAAAAGCGTAGGACCATTCTTCTGCGTGACTGTCAAAAGAGTAATCTCACTCTTGAATGGAACGAATGCCTCCACGATAACTTCTGTCGAATCTCCACGACCTTTAGCCGCAGCAGCCCATGCAGCATCTACATCTTCTGCTTTCTTTACATACGACTGTCCCTTACCTGATGAAGACATCAATGGCTTAACAACACATGGTATCCCTATCTCCTTGATTGCTTCTCGCATCTCTTCCAATGAAGAGGCATAACGATACTTCGCCGTACGCAATCCTAACTCTTTCGCAGCAAGATCTCGTATTGCTCGTCGGTTCATCGTATAATTAGCAGCCTTAGCCGATGGAACTACCTGATACCCTTGCTTCTCGTACTCGTAAAAACGCTCTGTACGAATAGCCTCAATCTCTGGCACAATCACATCTGGCTTATGCTTAGCCACAATAGCATCGAGTTGCTCACCGTTGAGCATGTCAATAACTTCATACTCATCGGCAACCTGGTGTGCAGGCGCTCCCTTGTAGTTGTCTACAGCAACGACATATTGTCCTAATCTCTTCGCCGCAATGACAAACTCTTTGCCAAGCTCACCTGAACCCAAAAGGAGAATTTTCTTAATCATGATTCTTTTATGTTATAACCATTGTGTGCAAATATAGAGAAACTTTTCCAATAAAATAAACCGTAATCGACCGAATTTTACAAATAATTTATGAATTTCCAATAGCCATATAAAAAACTATCGTTTCCTCTTTCTACAGGGGAAACGATAGTCTTATTTTTTATTCAAATCTATGCCGAATCTCTACTGATTAACCTCTACCATAGATTTCATGTCTATCAGTTCTTTGACTGTTATCTCTTTAACTCCTCTTGGACGGTCAAAGTCTATATTTGTACTCTTCTTCTCTTTTAACTTGCTGATCATCAGCATGACGCTCTTGTCATCGTCATTGTGCATCTTCATCGCTGTTATAATTCCCGGAACCGTAAACTGTGGCAAACCTGCTATGGTGTAGTCCACACCTTCTAGTGGCACATAGAATATCTCTATGTTTCCAGGGTGCGCTGGTAAGTTGCTGGCTGTCTTGTCATAATCAACTGTTACTACCATCGATTTGGATTCGTAACCCATCACATTTACCATCGAGTCGCTGTGCTCCACAAGAACCCTGCCGTTGTAGGCAGCTATGCTGTCTTGCAACACTAGCCTGTGGACAGGTATCAGCACTCTGTCGTCTGGCAACTGAATATCCACATAGCTGTCCGCTGGGGTAAACACCATATTCACGTTGAGCATACCAAAGCCACATGACGCATTGAGCTTTATGCCTTCTTTGTTGTATTCTCCAGAAATCTTGCGAGGAAGGAATTGCCCAACTAAAAAATTGTCAAATATGTCCTTGGAGTAGGATATCTCATATTCCACCTCACCCGCCATTGGGGGCGTCTTCACTTCGCCTTTCTTCTCTTGAACGCACGATGCGATAGCAAAAGGAAGTAAAATGCAACCTATGAACTTAATCCAATTATTCATACAAGTACCTTATTACTCCCTATTATACTACCCAAAAGCCGATTTTGTTACCTATCTTTCTATAACAAATAGTGTATGTCCTAAAGAATCTGTAAAATGAACTCGACCTGCACTGTCTTCTTTCCATGCCGATGTGTTGTTCAAGGCTTTCATCAACAGGCTCTCTCGCTCGTTTTGCTCGTCATCCCCTAGCGCGCCTGTGCTGGCAATAACGGGGAACGAAACGCCATGAGCTCCCTTCAGAAGCATTGTACCGCCAAATGAATTGCGACCAGTATGTCCGTTCACTGATTCTGAAGCTGGATCTACAATAAAAGGAAGTGTGACGTCTGTAACTAGGGTATCTTGACCTACTGAATATATCACCCACTCTCCTCTGAGAAGCATCATGGCGTCTACTGATGTGTTGTCACCCAACTTCACTGCTTCTATCAATATCTTGCCTTTGTCGTCTTTCATCTGCAAAACTACGTCCTTGCCCCCAGAAGCATCTTCCGCCGACTTAGTGGCAAGAGTGTACTTACGCACTTTTTCTAATGCTTGTAGCGTAGCATTCTCTACCTCCATGTTCCGACATAGCTTCTTCGTGGATCCAATACCTTCAAATTTTATGGTACCCTTACCGTCAAAATCAACCTTGACAGTAGAATGCATGCTATTGCAACCTAGCGTGCCTTGAACACCACCATTTCCATCAATAGTGATGATAGGCTCCTCATCAGAATTCGTTATCTCATTGTCATCCACAGAGACAACAATCCATGTGCCGGTAACCGAGTCTAAATCTCCTTTTGCTGCCCCTTGATCGCACGACTGCATCGTCAATCCACACACTCCGGCGACAGCTAATGTCTTCATAATAGTCTTCATCGCATTTTTTCTTTATTAGTTGGTACTAGTTTTTTGGTCTTGTAATGGTTAACTCTTCTAACGGTTGACTTAAATTATGTAAAAAATCGTAAATGTATTTAACACCCTATACGTACTCATTTCGCACATTGTTGCAAAACCTCACAGAAACAATACAAACACCCGTAATTGCATATCCAACACCAACCAAACATCTGCAAAAAGCCTAAAAACAAAGAGCCTCGATTCATTTCTGAACCGAGGCTCTTGCGGTATGGACGGGACTCGAACCCGCGACCCCATGCGTGACAGGCATGTAT
>JAKSLD010000003.1 GCA_024401395.1 Bacteroidales bacterium
TTGTAATTAGGAATTAGCAATTACGAATTCCTAAAAGTGCACCGGAAATAAAAAAATTACGATGAACAAGGGACTTCCCTTATACTAGAAAGGGACTAGGAAGGGTCTACAAAGGACCCTCCAGCCACCTACATACCCCTCACCCTCGTCATCGCTCCTCGTGCATCCGCTCAAGTCTTAATCTTCCATAATGCCCCGTCTCAGACATCTGTTCCCTAAAAGCAAACACAACCCGCAAGAAAAAAATCAATCAAATATTGCGTTCTTAAGAAAAAGCATTACCTTTGCACTGCAATTAGACGAAAGCCTAATGGTATAAATACTGAAAAGTATCGGTCCCATAGCTCAGTTGGTTAGAGCACCTGACTCATAATCAGGGAGTCACAGGTTCAAGCCCTGTTGGGACCACAGACCTCACCTTCAAGTGAGGTCTTTTTTTGTCCCTATTACTCCCCTCATTCTACATCTAAACAAAAAAACTCGGTACAGACATCCGTCCATACCGAGTTAGGAAAATTAACTTATACGTGTATGAGAACTTGCTTACTTAATAGCAACGTCCGTAATTGTCATACCATCTCCTTGTATGATAAGCCAACAGTCTGACCAGCCGTCACCATTGTTAAATGCATCAATATATGCTTGGGTAATAGGTACCTCAAACTCATGATCTCCAGCATCCGACCACTCTGCTACAGTCTCAATAGAACTCCAGTTAGCTGTGTTAATCTGAATTTGACCTGTGCCAGAAGCATAGAATACCAAACTGTGTCCCTCGCTCATATACTCTGACAAATCAAGTGGACTTGTCTTGAAGATTACAAAACGACTGCCTGCCGACCAATTCAATGCAACAGGGAATGACCAGTACTCTGCATCACCATGGGTGCCGTCTTTTACAACACATGACTTTGGTCCTGATGAGAAATCCTTAACCCAAGTGATTGAAGAGATAACAAGACCCTGTCCCTGGAAGATTACTGGGTAACCCCAGTCTGTGTAAGCAAAGATTGTCGCTGGATCGAACTCTACATAATCGCTCGATTGTAAGAGCGACTGGTTCTCATTGCCGTCTGTAGCAGCCCAGATAAGCTCCCAGTGACCGTTGAATACTTGTAATGCAGCATCGTCACTTGTCTTTGTGTAACGGATACGTATCTTAGCACCATCAGGCATCTCAGGAACTACTATGTCCTTCATCTCATGGTTCTCCCATGATACAAGCTCTATTGGTGTCTCATAGATTACTTCCTCTACCTCACCAGCTACTATGTTAAGATCAAATGTGAATGACTGCTCGCCTGAGATAAGCTCACACTTCTTTGTACCTACATTAGAGAATGTCATTGGCAAATAAAGTGTCTCCGAATCGTATGTGATGAATGTCACATCCTGACCACCTATCTTGACTCCTGTCAACTTGTCTATGTTAGCAACCTTGATAGCTCCTGTAGAACCAGCCTGGTAAGATTTAGCAACCTCTACTGGATAACAGTAATCTACTGCTGTAACGTCAACCCACTGATATTCGTCTATTACCTCGCCGTTGTTCATCTCTAACTTTGAGAACTGAGCACCACTCGCTGTATATGGTATAAGTACAGTCACAGCTGTCTCCGAACGGTCTGTCAACTCCGACAAAACCTCACCTGAAGGAAGTGTGATACTCTTTATCAAATCCATGTCTGTACCATAGAATGTTGCCTTCTGCCCAGCAATCTGTGGCCATGGGTTAACGCCTGTACATGTAGGCTTGAGTGTAACTACCTTAGTTGTAGCAACAGCCTCTGACTTAGCGATAACTTTTACGTCGCCTGTCTTTGCCATAGCTGGCATTGCCAACTTTATCTCTGTACCTGCCTCATTTACTGTAAATACTGTTACTGCTTCAGCACCCACAAACTCAATGCGGCTTATAAGATTGAGGTCTTGACCCTTAATGATAAGGTCTTTGCCATTCTTTACAGTATCTGCCAACTCTGCTACGTTTGCATTAACAAGTGCTGTTATTGTAGCAGCTTTTGGAGCTACACTTACAAGGTCTGTTGCAATGCCTGCAAAGCTTGTAGCTACTACTGTACCTGCACGCATCTCTGCTGGAGCATTGAAGTTGATTGCTGTAGCATCACCCTTGAAGTCCTTTATCTTAATGTCGCCAGGAAGTGTCAAGTAATCAATAAGGTCAAGATCTTTACCCTTAATCGTAACTACATCTCCAGGATAAATGTCAACAACAGTAGCTACTGCTTCTACCGATGGCTGTGCCAATGTAACATCTCCTACAGGGTGCTCGCTGGCAATCTTCTCTCCGTTTACTTCTGTGTAATACAAAAGCACTACCTCACCTGTAGAAGCATCTACTGGCACAACAACCTGTGCCTCAGTACGTGATACCGACTTGAGCGCTACAGCCTCTCCCGTAGCAAAACGAGCGTGTGTGAAATTCTCAAGATAACGACCCTTGATAGTAATCAAATCGCCTGCTCTGCCCGACTTCGTGAATTCTGTTATCTCTACTGGCTCATTGAAACCGAGCACTTCTTCTGTAACAATCTCACCGCCAGCATAAATAAGTCTAACATTACCTACTGTAGCCTCTTCTGGTACAATACAACGAATAGTGTACTTATCTACTACTTCTGGATTTGCTGCTATTTCAACAGGGAATATGATGCTTGTTATCTTCTCAAGACCACTACCCTTGAACTGCATATACGAACCACGCGTCACTTGCATCTGCGCAGCAGTAAGCGATACGCCACCCTTGAATTGGCTCGTGTTGTAGTCGCCTTCGTCATCACATGAGGTGAATACACCCGCTGTGAGGATTGTAGCCGCAACCATCAACATCGATATGGTTTTCTTTAATGTCTTCATTTTCTTACTCAATTAAGAATTACTTAATAGATACTGCACGGATGTTGTCAATCTTGATGATAGGTGTACCATCCTTTCCTTGAACACCACCACTCCACACAAATATCGTGAAGCTTGCAAATGTCTCTGGCGAAAGCGAACCTGTAGCCTTTGTTCCATCTGCTCCATAGACAAATTCCGAGAATGGTACAGTGACTGTCTGCCACTCTCCGTTTGTATCAAATGAACCATTCTTCTCCCATGGACGGTATAGACCTCGTGGCAATACATTGTCGTTGAAGTGGGTGTTGTTTGCTGTTGGCAGTGTCACGCTGTTAGCACCTTCTGCTGGAGCAAAAATCAACTGCATAGCACCTGATGTCCATGGATTTGATTTTGGAACGTTAATCTCAAACTTCAATGCCATCTTGTCGTAGTTCGAAAAATCTACAATGTCGAAAAGCTTGGCATCTGGCGTAAAGTTGCCGTCCCAGTTACCGCACCAGTATTCCATAGAGAACTGACCATCATTCCAACCTCCATCTAGGTCAAGTACGGTAGAACCATCACCCATCTGGATATAGTAACCGTCAAGACTTGTCTCGTCTGAATAAATATTTCTACCATGCCAGCCATGATTGAACTTGCCGTCTGAAATCGAAGCTGCCTCATGTGGCATCTCACTCTCAAAGTTGAAGAGCATACCACGATTGTCGTTGAAATAGAACTTAGATGTAGTTGAGCCATACTTTGTAGATACTGTAATAGTACCTGGCTTTGTACAACCTTCTGGCACCTTGAACGAAACTGATGTCTTAGAAAGTGACTCAAATTCTGAGATAATCTTGCCGTCTGGCATCTTTATCTTCATATGATTATCTTCGTAATCAAGAAGATAGTCTCCCAAAATAGTGGCAACGTTTCCTGGCTTAACTTGCTCACACTTGAGAGCCGATACCTGTGGTGCAGGAACGTCAACTCCAAATGCAAACTCTGTAACTACACCCGACTTGTTTGTCATGTAAATCTTGTCTGTTGGATTGTCAGGCAAAGATGTTGGTACAGTCACAAACAATGAGTGATCTGTAATCAAACTTGTATTGAGGATAGCCTCTCGGTCGTTGAAGAACAACTTTGTTACCGAACGAAGGTTGTTACCCATCAATACGATGCGCTCACCCATAAGTGCCGAGGTGATAAGCGAATCTGTATTCGTAGGCTTGATAACGTATATGACTTCTGGTGAACCACCAGCAACCTCATACTTATCTGGCTCATCTTCACACGCTACGAATGCCAATGTTACCAACGAAGCAAGGGCAAATCTGCGACCAAACTTGAATATATTGTTCATTGTATTCATTCTCTGATTGTTGATTAGTTATATGAAGGTACTTCCTGATCTACAGGCTCCTTAATCAAATTAGGGTTAGTGAGCTTGTCTGTATCAGGGAAAGGCAACTCAAACTTAACCGAAGCGAAGTCTATCGATGCCTCTACAGCGTTGTTATAGCTGCAGTTCGAAACATCCCAGTTCGTATAACCACTCTTGAAATATACCTTCAATGCATCTGTAATGCCGTTCATGGTACCTCTCTTCTGTGCTGCTAACTCTGCACGAGCTGCAGACTCGTTGTAATAAGAGAGACGAACGAAGTCATACCAACGGTCTCCCTCGTATGCCAACTCAAGACGACGCTCTTTCCAGATTGTATTCCAAGATAGCGATGATACTGCTGAAGCAGCAGGACATGCTCGCATGTGTACTTTGTTGTACGCGTCTAGCGCCTCCGCATTCGTTGTAGTGTTGCCGTCAATGAGAGCTTGAGCCTCCGCAAGCACAAGGTATACATCCGCAAGACGGAGCAAGTGTGTAGCAAGCGCACTCGCCATACGGTCATATGCTATGCCGCAGCCCCATGTGCCGTCTTTATGGTCAAATGCATCTCCTACCAAATGCTTAACATTCTGAGCTCCGGTGTTGATTCCTGTCTGACCTTGTCCTGTCATCTTGTTTCGCGATGCAACAACATCAGCATCGTCGTTGAATACAAAGTCTAGCATCTCAAATCCTCCCTTAGAGAAGGTTGAGGCATAGTCTTCCCAGAAGTATTCATATACATCTCCGCCCATCATACATGTAGCCTTTCTACGTGTATCAGCGTTCATACGGCTTGCTGACAATGGGTTGTCTCCGAATGCCTCGATAAGGTCAACTGAAGGGCCAGCCCAGCCACCCCAGATATCACCAAGCTCGTTGAAACCTCCGATAGCAAGGTCCGACTGGAATGAGTTCTGACATGTCCACTCTGCACCTACTGTCCAACGCCATGCAATAAGGCTCTCTGAACATGTATTGCCCGATGGACGGAAAATCTCAAAGTAATTTGGCTGAAGTGTACGACCTGAGTTGTTCTTGACGTCAGTAGCATACTTGACAGCGTTGGCCAGATCTTCTTTGTTAAGTGAGCCTGAAACTCCTGCCTTTGTCAAATATACCTTGGCCAGAAGACCTTCTGCTGAATACTTGTCAATACGACCTGCCTCTGATGGCTTGGATGGCAACCACTCTATCGCTTTCTCCAAACAGTTGATTATGTATTGATATACATTCTCTGGTGTAGCTCGTGTAAGAGAATTGTAGTTCCCCGATGCCAACAAACTTGTATTCTCGTGAACAATAGGTACTCCGCCAAAGTTACGTACCAAATAGAAGTATGCCATCGCTTTCCAAACAAGGGCTTCTCCTTTTACTTCGTTACGAACTGCTTCTGTCGTAGCTGGACCTGCCAACTCGTCTACGTTCTTGATCAATGTGTTACAGTATCCGTTTACTGACCACAATGATGCCGACATGTTCACAAGATCCTCATCAGTACCATTTACTGTGAATGTCTGATATGGAGATGTCATGCACATGTTGCCCGACATAACCTCACCAATCTTGAAGAATCCACGCTGGAAATCATACCAAGGCGAGTTGTAAATTGTTGCAGATGTAGAGTGCAACTGGTCATTTGTCTGATAGTATGTCGAGGTGTTGTAGCTATCCTCTCCCGGACGGTCAAGGAAGTCCTCACACGACGTAGCACCAAACAACAATGCTGAAGCTGCAACTGCGTATTTTATATTTGAAAGTTTCATAATACTCGATTGCTTGTTGATTAGAATGTTACGTTAAGACCGAAAGACCATGTCATTGGTGAAGGATAACGACCGTTATCCAAACCATATACATTAGCTGATGCAGAAGAAGCACCAATTTCTGGGTCATAACCTGTATACTTTGTAAGTGTAGCTACGTTCTGAATGTTAACATAGGCACGTACATTATCAAGATGGAGCATGCTGGTGATGTCCTTTGGCAATGTATAGCCAAGTGTCACGTTCTTGAGACGGATATATGAGCCGTCTTCTATGTAACGGTCACTTATTCGGTCATTGTCGTTAGGATCATTCAATGTAGCTCGTGGAAGTCTTCCCTCTACCGCACGGAGGTTTGTCGCATCATCCCATGCATTCCATACTGTAAGACCATCAACTTCTACACCTGCTGAATAATCTTTCGTAGGGTCAATAATCTCAAGCTTCGTACGGTCAAGTACGTCCTTCTGCTGATTTGCCCATGCCGAATTCATATGGGTAGTCTTCATATTTAGATAATTGAAGATCTTATTGCCGTATGTACCGTTGATGAACAGTGTCAAATCAAATCCTGCATAACGGAATGTGTTTGTCCAGCCGAAAGTAAACTTAGGCATTGGTGAACCAATGTTTGTCTTATCGTTCTCGTCAATCTTACCGTCGTTATTGATATCCTTGAACTTCTGGTCGCCCACGAATGCTGTCTGATAGTTGTTTGGCGCAATACCCGACGCAGGATGCTTAACTGTCATATCTACTGGCGAGTTCTTCAAATCGGCGTAGTCCTTATATACTCCGTCACACTTGTAGCCAAAGAAGCCATAGAGACTTTCTCCTACTGTGGAACGTGATACTACGTCCGACCACTGACCATAACCCTCAATAGCTGGACCGTCATATTCTTTCAACTTGTTGCGGTTGAATGAAATCTGGAATTCTGTGTCCCAAGCAAAAGCTTTGTCAATTGGATGCGCAGCAAGTGTAATCTCAAGACCTTTGTTCTCAATTGTACCATAGTTGCCATAAGGTGCAGCAAGTGCTGAAGAGCCGTTACCTCGTGTACCCATATATGAAGGCAACTGGAGCTGAGCAAGCATGTCTTTTGATGTCTTCTTATAAGCATCAATTGTAAGTGTTATCTTCTCATGGAGGAAACCAAGGTCAATACCTACGTTAACCTGCTCTTGTGTCTCCCATTGTACCGATGTATTAGGGATGTTCGAAGGACGCTGTCCAAGACCAAAGCCTGTAGACATCTTCGAAAGTGAAGCTCCCCACTTATAACCACCAATTGATGAGTTACCTGTCTGACCCCAGCCAAGACGAAGCTTACCATTGGTAAGTATGTTTGTGGCAAAGTCTGTATCTTTCAAGAACGACTCGTTTGTAAAGCGCCATGATGCAGCTACAGCATGGAAGCCTGCCCAACGCTTATCAGGACCGAAGTTCGAAGAACCGTCTCGACGATATGTATATGTCAAGTTGTAACGACCATCAAATCCGTATGTAGCACGACCGAATACTGATACCATCGCTGAAGATCCGAAGCCTTCTCCAACTTTAGGGTCGCCTGTACCAAGTGCTGGATTGTGAATGGCATCCGACTCAAGTCCTGTGTTCTGAATGCTGATGAAGTCATACTTCGACTCCCATACCTCATGTCCTATCATCACTGAGTAGTTGTGACGCTCTGCAGCTGTGTCCGACCATGTGAGGTAGTTCTTTGTCATCCAGAATACATTGTTGTTACGCTGATTACGCGCCATATTGGTAGCTCGGTTCCATGTGCCAAGGCTTACCATTGGCTCGTAGTGCTGTGCTCGAGATGCACCAAAGTCAAAACCAAGCTCTGTATGCCATACTAGTTGGTCTAATGGCTTAACCTCAAGGAATACGTTGCCGTTGAACTTTGTACGGTTCAACTTGTTCTCGTTCATTACTGCAAGAGCTACTGGGTTAGGCTGAGAAACATTCTCTTTCGCAACACTTGAGAAATTGCCGTTTACGTCATAGATTGGAAGATCTGGTGGTGTAGTCAATGAATACATAATTACACCTTCGTCTTGGTCTGCCTTCAAAAGACGCTCTTTTGTCTCTGAATACATAAGTGACGCACCTAGCTTGAGGTACTTATTGAGGTCTGCATCCAAATTGACGCGACCGGAGATACGACGGAAGGTTGAACCGATAATTGTACCGTCTTGATCCATCAGACCGAGTGATACATAGTATTTAACTTTGTCTGAACCGCCTTGAGCAGAAATCTGATGCTGGTGCTGGAATGCTGTACGGAAAATAGCATCTTGCCAGTTTGTACCCTTGCCAAGAAGCTCTGGGCTTGAGAAATCTTCACTCAACTCGTAGTTGCCTGTCTTAGAAAGTTCTGTAGAATACTCAGCAAACTCGCGGAGGTCCATAAGGTCAAGTTTGTTGACCTGTCGACTCCACGCCATCATACCCTCGTACGAGAACTTAGCATCGCCTGCCTTACCACGCTTCGTAGTAATGAGTACAACACCGTTAGCACCCTGGGCGCCATAGATAGCTGTCGCTGAAGCATCTTTCAAAATCTCCATGCTTACAATATCAGCAGGGTTGATTGTAGAAAGTGGCGAAATAGTAGATACCGAACCGTTACCAAGTGCATCTCCTAAACCGTAGTCTGCTCCCGACTGGCCCTGTGATTGTACAATAACACCATCAATAACATACAATGGCTCCGCATTCGCATTGATTGTCGCCTGACCACGAACACGAATTGATGAAGATGCACCTGGAGCACCAGAGTTGTTTACTGATTGTACACCAGCAGCACGTCCCTGAAGCGACTGGTCAAGGTTCGTAATGATGGAACCTTTGATGGCTTCCTCGCCTACAGATACCGAAGCACCTGAAAGGTCTGATTTCTTCATCGTACCATAACCGACAACTACTACGTCATCAAGTTCTGTCGATTCTGGTTCGAGCTGTACATTGATTACACCTGAAACTGTAGCAACTTGCTCCTGATTGTTGTAACCAATGAATGAGTAAACAAGTACGCTCCCTGAAGGAGCCGAGATAGAATAGTTACCATCAAAATCTGTGATGGTACCGTTGGTTGTGCCTTTGACTAACACATTAACACCTGGAATCGGTGCCTTGTTCTCATCAATTACACTTCCTGTTATCTTTACCGTATTCTGTGCCCACAAGGTTTGAAGCCCCATAAACAAACAGAGAAGTAAAGATAGAATTCGTGAATTGCTTTTCATAAATGCTATGATACTTAGTTTGTGTTTGACTAACTAAACAGCAGTTCGCGCATACTGCTATTCAGCAAGTACAAAATTAATGGCACTCTAGTTTTGTAGCGAATACTATTTTGACTTATGCTTGTATTATTTTGACACTAATTAACATACTGTGGGATTTTTTGTACTTCTGCCTCCACCCATTGTCCTGCTCGCTTTTTAAAAAATTACGATGAACAAGGGTGCTCTCTTATATTAGCCTATGAGTAGACCGAGGGCTCTTACTATCCTTTTTCTTACTTGGGTTACAACGAAAAACTCTCAGCTGTAGTCTTCTTGAACGCTTTAGCTATATCTTCTGCCGTAAATGGTAATGCTCCTTTCCCTAACTCTGGAGCATTGAATGATTTTAAATTCTTATCGTAGAATGTTGCTCGCTCTTGTGGCAACAAAAATGGCTTTGATGCTTTTCCTCTCTCGTCAACATGACAGAAGTATGGCTTCCCATACATACCGTCATCTCGCTTGCTGGCAAAAACAAACCAGCGACTGTTCGACGACCATGAGTGATATGTATCGCTCTTAGCACTGTTTACAACTCCTAGCGTATCTGTCTCTCCGCTGCCTAGCTCCATCATCTGTAAATCGGACTCTGGATGCCATATCGGAAATGTCCCGTAATTCGCTACCGTATATAATAGGTACTTCCCGTCGGGTGAAACCCTAGGGTGACAAACCGAATTCTTTTCATTTTTTTGCGATGAAACAATAACTTCTCTATAATCTCCAACTACTCCTGTAGCTTCATCAAAGGATATTCTGCATAGGTCGTATTGAAGACTGTCTAGATTGGATACCATCGGTAATCTTTCTGCCGAACAGTAGTAGATGCTCTTGCCGTCAGGCGAGAATGTGGGGAAGGTCTCTAACCGCGTACTGTCTTCTAGTATCGGATTACTTATTATCTTATTGTTTACAATATCTGCTATGTATATGTCTGATTTCGTATCGAAAACTTCTAATCTCTTTGATGGTGCCGCATGGAATGCTGGAATAATCTTGTTCGTAGAGAATACTATCCAACGCCCATTGGGACTGAATTGCGCATATACAGCACCCGAAACCATGTCTGCCGCCTTGACGTTAAGTTTCCTGATATTCCCGTTCTGATTCAGCATCATGCCTCCTCCTTGACCTCTGACGTATAGGAACGATAGGTTGGGGTCTTGATTACTGTAGGTATGACAGTTCATGCACCTGTTGCCAACCGACTTATAGTCGCATATCGACCGCTCACTGAAATCTTCTACACACCTCTCTTTTATCTGTAAACGGCTGAATACTTCATAGTCTGGCTCTATAAGCCTGTATGTCAGATACGAATCTATACTGTCCGACGATATTCTTATGCTGAATGGCTTATATTCTTTCCACTGTCCTTCTGTCTTTACATCAACTGTAATCGTAATATCGCTTCCAGCATTGCTGCTCAATAGCTTTTTCCAGTCTCTTATATCGAAAATGGCTTCTTCTCTCGTACAATCTGCAACAATTTCTACTCCATTGCCTTTTGCTACGACGTATATGGCCGAACTCTGATCTTCTCTGACCATAAAGTTCAATGGAGCAATATTCACTGGTACCGTCACTCCCGAGTAGTCTGGATAGATAGTTGGTTCTTTATCTACCTTGGTTACTTCCGATGGCTTCTCTCCACAGGCAACAACAATTAGCAGCATAATAGCAACTATTGTATGCTCTAATATTACATGTCTATCCAAATGTTTCATCTTCGCTTGGTGTTATTGTCTTCTTTGTCAAAATAATACCAATAGGTTCCTTTGAATGCCTCACTGCCGCGATGGCTGTTGTATTGCCGGAATTCTTGCACGACGTCGGGCATACTGATATAGCGTTCCCATTCTTCTTTCGGAGCTTCTGTCCCCGCTAGAAATATTGCCAAGGCTTGCTGATATAGTACAGATAATCGTATGTTTCCTCTCTGCATACAATAATGGTCATAATCATCTTTGAATGTACCTATCTCTTTTAACATGAGATCTGTGCAGAGTAAATAGTCTAAGGCTAACTCATTATCTGGATTGCTTTCTAATAATTCTATGAGTATGGTTCGACAGTTGTCGCCTAGTCTTAATGTGTCTTGCTTGTTGATATATTTCCTTTTTGTTTCTATGCTTAGTCTAGCCCCGTCTTTCATCTTGCCTGGCGTATGCTCTTTAGCCCATTTTGAATATATGGGTGTATAGGCTAGGTAACGCAGATATTTCATCGCAGCTAATGTGTCTGCACTGACTAGATTTACTTCTGCTAGACGCTTCAGCATCTTCATGTTCTTGTTGTTCGGCGAAAAAACACAGCTCATCATTGCCGCCCTCTCCGCATATACCATGTCTCCTAACGCATAATAGAGGTCGTTCATCATATTGATAACTGCTATCGGGGTGTCTTCGCCTATCTTCCAAAGCGTACCTAGTTCTTTTGGATCATATTTGAGTATATTGTCTGGCAATAGCCCTAACTGCGCATTAGCTAGATTGTAATAGAATCCCATGACTATATTGGGATTGTCTGCTTTCATAGCATTATCTATCACTTTCCGATAGTTGCCAAAATAATACTCTGTCTCTACTGAGAGTGTCTGCTCGAAATCATGATGCGAAAGTCCGTATTGATAGGGTCTGTATTCTTCATTGAATGGCGAGCGAAGATATGTATAGTAGATATCTGATAGTATTACTGCTGTTATAATGACATTTGCTAGTACTTTCTTGCCTGTCTTTCTGATTATTATATATGGGACGTACCCTAATATTAATAGTATTACCAGAAAACTGAGCATCTGTAGTATCGGCCCTGCATATTTGTAATAGTAATACGGACCAAATAGTGTATATATATCCGAGAATAGTGCGTTCTGCTCTTGCCAATAATAGTGGTATGGATAACATACTTCTAAAAAGACGCATATCGCTATAATGACAAATGCCACTACTCCAATAGCTATATATTCGTATTTATTTTTCAACATATATTTCTTGACTCTCTTATCTGACTGTTGTCTCTATGCGTCTGTCCGACTCTATATCTCTCCCTGCAGTTCTGCTGTCAAAAACCACTGGCTTCTTTGTAAAGTCTGGTGTATTGAACGAGAATAGTGATTCGCTGTAGTATCGCAAGGGATTTTCTTGTGGTAGCAGGAATGGCTTCGTAAATCTACCATCTTCTCCAACAGATGTCAAATACAAATGCGAATATAACCCATCTCCTCTCCTGCTGGTAAATACTACCCAATGGCTGTTTTCACTCCAGTTATGATAGCTGTCTGAATCTTCACTGTTTATCTCTGATATTGATCTGACTTCTCCTGTTCTCGTATCTAATAGATATTGATCTGATTCTTTATGCCAAATACTGAAATAGCCATAGTCTATAAGGGTAAACATAATGTATTTCCCATCATACGATGGCCTGGGCCATGTCACACTCTTTCCTATGGCTGTGGCCTTGAATAGGGTGTCTACTTTGCTTCCAAATTTTCCTGTCTCTGCGTCAAAAGATATTCTGCAAAGATCGTATTTCTCTTCTTTGAAATCTAATGGATAGTCTTGCTGACAGCATGTAGTATAATATATCCACTTCCCGTCTGGTGAGAATACTGGTATATTTTCCGAATAGTCTTTAGTGGAAACTAACGTATCTGTTATTATCGCATGATTCTTTACATCATATACTAGAATGTCTGAAGATAAATCGAATACTTCTACTCTCTCGTCTTTTACTACATGGAATCCTTGTCTGGTCTGGTTGGTGGAGAATGCACAATACTCTCCTGATGGATGCCAGTATGGATATACCATCGCCCCCCCTATTAACTCATTTTTTGCCTTCAGCCATTCTCGCTTTTCTCCTTGCTGTACCATTGTCGCTCCATGTTCGCCTCTGACATGAAATACAATTTGCTCTGGATTTGTCTTGTTGGACGTATGACAATTTACACAACTGCCAACAGCTGAGGTATTCTCAATAATGGACCTTTCATCAAAATTACTGAGGTCTCGCTGATATATCCCCATCTTTCCATATACTTCATATCCTGGAGCTACTCGCCTATATGTAATCCCCCATTGGTCAAGTGCTGACGAACTGACATATATAGAGAATGCTTTGTATTGTTTCCATTTGCCTTCTATCTCCGCAAATACGGTCACCGCCAGTTCTCTACCTTGGTTTTGCAATACTAGTTCGTGCCAGTCTTCTATATCAAATCGCGCATACTCTCCACTCGAACATAGTTCTCTCCCCTCTCTGTCTTTTATCTCTACATAGACATCTCCGACTCCCTCTTCTCTGACACTGAAGTTTAAGGGCGCAATGCCAACTGGAATTGTCACGTCTGTATAGTCTGGATATATGCACGGCATATAGTCTACAATCTCTGCATCATGTGGCTTCTTGCCGCAGGCACATAACAGACTTGCTATGATAATGATAATATATTTTCTATATCCCACCATTCTTTCTAGTTTTGACTTTTACTCCCGACTATCAGATAATACCATAACGTATTGTTATGCGCAGCTAGTCTAGGCGACTGCTTGCCGTCTGCAGTGACTATCGTAGCAAAATTCTTGAGCCTCTCTATTATTGCCGGAGATACCATATTTTGGGGTATCTGTTTGTTCGCTTGCATATACGCAAAAGCAATGCCTTGCTGACATATTGTAGGGTTATATTGCTTGTACTGCTGTACTACAGATAGATATTGCATGAATTTATTAACATCTCTCTGCAATAACGAACAGAGTAGCATGTATTGCATGGCCAACTGGTTTTCTTTGTTCTTTATGAATAGCTGACCGAGTATCTTGTCTATCTCACTCTCACTGAATAGATAATCATTTGTCAGATGACTTCTCCTCAGATTCCCATACAATGGATGCTTGTCTATCGCCCCTTCTTCTTTCATAAGGGCGGATGTTTGTCTGGCCCATTCTTTGTAAAAGAGCGTATTCTCAAGTATCTTTAAATATTTCTCTGCTACTGCATATTGCCCGTTGAGTAGATTTGTCTCTGCGAGGCGCTTCAGACATCGTCCGCTATGGGCATAGTTTGGAATGCCTTCCATCGCTTCAAAGTAAAACCGCTGCGCTGTATTGGTCAATCCTAATAGGAAATATGCTTCTGCTGTTATCAACATCGAATTGGAGTTTCTCTGAAATGGCGGCAATAGTCCTTCTGCTCCATTCTGAAAATAATTGAATGCACTCTCGCATAGCTGCCCAGTCATGCCTAACGCCAGATTTGTAGCACATACACTCATAGGTAAATCTGGCTGCCTTTCTGATGCTTTCCGTATGATGCCTTGCCAGTTATTGGTCCTCACCATACAGTCGTAGTCCATCAACTCGTACTTTTTCTCATCGTAAAACAGGCCGACTCCCCCTGCCATCATTGCTCCATATAATAATAGTATGGACAATGCCACAGCATTCTCATATTTGCTTTTTATAATGTTACCTGCCTTGTTACTGGAACACAAAAATGGTACTACCGCTAGCATTCCCATGATTATATATTGCATCAGTGGGACTGTCGTCGGTATCCTGTAGTATACTAAATCATTGAATAGTCTTTCAATAGGATAGTTTACTATGTTCGACACAATAATTATCGCTGCGACTGTCGTCAGACATAATGTCACACCCGTTACTACTAGATGTGTCGTACCGCTCTTCCTGACTGCCTCATATATTGTGGCATAAAGTACAAAAGCATATACAATCGTCCCCATAAACCAGTAACCGCATAACAATATCACAACTGCCGTCGCTAATCTATGATATGGTCTTTCTATGTTCGTATAATAAAAAACTGCGAGCAACAAGGACACACTCGCTATACAGAAAGGAAGCAGAACGTTCTCATCTCCTATATACAGCCATATCAATAGGGATGGTATAAAACTCAATAGATAGCCCCATATAGGCATATCTTTCCTAATCTTTTTCGCAATGGCGTATATGAGAATTTGAACTGCCACTAGTATCAATGATAACACTATGGCTCCGAATACTGGCATAACATACATTTGCACCAGAAATTCACCGCAATATCTCGCCAAACCTCCTGGTATACTCAACGCTTCCTTGAAATACGTGGATGTGGTAAGGAACAACTGGAATTGCTCGTGATAGCTCAACGCACTTTTGTATGGGAAGAGCCAAAAGAGAAATGCCGATAGCCCAAATATGGTTGTCAGCACTGTCTCCAGTACGCGCCTTTTCTTATATGTCGGATTTGGTAATATACCCATATTCTAATGTTTCACTTTCACTTGTTCTCTACTCTCTGACATTACTCTAGCCCTAGTCTGAATTACATCTAACTCTACTTTCTTGGCTGTGAAGTCTGGTGCATTGAACGAATGAAGATTATCTCTGTAATACTTCTTAGGATTACGCTGTGGCATTAAAAATGGTTTTGTAGAATGCCCTGTTTCATCAACACACGCAAAATATAGTAATGAATAGATATGGTCTTCGCGCTTACTTCCAAAAAGAAACCACCCATTCGCTCCACTGCTCCAGTTATGATACGCATCTGCCTCTCTACTGTTTACCTCATCCATCAGTCTGGTTTCTCCGGTTTGTATATCCATAATGTATAGATCGCTCTCCATACGGTTTAGTGGGGTCGTCCCATAGTCGGATAGACAATACATCAACCACCTCCCATCAAAGCTAGGACGTGGCAGCGAGAGACTCTTCTTTATCTTTTCTACGTCTATTATTACGCTTACACTGTCTCCCATCCGCCCATGCTCTTCGTCAAATGTTATCGAACATAGTGAATAACACACCTTGTCATACCCTGCTGGCATATCCCTGTATTGCGCCTTGCAGAAATACAATGTCTTCCCGTCTGCCGAAAATGCGGGCGTTGTCTCAAAGTCTTTTGTCGAAGTTGCTGATGACATTATCAGCTCATTGGTCTTCGTATCTAATACTGCAATATCACTCACCGCATCCCATGGTTCTATAATCTTGTCCGGCCCTACATAAAAATTCTGATATATGCGATTAAGTGAATATGCACAATATCTTCCTCCAGGATGCCAATAGCCATACGTACACGAACCGACTGTCTCTTTTGTTTTCGTATCAACGTATTTGTCTCCGTCTTCATTTCTTAAAATGGTACACCCATGCTTCCCTCTGATATGGAGTGAGAACTGGTCCGGATTTCCTCTGTTGCTGTAGTGGCAGTTCATACACCCTCCATCTACTGCACGCGACTCTAATATGGCATACTCTTCAAAATTTGCCAGACAACGCTGATATATGCCAATATTGCTGAATGTCTCAAAACCTGGTGCTATGCGCCTATATGTCACCCCATAATCCGACATGGGTCTTTCACTGACATACATTTCAAATGTGTCATACTGCTTCCATTTCCCTTCTATTTTGGCAACAACTGAGAATTTTAGTGTAGCTCCGATATTCTGTCGCGTAAGATTATGCCAATCTTCTATATCAAAATCTGCCCACTCTCCATTAGTATGTATTTCTCCTCCATTAACGCCCTTAACTGTTACTTCTATACATTCCACATTTTCTTCTTCTAATGAGAAATTCATCGGAGCTATCTCGGATGGGATGGTAACCCCAATATAATCAGGGTATATCTTTGGCTGAATACCAACTTTCGTCACATTGCTGGGATGCTCCACACATGCGACTAGAAGAATTATAGTTATTATTAACAGAAGATATTTCATCTACGATTCTTTTAGTATTTATTATCCTTCTCTCTCGTTTCCTCTTTGCTCTGGGGTCGTCCCTGTGTTCCCTTGATGCTGATTCCTTTGCTGAATAGACATATAATAGGTCCAGTATGACGCTGGAACATTTTTCCAATAATTCTGATTCTGCTTGATTTTATTGATGAAATGCGTTAGTCGTGCTACCACTTCTTGCGAAACAGGATATGGCAGCCCGTCTGTATTTGAATGTCCGAAGCTCCAAAATAGTAGTATGGCTTCTTGGTAGTGTAGTGGGATATGCCGCTGATGGAACATCTCTGATGCGTAATGGTATATACCCACAAACTTCTGAAGATCTCCTTTCAGCAACATAGTAGCACAAAAATAATCCCAGGCTAATGTATTCCTACCTTCACTTTCTATGGCAAGCAGACCTAATTCGGTATCTAGCTGCGGATAAAAAAAGAAATTTTCTGTCTTGAAACGTAGTCTGCGCATTTCACCCCATACCGGATTGATATCTATTTTTTCATCACTAAGGGAAGCACTTGCTTCTTCCGCCCAATCTGAATAATATATTGTATGCTTGAGCCGCTCTATATATTTTCTCGCAGCATCATATTTGCCATTTACCATAAGACATTCTGCCATACGCATAGTCATGTGCGCACTCTTATTGCCGTTGGGTATGGCCTCTTGCGAGTCAAAATAGTATCTGAAACATGTATTTATCAGTGCCAGATGATACGCCACTTCCGCACTTGGTGTCGCACTGACGCAATCCATTTTGAAAGTATCAAATATATCTTCTACCCGATTTAAATTGTATTTGAACATCTGCTCTCCCAATTGTCCACATTTTGCAAGAGCCAGCATCACACATTGTTTCGATAATTCACTACGGGGAGCTTCTCTCTTCGATAGCTCTATAATCTCTTGCCATTGCGCTTGACGTACCATGGAAATGTATTGCATAGCAGTGTATTTCTCACTCTCATACGTCTTCGAAATGCCCGTTATTGCAATGGTACCTAAAACAATAATAACAACAAATAAATATGGGATAATGGTCTTCTTTACAATTCTGAACAGTTTATCAGAGAGTAAGACCGCGATAATATACAATGGAATAAAATATAATTGACTAGGAAAACTTGTAGGCTGACGATAGTACCCTACTCCTATAAAAAGGCTCTCACTGGGATATTGGACAAAGAATGTGCGGCTAAGAACAACTATCAGTAGCACAAAATATAATAAGAATCCAGATACTGATAGCAATTTTTGTTCTACTTTCTCATTTGTCGCTATGGATATTACAATAGAAACAATAGCTACTGGTCCTAACATCATATATAATAATGGTGATGCTATTGCAACTATTAGAACGAGTGATACTACACTGCGAATATAATGCTTCAGCAAAGGAACTGCACATAGCGCTAGTGTCAGAGCAACAGGATATGATACCATCATATTCTCATCACTCATAAATGCAATAACTAATATTGCTGGAGTTAGCGATAGACACATCTTGAGGAGACGCATATACCACTCATCTGTATTGGATTTTATCAATATATATATAGATGCCGATTGCGCTGTATATAAAAGAGCCAACAAAAGAGCTCCTAGTTTGGGATGGTAGAAAAATTGAACAATAAACTCGGCTATATAATCCGATAGTCCTCCTGCAACTGATATTTTCTCAATAAAATATGTAGAGGTGAGCAAAAAAAACTGATACATCTCGTGGAATGCAAGCAACCCTGGTAGTTTTGAATAGAACACTGCCACAGCACTTGCAAATACGAAAAGCATCAGATATGGTGAATATTCACGTATATGATTCATAGAAAGTATCACTCTGGATATTTACTTAAAATAAATTCGCGTGCATTGGTTCCCTCTGGAGATAATTTAGCTATACGACGGCATTGTGTCATATAGTATTGTCGGTACTGACGTAAAGAATCTCGTAAGCAATTTGATGCGACAGTATCTCCGTTTGCACGAAGAGCCCTCGCCTCCATAGCCTTTGCAGACATTGTTCGATTTGCAGATATCGCAAAATCCTTCCATTGTTGCATGACCTCATTTTGCGGTGTTCCTCCTCCGATACTGGTAGAATCAATCAGAACATTAATTGTACCAGGCTCTGTAATTACCAATAGATTCTGAGTACCATATCTTACATGCCAGTCAATACGAATATCAGCTACGTATTCTGTATTTCCCTTGAACTGAAACTTCATGTCTTTTATAACACAAGAATCAACTCCCACTGACTCCTTTATACTATCAACAATAGGTACAAGGAATACACGCTGACCTTCTAATCTCGCCTGGGTAACCTTACCATTGATAACGTATTCATTTTGTGGATTGCCGATACACGAAGAGAATAATGTGGCAATGAGTAAAAAAGTTGATAATATGTGTTTTCTCATTTTCATATCAAAAAATAGTAACAACAATATATGGCATAGACTAATATAGTAGTATTTTTTCTTTCATAAATTGAAGAGGGCCCTCTTTTTGAGAGCTGCCCTCTTCGCGCATTTATGAAAATGGAGATTTTTTACTTTTTACCGAAAGACCACCATGTAGCCTCACCCCAGCCTCCTGTGCCTTCAGAAGCATAGACAAGTACAAGTCTGCTGCCTGAAACATAGCCGATTTCGTACTTCTCTGGCTTAAAGCCGTTCTGGTTAATCTGATATGGCCAAAGAATAGCGCCTGCTGATGTGTTGAGGTAACCCAAGCTGAAATGATCTGGATTTGGTGTCATATCAAGAGACCATGAACCCTCATTCATCTTATTGCCATCCTTATCATACTTTGTGAGTACGCCATCTTCAGAGAATGTCATGTATGCTGTAGAATACTCCTCGCCAGTGATAGCACCTGCTGCAGAATGCGCTAGCTGACTGCTGAACTTATCAGCGCAATCGCCATCTTCTACACCGCAACCCCACCAAGCACCGTTGATATCAGCGCCACCTGCCTGAGGACCTGCAAGATAACCACCGTTACCCCATACAGCACCACCATTAGCAGATGTTGGAGCCCAAGTCCACTCACTTGAAGTAAGACAACCTTGTGCGTCATCATCACTACCGAATGACCACCATGTAGCTTCACCCCAGCCACCTGTGCCTTCAGAAGCATATACAAGAACCATACGGTCTACAGAAAGGAAAGCAACTTCAAACTTCTCTGGTGTAAAGCCGTTCTTGTTAATCTGGTATGGCCAGAGAATAGCACCTGCCGATGTATTAAGGTAAGCCATATTGCCATTATCATCAATAGCCTCACCATTATTGTAATCAGTAAGCTGGAATGAACCTGTATTCAACTTATTGCCATCCTTACCATACTTTGTAAGAGAGCCATCCTCACAGAACTCCATATATGAGTCAGCATACTCCTCACCTGTAATTGCTCCTACAGCTGAGTGCGCAAGCTGGCTGCTGAAAAGATCTGCACAATCACCATCTTCTACACCACAGCCCCACCAAGCACCATTGATATCAGCACCGCCTGCCTGAGGACCTGCAAGGTAACCACCATTACCCCATACAGCGCCACCATTAGCAGATGTTGGATACCACTTCCATTTCTTTGTACCACTGTTAGAGCAAAGTAGCTTGTCACCAGCAGAAAGCTCTGCTGCTACCTGAAGAGTGAAATCACGTGATGCAACAGTTTCTTCTCCGTTAGGATTGATATAACGGAAGTAGAGAGTCTGTTGAGGATCAGAACCACGGAGTGGTACATAGTTCAATACACCTGCACTGCTAGACTGCGAGAGCTTGAACTCTGTTCCATCCTTCTTGATGTAGTATATAACTACACTGGAAACATTAGGAATATCATACTTGATATAGTTACCATCTGCTGCTGGCTGAGTGCATGCCTCATCAGAATACTGAGAGAAGGTAGCACCTGCTAGCAAATCTGCAGAAGATATTGTATCAACTGAGAATGAACCGTCTTCCTTGATTGGATCGCACGAAGCGAGCATACCCAACATCAAGACAGACATTATTGCTATTTTTTTCATTGTTTCGTTGCTGTTTTAGATTAATAAACAGGAGTACCTGACATATTCCAATCGCTCTGCTCGCTTTCTCTCCAACCTGCATTCTGTGTAAGAACAGAAGGGTCATCAATATTACGAATCTGAGCAGGAGGAATAGGCAAGAAACCATTAGTCTGAGCATAACGCTTAGCCCAGCTAGAAGATGCATGGTGCATTGTTGTCCATGTACCAGTATAGTTTACCTTAGAGCCATTCTGCTTCTCAAGTGCAGTTGCTGCAAGACAACCCTCTCCAGCATCCTTACCAGACCAACGACGAAGGTCATTGAAACGAATACCCTCACCAAAGAGCTCCCAACGACGCTCATTTTGGATTGTCTCCCAAGAATAAGCAACAGCAGGAAGGCCAACACGTGCACGAACCTTATTCATCTCTGTAGCATCTCCAGTGAGCTCTGTGTACATCAACATAACATCAGAAAGACGGAGAAGAATGATATCAGCAAAGTGGTCACCCTGGAATGAATTACCATTGTTATTTGCTACAGAAGAATTCTGTGCACGATATACACCCCACCAAGTGTATGCATTGTTATGATCACTCCATGTTGTCTCGTCGCAAGTAACTGCCATCCACTTCTTATTATAATAACCAGTCTCCTCAGAGCAAGAAGTAGTGTATGCGAAATGCTTAAGTTCTGCTTCACAATCAAGAACAGTAGCTGCCTTACGAGGGTCACTATTAGCCCACTCGCTTACAGAATTGTCGTTGAATGTACCCTGACCCCAACCTTGACCGAATGGGAATGTGTCCTGATCACCATTATGTGCGCCGGAAGCATCATCATCACAACGGAGTGAGCAGTATAGAGAAGTCATGTTTGTGAAACCCATAGCGATTGTTCCGTTCCAAGATGCCATGTTACCAAACTGAACTTGGAAAAGCTGCTCTTGATTACCATTGCCTGCCCATGTAGTAGCAAGATCCTTTGTATAATCATAATCAGCAATTGTAAGTTCATTAGTATACTGCCACAAGTTACGATAATCTTCTACGAGAGAGTAGCCACCATTGTCAATACAATCTCTCAGGTACTTCTCTACGTCAGATTTTGACAAATTGCCTGTAACACCCTCCTGAGAAGGAAGAACTACATCTGCGAGGCTAGCAGACTTTAGTTCACCTGCCTTCTTATAGAATCCCTGATAGAACATATAAGCACGTGCAAGGTAACCTTCTGCTGCACCCTTAGTAGCATGACCATCTCCTTGTACGGTTGCTCCATGCTGCATAAGGTTTGCTGCAGAAACGAAATCTGCAAGGATATGAGGGAAAGTAGTCTCCTCTGCACTCACTTGTGGACATGGATCTGGTGCTGCTGCTGCCCAGTAAGCAGGGATATCACCCCAGAACTGAACACCCCACATATAATAGAGACCACGCATAAAGTAAGCCTCACCCAACAACTGGTTACGTGTTGACTCCTTACCAGTCCAGTCGAAAGCATCAACTGCGCCGATAATAGCGTTAGCTCGTGCGATACCAACGTATGTACTATGCCATGCTGTCTCCAAGAGAGCATCCTTATTACTCATCAAATGACCAATGGCATGACACTCAACGTCACCCGTACCACCTGCACCGTTAGAATCATCAGACATAATATTCCAAACAAACCATGGTGTCTGCAACGGGTCATTACAATACTGGTTCATCACACCATATAGTGCTGCCAGCTCTTTGTTGAGGTCAGCAGGAGCAGCAGGATAGTTGCTAGTATTGGCCTCAGTATAGTTGCTAGAGTCGAGGAAGTCCTCACACGATGAGAGTGCGAGAGCTGTCGCCGCTGCTATAGTAAATATCTTTTTCATATTCTTTATTCAATAATGGAGATTGATTAGAACTTGATGCTTGCACCGACAAGGAATGTACGTGCAGAAGGATAGAGACCTACATCAAGACCTCGTGCCCATGAGTTGCTTGTTCCTGCGTTAGAACCACACTCAGGATCTACGCCATCGTAGCCTGTGAATGTGTAGAGGTTTTGACCCTGAACATAAACACGCAACTGCTGGAATGGAGTCTTGAAAGCCTTAGCCAAGTCATATCCGAGTGTTACATTCTGAATCTTGAAGTAATCAGCGTCCTGCATATAGAATGATGATACCCACTGATTATTCTCAGAACCTACGACAAGGCGAGGATTGCTGTTGCTTGTTCCCTCACCATGCCAACGATCGAGAATATTAGTTGTATAGTGGACATACTGGTTAGCAAGAAGAGCTGTTCGGTAGCACTGCATAATCTGATGACCGAATGCGCCAGAACCTGCTACGCTGAAATCCAATCCCTTCCAAGAGAAACCAAGGTTAACACCCATGGTAAAGTCAGGATTAGGGTCGCCTATTTCGTGACGGTCGCCATCGAGAGTGATTGAACCATCATTATTATAGTCGTTCCAAATCATATCACCTGGCTGAGCGTTAGCGAGAACTGCCTTACCAGCAGCACGTGCTGCGTCGATTTGAGCCTGACTCTGCCAGATACCATCATAAGACATACCGCTGAAATAGCCAATTGCGTGACCTACCTCAACAAGAGATACATACGAAGAATTCTGGAACAATGCGCTAGAAACGCCATCACCAATCTTACCAGAAGCTGTAGCAAGACGTGTTACCTCATTCTTGTTATAAGCGCCATTGACACCAATGTTGTAGTTGAAATCATCACCGATTTCACCATTCCATGAGAGAGCAAGTTCAATACCCTTATTCTCTACGTCGCCACCATTGATATAAGCAGCCTCCTCATAACCAAGGATATCGTTGAGCGGAGCCTGAACGAGCCAATCCTTAGTAGTCTTCTTATACCAATCGAAGTTTACACCAAGGTGATCATTGATAAGGCGAGCATCGAAACCGATGTTAATCTGCTCTGAAGTCTCCCAAGTTACATCTTCATTAGGTACGTTTTTAGCGTAAGCACCTGACTGATAAACACCAGTAATAGTGTTATTCATATCGCTGCTGAACTTATAGCCATAGTCGGCATAATCTGTTGGCGAGAATGCGATATTAGAGAGATAGTAGAAGTTACCTATGTTACAGTTACCATTCTGACCCCAGCTTCCGCGAATCTTAAAATAGCTAAGGACGCTAGAGATAGACTGCATGAACTCCTCAGAAGAAACTACCCAACCAGCACTAGCAGAAGGGAACACACCCCAACGGTTGCCTCTTGCAAAATTTGAAGAACCATCGGCACGTACTGTTACAGTAGCCATATACTTCTCAGCGAGGTTCCAGTTAAGACGACCGAAGAACGAAGCAATACTACCCTGCTCTGGAGTGTCATAACCGCTATAACCTGTGATATTCGAGAAATTGCTCATTACTGAATAATCCCAGCCATTGAGTACGAGAGAGTTAACATTATCAGAGCCATCAGAAGCCTGCATTGAGAGTCCAGAACTCCACTTAGACTTCTCGTAAGACTGACCAACCATGACATCGATAGCGTTGCTACCGAGCATAGGCAATGCATACGAGAGAGTATTCTCGAAGTTGAGGCTTGAACTCTGGTTCTGAGACTGAGAAAGGCCATAGTTGCTACTTGCAGATGTACTACTTGAAGAATAAGGCATTGACATGCTACGGCTATTGCTTGCACTATAACCAGTATTCAACTGACCGCGATACTTAAGACCCTTAATAGGCTCAACAACCCAGAAGAAAGTTGCTCCTACGCCGAAATCACGCGAACGGTTAAGAGAGCTGTACTGACCATTAAGGAAACCATTAAGAGGGTTAGCGTAGATCATTGTGCTATAGCCAGCGCCATTCTTATCATAGCTAGCTACATTACCATTCTCGTCGTATGCCTCTACGAGAGGAGATGCGCTATATACGCCCTGCATGATATTCCAGTAACCATTACCCTCTGGGAGGTCGTGGCTTGAATGGTACCAATAAGAGATATTCTCGCCGATAGTAAGAATATCGTGCTCAGAATTCTTGAGGAGGATGTGCTCAGAATTGAGGCGACCACCGTAACGCTTGTAGTCAGATGCATTATCACCACCCATTATACCCTCATTAGTGCTATAGTTAACGCTCAAAGAGAACTTGCTCACATCACTACCACCAGTCAAAGATACATTGTGGCTAGTCTGCAAAGCATTCTTATTCTGATACTCCTTGAACCAATCGGTACCTTCCCAACCAGCATCTACCTTGTCGAGAATAGACTGAGGCACTATAGTAGACCAATCAGTCTTTGTACCATAAGTATTAAAGTTAGTCTCATTAACGACCTGCATATACTGCTGAGCAGTGAGAGTACCAGGTACCTTATATGCATTAGACCAACCCACATATCCATCGTACTGGAGGCTAAGCTTACCTGCCTTACCCTGCTTAGTAGTCACGAGGATTACACCGTTAGCGGCGCGAGCACCATAGATGGCAGCAGAAGCGGCATCCTTAAGGATATCGATAGACTCGATATCGTTAGGATTGAGTCCATTCAAACCATTATCAGCTGTACCACTGTTTACTCCATCGATGATAAGAAGAGGTGAAGAATTACCGATAGTACCGACACCACGGATACTTACCTTAAAGCCCTTACCTGGCTGAGAAGAAGACTGAGTAATCTGAACACCTGGCGACTTAGACTGCATAGCTGTCAGTGCGTTTGTAGTGTTCATCTTAGAGATATCATCTCCCTTTACCTGAACAGTTGCACCAGTAACGAGCTTTTTCTTCATTGTACCATAACCGACAACGACAACGTCATCGAGCTCTGTCAACTCTGGGAGCAACTGAACGTTGATTGTACCAGAATTGATAACTGGCTTCTCCTGTGGGAGATAACCGATGAAAGAATAAAGAAGAGTACTCCCTGCAGGAGCCGAGATAGAATAGTTACCATCGAAATCTGTGATGGTACCTACTGTTGTGCCCTTGACCAACACGTTTACACCTGGGATAGGTGATTGGTTTTCGTCAACTACACAACCCGATATCTTTGCATTCTCTTGTGCCCATAGTGTTTGTATGCCCATGAACAAACAGAAAAGCAAAGATAGAATCCGTGAATTGCTTTTCATAAATTAATAGTAACTAAATTGTGTGTATATAAATGGTAGTTTCGCGTTACTCTACCATTTGACCAATGCAAAAGTACAGCGAAGTGCAAAATAGTGTTAATACTATTTTGACATATAGCAATACGAATTTAACTATTTTTAGATATTGTCTAACGCATGAAACAATTCAGCGCTCCATCAGGACCGGCCACAACGATACTCTTATCCGTCTGAACCATAGGCGAATAGGCAGGCTTAGGGTAGCCTACAGCGAGTTTCCCAAGCATATTGTATAGATAAGACAAATGCTCTTTAGCATCGTAGATTACGATACTGCCATCATTGGTAAGAGAAACGTCAGATACATTTCCGACAAATATAGGAGTCTGGCGCTCAACTATATTCTTCTGAGAGTCGAACTCTATAATAAGGCTGTCAGTCACGACAGCGAACTTAGACTTATTAATATGGAGCAAGTGGTGAGGCTTATCCTTCATTTCAGGGACAGGGTGAGTCTTGACATTACCGCCAGGAATTTCCACCATAGCCATATTGCCATCCACGGTAGAGGTCACGAAACTACCTACGCCATCGAAATAGATATTACTCTGAGGATTTGGTGCGAAAAGTTGAGAGAGTTTGATACGCTCATTACCCTTACGGTCGAGAATATAAGATCTAAGATTATCCTGCATAAGGATATAGTCCTTTCCAAGAGCCACCTCATGCTGAACGGGCTGAGTCACCAGTCCCTCGGTAGAAGGAATCTTCCATCCCTCTATGTGCTTAGTATCCGGGCCATAGAGACAAGTCGTCTTATTATCGCAAGAGACAAAGAGGCGGAAGTCGCGTGAGTCACTATACATTATATAAGACACTCCACTAGTCGCCTTTGCATTCAGCTTGACAGGGAAATCGGCAGTGTTATTACCATTACGGTCTATAAGCTGGATAGTATTCTCAGTAGCGAAAAGATACTGAAGTTTCTTGTTACGGTAATAGTCAATCTGCACTACGTCACCCACGATATGGCCATCCACCTTACGTTTCCACAAAGTAAGTCCATCAGAATTGATAAGATAGATATAATTATCTACATCCTGAACGAGGTATTCAATAGACTGAGTATAATGATTGACCACTGCGAAAGGCTTACCAACGATATCCGCATCCAAGTGAGCCTGCCATCTTGTAGGAGGTTCGGCGCTAAGGTGAGTATTATTGTCGATATTCAAGCAGATATAAGGGAGGTTGTTGACACGAGAAGCCTGCCAACCGATAGTCTTGCAGACCTCGGCATCGTGTATCATACACTTCTTCCATTTGAAAGCCGAGCAACGTTCTGGGAACAGGCTGCGGAAGTTACGGAAAGCGGCATCATTAGCGAGAGTACGATTCTGCATATTCTCATAAAGGACGCGGCGAAGTATATTGACCTCATCAGCGAATAGGAGGCAATTATCAAAACGGAGGTAATATTTGAAAGGAACCTTATGCGAAGATAGTAGGTCTGGGAGGAAGAACAACTCTTCGGCACTATTGAAAGCCCTATATACAGGTACTGCGACAGATGCGAGAGGAGAAAGCACATCGACCTGAGGTACAGGAGACCCATTATTAAGAGCTACCAGCAACTCATTCAAGGCACCCTGAAGGACAGTACCATTATCACCCATAAGGAAGAGACACTGTGATTTCTCTGGATTATCTATATCGAGAGAGACCAAAGCCAGTTCGTTAGCGAAGAGATTTGCCAAGAGAGCCTCTATATCTGCATTACAACGTTCATTAAGAGTAGACTGCAGTTCGCGATAACGCTCCTCCTCGCCGTGACGCTTCAGGTAATTGAGATAAGACTCATTAGCCAAGCCACGTGCGCCCTTGACATAGCATCGGAAATCGACAATACTAGAAGGGATATACTTATCTATGGTAATAGGAGCAGATTCCGTAGCGACGAGGTATGAGAGAGTACTAGCGCTTTCAGAGAAAGACATACCATTAGCCACGATACGAGAATTGACGATATCCACATCCAGCTCCGTCCATACGTCATCCTCCTTTGCCTCGCTATAATCACGGACAAAGACAGATATCGGTGTGGCATCAGAAGCCGTGTGCATAAGAGTGCTAAACGACTGGAGGGCGGCAAGCTTCTTATTATCCTTACTTGCGACCATAGCCAAAGTGGGTACAGATTCAGAAAAATAAGCGCAACCCTTCATTGTGAGCATCCACAGAGGAGAAGAAGCTACCTTAAACATTGTGGCACCCTCAGCTGTAGTATCTGGAGTCTCGCTATCTTTCATAACATTGACAAGAAGACGTCTTTCGGCATTATTCTTAAGTTGGAAAGCCATAAGACGAGCATCATCGTAGTAGACAGAATAGAGGGTACGTGCAGATGAGGTATCAGCCAGAGCGAACATTGAACGAGAGAAGGCGTGGAACAATGCGGTATCGTGGCTGATTACTAGTTTCTCGGAATAGTTATAGACCAGATCCTTGATCTTATTCTCCTGTTCCTCGTCAAGTTCACCTTTAGCATACAGAGAAGACTGATTATAGCGGACGATTAGTCGTGCGTCGGTAGAGAGAGATGAAAACGGGGTATTACCCTCATAAAGTTTGGAATCATTGAGCCATAAAGCTACGCCTGCTACTATAAGCAGTAGCAGTGAGATTCCTGTAATTATGAGAATAGTCCTTTTATTCACCTGACTATTTCTTTATTAACATCATGACAAGAGAGAACAAGATGTAGAGTAGAATTGTAAATGCAATACCACCTACGCCAAGGATGATGAGAGATATGAGGCCAGTAGCCAACAAGACGACACGCAACTCATTGCCCTTCCATCCGAAATGTTTGATTTTGAGAGAAAACATTGGGATTTCGCTGACGAGGAGGAAAGAGAAAGCGGCAACCATCACTACGATGAGCCAGAGGTCCAACTTCACAGAACTCAGTGCGCCAGGCAAAGCCATAGCGAGGAAGAGGGATGCGGTGAAGAGAGCTGTAGCTGTTGTAGTGAGACCGATGAAACTCTCAGTCTGACGGGTATCGACATTAAACTTAGCGAGGCGCAAAGCAGAGAAAAGCACCAATATGAGAGGGAAATAGATACCCAAGCCAAGAGTACTGTAGTAATTCTGAGAAAGGTAGAGAGTATAAATACCTGCTGGTGCGAATCCGAAAGTAATGAGATCTGCGAGAGAATCCAGTTCCTTTCCGATGTCGCTACTTACGTGAAGCCATCTTGCTGCGAATCCATCGAAGAAATCGAATACAGCACCTAGGAAGATGAGACAAGCTGGGTACAGGTATAGATTAGAATCGCCGAGGAGGTTTTTACCTGTAGCGGCGGAAGACAAAGATATTGATACAGAAATAACGCCACAGATAAGATTAAGAGACGTTATTGAATTTGGAATATACTTTTTTATGCTCATGATTATGTTTGAATAGTCCCCTTGCGGACTTACAAAAATAAGTAAAATAATGATATGATAAAGGGGGAGAGACTATTTTGTTACCGGAGGGAAGAGAGTAATAAATAGATAGATTCGTCTTTTATGGTCTTAGGCTGTACACTGTCTAGATACGGGCTATATACGGGGAAGTCCCTTGTTCATCGTAATTTTTTATTATTCGGTGTGCTTTATTAATTCCTAATTCCCAATTCCTAATTCCTAGAAGCAGGGCATCTAGGTAGTTTGAGGATCCTTTGTAGTATAAGGGAAGTATAAGGTTGGTCGCAAAAAATCAAATAAAAAAAGACGGAGAACATACCTTCGGTATATTCTCCGTCGTGAGATTATGTATGGGGAAGAGGTTAGCTATTCAGCGCCTCAGCACCACTTACGATTTCGATCAGCTCGTTAGTAATAGCAGCCTGGCGAGCCTTGTTGTATTGGAGCTGCAAATCGCCCAGCAATTCGGTTGCGTTATCGGTAGCCTTGTTCATTGAAGTCATTCGAGAACCATGCTCACTAGCAGCCGACTCGAGGAAAGCAGCCAACAGTTTAGCCTGTACGACCTGAGGCACCATATCAGCGAGAACCTCAGCCTTACTTGGCTCGACGATGAAATCGAGGTAAGCGCCAGAGTTCTCCTCCGACTTAGCTACAGAGAGAGGGAGCAACTGTTGAGTTGTCACGTTCTGCAACGCTGCATTGACGAAAGTATTGTATACGAGGATAATTTTCTGGTAGTAAGATTTAGCGAAAGCCGTCATCAAGCTATCAGCGATTTTGTATACATTCTCCTTAGTAAGGTTGTCAAGTACATCATTATTCTCCGTATCGACATTGATATGGCGAGCGACGAGGCCCTTAACCAGTTGTTTACCCACGGCGAAAACCTCGAGGTTACCGTTCTGGTATTCAGAAGCCCACTCCTCCTTCAGCATACGATCCACCTCCTTGACAATGGTACTATTGAAAGCACCTGCGAGGCCCTTATTGCTAGCGATAGCCAGGATGAGAGTCTTGCCCTTCTTAGGAGTAGCGTAACCGAAGGTCTCGTCGATATTTTCTACCGAAGAGCCCAAGAAGTTGCTTATCTCTACCAGTTTCGACACAAATGGGCGTACATGATCGACGTTATCCTGCGCCTTTTTAAGTTTAGCTGCGGACACCATCTTCATAGCACTCGTCACTTGTCTCGTAGTCTTGACAGAGTTGATGCGAATACGTATGTCTTTAAGGTTTGCCATGTCACACTAATTATTCAAATCTCTTACTTACCGATGCTGCTACATCAGTAAGAGTCTTCATGATTTCGTCGTCAATCTTACCCGAAGCGAGTGTATTGAGGACATCCTTGTGAGCGAGTTCCATTTCGGCGAGGAAATCCTGTTCGAATTCCTTAACGCGAGCGATAGGAACATTCTTCATCAAGCCCTTAGTACCGCAATACATGATAGCGATCTGCTTCTCTACTGCATAAGGGGTATACTGAGGCTGCTTGAGGAGCTCCACGTTCTTACGACCCTTATCGAGCACTGCCATAGTAGAAGCGTCGAGGTCGGAACCGAACTTAGAGAAAGCCTCCAACTCACGATACTGAGCATGGTCGAGCTTCAAAGTACCAGCCACCTTCTTCATAGACTTGATCTGCGCGGAACCACCTACACGGGATACGGAGATACCCACGTTGATAGCTGGGCGGACACCTGCGTTGAAGAGGTTAGACTCGAGGAAGATCTGACCGTCAGTAATAGAGATTACGTTAGTAGGGATATAAGCAGACACGTCACCAGCCTGAGTCTCGATGATTGGGAGAGCAGTCAAAGAACCTCCACCCTTAACGATAGGGCGGATACTCTCTGGGAGGTCGTTCATTTTAGCTGCGATCTCATCATTCTCGATGATCTTAGCTGCTCTTTCCAAGAGGCGTGAGTGCAAGTAGAAGATATCACCTGGGTAAGCCTCACGTCCTGGTGGGCGGCGGAGGAGCAAGCTGACCTCACGATAAGCCACGGCCTGTTTAGACAAGTCGTCGTATACGATGAGGGCGTGACGGCCAGAGTCGCGGAAATACTCGCCGATTGCAGCGCCTGCGAAAGGAGCGTAGAACTGCATAGCAGCGGCGTCTGCGGCAGTAGCGGAAACTACCACTGTATAAGCCATAGCGCCGTGACGCTCGAGAGTATTAACGATTTGAGCCACGGTACTACCCTTCTGACCTACGGCTACGTAGATACAGTAAACAGGGGTACCTGCTTCATAGAAACTCTTCTGATTAAGGATTGTATCGATAGCGATAGCTGTCTTACCTGTCTGACGGTCGCCGATGATAAGCTCGCGCTGACCGCGGCCGATAGGAATCATAGAGTCGATAGCCTTGATACCTGTCTGCAGAGGTTGCTTTACTGGCTGGCGGTATACTACCTGAGGAGCTTTACGCTCGAGAGGCATCTCATAGAGTTTACCGTCGATAGGGCCTTTACCGTCGATAGCTTCACCGAGAGGATTTACTACGCGGCCGATGGTACCTTCGCCGACGAGAACGGAAGCGATACGGCCAGTACGTTTTACTGTGTCGCCCTCCTTAACTGTCTCGGCATCACCCATGAGCACGATACCGACGTGGTCCTGCTCGAGATTCATCACGATACCTGTCGCTTCATCAATCGTCACGAGCTCATTAGCCTGGACATTTTCCAAGCCATAAGCCTGTGCTACACCATCTGCAACGGATAGTACGGTGCCTACTTCCTCCATCTTCATAGAGTTCTCGAAGTTCTCGAGTTGGCTCTTCAGGAGATTTGAGACCTCTGAGGCTTTTATGTTTTCCATGTACTTTCTCGATTTGTAGATAAATAATACTAAATCACCAAGCTCTTTTCAATATCAGCGAGCTGGCGCTTCACGCTACAGTCCATCAAGCTACCGTCAACTTCGAATACCACACCACCGATGAGTGATGGGTCTGCTTTGAAAGTTGCTTCGACTGGAGCTCCCAATTTCTGTTTCAAGGTAGCCACGATATTCTCCTGCTTCTGAGCCTCGAGAGGCACTGCAGTAGTAACTACGGCTGTCTTGATACCGTTATGCTCCTTAAAGACAATACCATAAACGCGGAGTATCTCGGCCAACATTTCGGCTCTACCCTTTTCGATGACGAAATTCATGAAACGGGCAGAAGTTGGGGATACCACATTGGCAAATACTTTATCGACGAGTGCCTTCTTCTCGGCCGGCTTACGCAAAGGGGACTTTAGGAAAGCCATAGCCTCATTACTGCCGGACAATGCCTGATAGACATTATTGGCATCGGCGTAAACGGCCTCCGTAGCCTGTTGCTCCAGAGCGTAGTCATAGAGCACGTTTGCATATCGTCTTGCTATCAGTCCCGAGTTCATACAGCAGACTAATTGAAGTTACACTCTTGAAGATATTTCTCTACCAAGTCGTTCTGGCTAGCATCCTTCTCAAGGTCCTTAGCGATGACCTTAGAAGCAATCTCGACAGAGAGCTTAGCTACAGTCTTACGGAGGTCCTGCATAGCATCAGCACGGTCCTTAGCGATCTGAGCCTTAGCGGCCTCGACGATTTTAGTAGCCTCCTGCTGAGCGGCATTTTTAGCCTCCTCGACAATATTGTCTTTCAGGGCATGGGCCTCCTTGAGGATAGAGTCGCGCTCCTTGCGTGTCTCAGCCTCTATACGAGCTTTTGTCGCCTCAATCTGCTTGAGTTCCTCTGTAGCTTTAGCTGCATTCTCAACAGCTGCCTTGATAGTAGCCTCGCGTTCATTGATAGCCCCCAAGAGAGGTTTCCACGCGAATTTACCAAGGAGATATATGAGGATGAGGAACGTCAGACCAGTCCAGATGACTAAGCCAGGTTCTGGTGACAATAAATCCATGACCTAAATATGTTTTGATAAATATCTTGCTTAGTTATTAAGCTGTCAAGAACGCCATGATGATAGCGAACAAACCAGCACCCTCGACCATACCTGCAGCGATAAGCATTGCAGACTGGATTTTACCTGCCATCTCTGGCTGACGAGCCATAGCGTCAAGAGCCGACTTACCGATATTACCGATACCAATACCAAGACCGATAACAATAAGGCCAATGCCTACACCAACTAGATTCATAATTCTAAGTTTTAAAAGTTATTTGTTGTTTAATTTCTTACATATATTAATGTTCGTCGTTTACGGCAAGACCGATATACAAAGCTGAGAGCAAAGTAAAGATATATGCCTGCAAAGCGCCGAAAATTATTTCGAGGACGAAGATGATGAGAGTGAGAAGGATAGAAGGCACTGACATAGCAATGCTGCCGATGATAAATATCATCGATATCAAACTCAATATAATGATGTGACCGCCTGTCACGTTTGCGAACAAACGGACGAGAAGAGTAAATGGGCGGATAAACATTGTGACGATTTCGATAGGCACGAGGATGAACTTCATTACGAAAGGTACGCCTGGTACGGTAAAGTTATGTATCCAGTAGTGCTTAGTTGCGTTGAAATTAGTCAAGATGAAAGTACCCACAGCCAAAGTAGCGGTAAATGCGATATTACCGGAGAGGTTTGTGGAGAATGGGAAGAATGGGATAAGACCTATGATATTGTTGATCCAGATAAAGAAGAACAATGTCAACATATAAGGAACGTACTTAGCTGACTTTTCGCCGATCTGTTCATCTGCGATATCCTTGACGAAGAGGACGACTGTCTCGAGGGCGTTGACTGCGCCGTGAGGTACGAGAGTCTTCTTATAAGCCTTAGCAGCGCCGACGAATATCAAGAGGATTACTACGACGGAGAACCACATTGAGGCTACGTTTCTTGTAATTGAGATATCCAAAGAAGGGCGAACAGCCTTTTCGCTAGGGGTATCGACGAGGAGTTTCTCTACTACGCGACCCTCTGGCACGCCCATATACCATACGAGGCCATCCTGAGAGACCTTAGCTCCGTCTTTGAAAGCAGAAGAGAGGGTACAGAGGAATTTACCATCGTGATAAGCGATTACAGGGAGAGGGATAGAAATCTTCTCCTCACCGTTCTCACCTTCCCAACCGACGATATCCCATTGGTAAGAATCCAGGACGTGATGGAAAATAAGATGAGTCATATCGAGACCCTCTTCTTCGTGAGCAGCCTCAGCCTTAGCCTCCGGTTCCTGCGCACTAGCGATACTGACGTTGGCCAAGAAAGCCAGCAGCAGTAGGATGATATGTTTTGCTCTGATATACATAATAGCCAGTAAAGGTTACTAATTCGCTTTAAATGCAATATATTCTACGCCATTCGCCACTAAAAAGTTTGCACAAAACGTCACAGGATATATCAAATTTTCTTTTTCCAGTGGGGTATACAATATTAAAATTGTGAGACACACCAATCCGAACTTTATTCCTTCGGACAAGAAAACCAGTGATAACGACGTGATATTGAAACGTTTCAGTAGGTATTGTCTAGATCCGGTCAATATTAGAGGTACTAAAAAACCGATAGACAGGAGGGAGTCTAGATGCATAGACAGCACGAGGATAAAATTGATCAGTACTATGCAAAAAGCAGAACAAGCCCAGACTTTTGTCATACCTCACTATATATAATTAGAGACGCCTGCAGCGTCCCTAACGTATGGAATCCAGAAGGAATTACTTTTTAACTTCAGCAGGTTTAGCGCCCTTCTCTGGCATATTACAGGTACCGTTGAAAACAGCGCCTGGTTCGATGCTGAGCTTACTGATAGCCATTTCGCCCTTGAATATTGAAGTATTACGGAGAGACAAGAGTTCTGTAACATCCATCTTACCCTCAAACTGACCACTAATCTCTGCGCTAGCGCACTTGATGGTACCCTTGATAACGCCGCTCTGTCCGAGTACGACCTTACCCTTTGACTGGATATTACCTTCGATAACGCCATCTACACGCAAATCGCCATTTGTTTCAATATCTCCTACGATCTTAGTTCCTTGACCTATAATATTAGGAAGACGATTCTCTTCAAATGTCTTAGACATATCTCTATTTGCTTTTAAAAATTCAAACATTATATGTGGTGTCTACTTAACACGTAAGTGCAAAGATATGAAAATATCTTAAAACGTTGCACTAAGATGCAAGTAATACATCTATTATCTCTTTTTGGGCTGCAAAATGGACCTCTGCAAGCTTTCGTTCAGTATCGGTATAATATACTACAGAATCCAGCAATGCCTTATGAGAGTTGAACCACTCCTTACGAGAGAGGTGCTTATTGCGATCGGCCTCTGCGTCGTACCACTGGAGCAATATTGAGCCAAGGCTCTTACGAGAGAGGTAGTCATATCTAGCATCGTGGATAATCTGTTCGATGACACCCTGAGGAGCGGACTGCTGTACGATATTAGTAGTAGTACGGAGCATCATTTCAGTCTGTTCCTCATTCAGGCGGAGGCGAGCGAGCTTATCGCTGAATATAGTAGCATCGGCCTTATACTCCTTAGCGAATTCTGTCTGGATAAACATAAGCATAGCAGCCACGCGGCACACTACGTAATCCTGATCAGTCAGATGGCTAGCTCGAGCGAGCAGTTCGACCCTTTGGAGGAGCATATTAAAGCGAGTCTCAAGAGCCGGACCATACTTACGGATTACATCACGTCTCAAATCCTCCTCGACGTCAGTAGTCTTGAGGATCTGAATCTTGAGCATCATAGCCTCGTTAGGCTTATATATAGAACCCGGCTCGGCGTACATCGGTTTCAGGCGCTTAACGAAATACATATCGATTTCGCCCTTATACTTTACAGGCATACGTCCGCGGTGTTCGCAATCGAAATAGTCCCTTATCTTTACATAAGTATTATCGCTGACATTCACCTCGCCTGGTTCGGAAGAAGACTCCATACGAGAAGCCGTATTTACGGAATCGCCCCAGATATCGAATACACGTTTCTTGTGGCCCAGGTTACCAGAGATTACGGGACCAGTATTAAGACCGACGCGAATATTCCAGAAGCCCTTATCCTGAAGACGGCGTTCCTTGACATAATCAATCATACCCAGACCTACGAGAGCCACTTCTATAGGGTTAGCGCTATCATCCTCAGGCACGCCGCCGGCGCACATATAGGCATCACCGATAGTCTTGATTTTCTCCACGCCGAATCGTTCAGCCAGTTCATCGAAGAATATAAAGTAACGGTCGAGTTCATCCACCAGCTGATCAGGGTTCATGTGCTCAGCGATTTTAGTAAATCCCTGGATATCGGCGAAAAGGACAGTGACGCATTCATATTTCTTGGTATGTTTCTGAGAAGCCTTCAAGAGGAGGTCGCTAGCGTGGCGTGCCTGATATTTCTTGCGCATATGCAAGATTATGAGAGCGACGACGCCGAGAGCGAGCATACCGAGAGCGAAGAAAGCGTAGGGCCACACGCTACTAGAGCGTACGATTTTGACCATACGTTGAGAGCCTCTGGCATCTTTGACATAGAAATAAGTTGTACCAGAAGTTGGGAGAGACAACACCCAATCCTTTCTGGTTACCGTCTCGCGACACAAAAAAATCGTATCGTTTCTATGAATAATGTCATAAGGAGGATAAAAAATATCCTCATCGGCAGAAAAATATACCCTTACGAAAGGGTTTGATGTGCTGATGACGCCATTTTTGACCTGTTTAGGAGCCTTGCCATCATCAGAATACCTTATATATTGCCCCCTTGCTACATCACTGATTGTCAACAACATAGCAAATAGTACAATAATATTTCTAGTGTTTATAGAAGTTATCATGATTACATGACCTCTCAAATTTTTGTGCAATTTACTTTTTTTTTTACATATAATAGACTATTTTTACAACTGAAATACTACAACTTCTAGATATGGTATCTTACACAGACACAATTTTGGTCCCATACGACTTCACAGAGAAGGCGGATTGCGCGGTTAAGCACGCGGCAGTAATGGGCAAAAATATGAAAGCAGAAGTAGTTCTGCTTAACATCGCTAAGAAACAAAGTCAAGAGACAGAGATTTTAGCGCAACTCCAACCTATCTGCGACAAGTTCACTACAGAGCTTGACGTAAAAGTGACACCTCTTGTAAGAGAGGGAACGATCTTCAAGACAATCAACGAGGTTGTTGATGAGTTAAAGAGTGCGGTCGTAGTCATGGGCACACATGGTATGCGAGGCATGCAGAAGCTCACAGGCTCGTGGGCGTTGAAGGTAATTGTAGGCTGTCACGTACCATACCTGATTGTACAAGAGGAGCCAAGATATGCAGATCCTGCAAAGATTTTGTTCCCAGTAGACTACAAGCTCGAGACAAAAGAGAAGCTCAAGTGGGTTTCGATGTTAGGATACATCTGTAACATTCGAGTATGCCTCTTCGCACAGGAGGGCAATGGTCCGATGTATGACAATCCTACAAAGGCAAATATGAATTTCTGCAAGCGTTACCTAGAGGAGCGCGACATACCATACGATGTAGTTTGGGTTGACCAGCGAGGTTCGTTCTATGAGTTGTCATTGAAGTATGCTAAGGAGCAGAAGGTAGACGTTATCATGATTACAACGACACGTGATATTGCGTTCCACGATTATCTACTTGGAGCATACGAGCAGACAATCATTGCGAATGAGGAAGCTATTCCAGTATTCGTTGTTAATCCACGTACAGAAATCAAGGTTGTATATACCAATTTCTAGAAAACGACTTTTGAATAGATAATGATCAGCTGTCGGCGCAAGTCGGCAGCTGATTTTTTAATTCCTAATTCCTAATCATTAGTAAATAAATAGGAATTAGAGAAAGAAGGGCGGTGGTATCCATTGAGGAACAGATGTCTGAGAAGAGAGGATTTGAGAGCGCTTTGTGGATGCCTTGTGAGTGCCTTGTGGGGACTTTGTGGGGACTTTGTGGGTTCTTTCTAGGTCCTTTCTAGTATAAGGGAAGTTCCTTGTTCATCGTAATTTTTTTAGAAAAATAGTTGTTGCGGATGTAACCTTGCGTGGCGGGTAGTCGTATAAGATAGAAAATTCAAGTTTAACCTATAAAAATCAGACGCTATATGAGAAGAGCAGCCATTCGTGAAAAGTGTATAACCATTGCGCGGAAGACGATGCGCGAAGGTTCGACTGCCAGAGTAGACGGCAGGAGTGTATTCATCAAACGCTACCCGGGGAAGAACTATAAGATTATCATGGTTCACGTTACGAAGAAGCAACGTGCTGTGAGAGATATGTTTGCGGATGCCAATGTACTGGCGAAGGGAGACATGAGCAAGTGGAACAGAGTGAGACACTGGGAGAGATATGCCAAGAAGCACAAGAAGCTAGGAGCCTATAGGGCGGCCGTATCATTCTATTACAAGAAGATAAGAGAGTTAGGGAGCGACAAAGCTAATGAGCAATTCGGGCAGAGAATACCAGTAGAGTTAGACAACAGAAAATTTGACACGGTAGAAGACATGAGAGTATTCAAGAAAGAGAATATATTCTTTTGGGTAAAGTTTGACACGGTAGAAGAGTGCAGAGAAACCCTGCTAAGGCTAGCGGCGGGATAAAGAAGAGGCAGAGATGGGCTAAGGGCAAAAAGAAAGCCCTCTGCCGACGCATAAGCATCATACAGAAGGCTTTAAATCATTGATATCGTGACTATCAGGACATAAATGAGGGGAAATTCCCTTATTTATGAAAGTCCGTCTATATCGCCATTCTCATTAATAAAGATACGTTCAGCCTGAGGGCTCTTAGGGAGTCCAGGCATACGAAGCATATCACCAGCAATAGCTACGAGCATTTCAGAGCCAGCATTGATAACGAGGTCGCGGATATTGACAGTAAAGTTCTCAGGTACGCCATAAGCCTTAGCATCGGCAGAGAAAGAATACTGAGTCTTAGCTATACAAACAGGGAAGTTCTCATATCCCAGTTCCTTAGCGCGGTCAATCATACGCTTAGCGGCAGGAGAGAACGTCACCTCTGCGGCGCCATAGATTTCGCGAGCCACATTCTCGACCTTATTTTCGATAGATATATTATCCTCGTACATAAGATGGAGGTTAGCCGATGGCTTATTCTCGATAGTATCCACCACTACCCTAGCGAGAGGTTCAGCGCCAACGCCGCCCTCAGCGAAAGCGCCATTGACAGCGAAGCCGACGCCTATACTCTTACAGTAATCAGATACTACGGCCAATTCCTCGTCAGTATCAGTAGCGAAGCGGTTAAGAGCCACTACTACGCTCTGTCCGAACTTCTGCATATTAGAAATATGACGCTTAAGGTTCTTGAGGCCCTCGCGTACACCATTTACATTAGGAGTCTTGATATCCTCCACTGCTACGCCGCCGTGCATCTTAAGGCCCTGAGTTGTAGCGACGAGGACGGTGAGAGCAGGCTGGAGTCCAGCCTTACGGCATTTGATATCAAAGAACTTCTCAGCGCCGAGATCGGCACCGAAGCCTGCTTCAGTAATGACATAATCGCCGAGAGACATAGCCATTTTAGTTGCGATGATAGAGTTACAACCGTGAGCTATATTAGCGAATGGTCCGCCGTGGATGATAGCAGGAGTATTTTCAGTAGTCTGAACGAGGTTAGGCTGGATAGCATCCTTAAGGAGGACAGCTATGGCACCAGCTACGCCCATATCCTTAACCTTGAAAGGCTTACCGTCGATAGTAATACCGAGGAGGATATTCTCGATACGGCGTTCGAGATCCTGGAGGCTAGTAGAGAGGCAAAGGATAGCCATAATCTCGGAAGCAGGAGTAATATCGAAGCCAGACTCAGCGAGAACGCCATCAGTCTTAGCGCCGAGACCCGTCACGATGTTACGGAGGTTACGGTCGTTAACATCGAGGACACGCTTCCAAAGGATTTCGCGGAGAGCGAAGCCATCATTCTTATGTTGGTATATATAATTATCGAGCAAAGCCGATATCATATTGTGAGCAGAAGTAACAGCGTGGAAGTCGCCTGTAAAATGGAGATTAATCTTCTCCATAGGGAGGACCTGAGCGTAACCGCCGCCAGCGGCGCCACCCTTCATACCGAAGCAAGGGCCGAGCGAAGGTTCGCGGAGAGCGACAACAGTCTTTTTGCCTATACGGTTGAGACCCAAAGCGAGGCCGATAGAGACAGTAGTCTTACCGATACCAGCCTTAGTAGGGGTAATAGCCGTCACGAGGACGAGCTTACTTTTCTTTACACGCGACTCATCAATAAGAGAAAGGGGAAGTTTTGCGATGTAATGGCCATAAGGCTCTATTACACTTTGATCTATACCGAGGCCTGAAGCGATATCATTGATATCTACGAGTTTGGCCTCACGTGCTATTTCGATGTCTGTTTTCATCAAAATGGTTTGTGCTATAATAAGTTGATAGCACAAAGATAGATGTTGTCAGTGGTATTTGCAATAGGTACAGCAGCTACCAAGAGCGTTTATCACTAACCGCCGCTTTAAGGACGATTACGATTGTAAGGAGAGGATAGAGCAAAGCGAACAGAATAACATGGTAGAACTTGATAGGGTACGAGAAAAAGAGTTCAGAACGACGTAACAGTTGCAATTCGTAAGTTGTCTTAAAAAAGAAACATAATGCGGTAATCCATTGAAGATTCATAGGAAGGCAGAAAAGCAACAGCGGCCACAAGAACGTTGCGGAAAAAGTAGCCCAGCCCAAGCGAATGACATCCCTATCGGTATAACCAGACGACTTACGGAACCAGCGAGCGTGCTGATGGAAGAAAGAGCGCCAAGAAAGAGGCATAGGAGTCAGGACTACTGCGTCAGGATTCAAGCAATAATCGATATTCTTCCCCAGGCGCTTAGCCTCAGAGAGGAGAAACATATCATCGCCAGAAGCATATTGAGTGTTGGCATTATGAGAAAGAAAAAGATCTCGAGAGAAACAGATATTAGCACCATTAGCCATAGTCGGTTTTTCTGACAGAGCGCACCCCATGGTTGCCATCTGGAGAGACAAGAAATCCAATGCGAAGAGAGATTCGCGGAGAGACCTATCTAGCGGGCAGACACCGACCGGGAGAAGAAGGAGATCGGGGTGGCGAGCATTTATATGAGAAATGACCGATGCTTCCCACTTAGGAGAAAAGCGGCAATCGGCATCCGTAGCTAAGACATAAGGAGTATCAGCCCTCTCGACCAGCAAGCGCAAAGCGTGCTTTTTCCCTTGCGGTCCGCCATTAGACAAGACAGAGAAAAGCTGCTGCTGATTGCGAGGGAGAGCCGATATAGCCTCCGCCAACAGAGAAGCAGTATTATCTGTACAATGGTCGAGGACAAGGATTTTAGGAGAAGAGAGGAGAGCTAGAGAAGATATCAGAGAGTGGGCAGAAGAAGCCTCATTATGGAGAGCGACTCCAATGGTAATTAGACCAGAAGGGAGGGGAAAAGCATTGGCTTCGTCCGTCACCTTAGAAGGTATCAGACGAAGCCAAGTATGAATATACGATAGATATGTAATCACAACCTAAGGGCGATTATTCGCCTGCGTTAGTGATCCAGCTCTCTATGCGATAGTTATCTACGATTTCCTCCTGACGGCGTTCAGCTGTAGGGAGAGAGTCGTGGCTCTCTATAACTGCGAGATATTTAGTCTTGCCATTGATATCACGACGGATAGAGAATGCCTGATCGAAGCCCTTAGCCTTAAGTTTCTCGACGCGGGCATTAGCAGAAGCCTCATCGTTATAGCTACCAACGATGATATTATAGCGCTTCTCGAGAGGCTGAGCCACAGCAACAGGTTCTGGAGCAGGCTCCTCCACCTTAGGTTCAGGTTTAACAACCACTACAGGTTCCGGTTCCTCCTCAACCTGCTCAGTACCGTAGAAATAGTTGTAGATTACATTATCCTTATTAACTACGAAGAGGCAGATATATACACCGACGAGGAAGAGGAGAACAATGAGAGCGATGTACAACCAAGTCAGCTTCTTCTCCTCTGGGTAATAATTATTCACAGTCACGGTTGGCTCAGCAGGTTTAGGTTCTGGAGCCTCGACTTTAGGAGCCTCAGCCACAGGAGCTTCATTCTTAGGCTCCACAGACTGGTGAGGTATATCTATAATTGGGGATTTATCTTCGGTCCTAACCATATTAATATGTTCACCCTCCATAGAGAAAGAAGCTACGCCATCGAGAACTACTGTCTCGCCTGCGCTAAGTCTATTCTTAAGACCCTCTACGAAAGAAGCGATTTTAGCCTTAGCCTCATCCTCGGACAAGTTCTCGTTCTCCTTCACTACGCCGACGAGCATACCATCATCGAAAGAGAGGAACTGATTGAACATAATCTCGCCATCACCTTGAGGGCGGATGAACGCTCCGAAATCAGGTATTATGACGCGGGTATTATCCGCGATGAGTTTTTGTATATACTTTTCCATAATGCGTTGCTTATGAGAATATCATACGATATTTTTGCAAAGATATATGTAATTCTGACAAATTAATACTCTCCTCTAGAAAAATAATAACCACAGACACTTGAAACAGGGGTCATCATAAGGCTTTCGGTAAGAGAGATACCTATTGAAGACTCCACATCGAGGAGATCAAAGAGGAGCCTCTTCTGTTCGTGCTCGGGGCAGATAGCATAACCTATAGCTGGGCGAATACCAGAAGGAGAGAACGTTTCCTGAAGGTATTCGCTAAGAGCCTCAGCCAGTCGGTCTGCAAGAAGCTGGAGCATCATAGCATTATAATCATCACCCTCGGCGCGGAGTTTATCCACATGAGGCTGGAGACCGATACCTGTTGTTCCGGCGAACATACCTATATAATCGGTACAATTGCTACTACGAGGAGCGACATACTCCGCCAGAGAGTTACCCTTAGACGAAGTATGAGGGAAATGGAGAGAACAGATAGGGTTCTTCAGCTGGCGTTTACGGAGAATAGCATTCTGGAGAGAACACTCCACACAGCCACAACCATTAGGAGCCTCGTGGGTAGCATAGAGTTGGACATTCTCATTATCGACAGAATTACAAGGGAAGAACTCCACTACGGCGCGAGCTATTGTAAGTTTCTCGGACAGCATACGCGACAACATAGCCTTACCATCAGCTATAAGCTTATCCCCCTCAGGACCCACCTTAGTTTTCCACGCTGCGAGGAACATAGTCCAGTGGATACGAGGGATAAGGAGGTTGAGGTCGATATTATCCAGGACCACACGAGAGACAGAAGGGACCGTTATTTTCTCCTTAGACCAATCGAACAAAGGAGCTGCAGATTCCGCATTTTGCTTAACAGTATAAACTCGCTGAGATTCCGCTGTACGGAGTTGCTCTTGATGAGACTTCAAATCATCGAGAAATTTCTGGTCCTTATTAACAAGGCATTGAGTAACCCAAGCGCTCTTACTAGCATCCACAGTATAGACCACTGGGGCGCTATATACAGGAGCTATTCGGAGCGAAGTATGTATATCAGAAGTAGTTGCGCCACCGATCATGACAGGAATCTTGAGACCCTCCGCTTCGAGAGCGCGACAAACATTAATCATTTCATCGAGGCTAGGAGTAATGAGGCCGCTGAGACCTATAACATCAGGATGCCATTCCTTAGCCTGGCGGACAATCTCGGAAGTCTCCACCATAACACCCAAGTCCTTCACCTCGAAATTGTTACAAGCCAGGACTACGCATACGATATTCTTACCGATATCATGGACATCACCCTTCACGGTAGCGAAAAGCACCTTACCGGCAGACGAAGACGCCTTACCAGACGCCTGCTTCTGCGCCTCGATAGTAGGCTGAAGAATTTCCACGGCACGTTTCATTACGCGAGCCGTCTTAACCACCTGAGGGAGGAACATCTTACCCTCGCCAAAGAGAGTACCCACGTAGTTCATACCATCCATAAGAGGGCCCTCAATGATAGATATTGCGAGAGGATATTTCTCCAAAGCCTCGTGGAGGTCGGCCTCGAGGTAATCAGTAAGACCCTTCTGGAGACTATATTTCAGGCGTTCCTCCAGAGAAGAATTACGCCATTCGGCATCATGCTTAGCGGCAGGCGCGGCTCCACCAGAAGCAGCCTTAGTCTTAAGTTCCTCAGCCAGAGCGATAAGTTTCTCAGTAGCCTCTGCGGTACGATTAAGGACCACATCCTCGATATGGTTACGGAGATTCAGGTCGATAGAATTATAATCCATCATAGCAGACGGATTGACGATACCCATATCCATACCCTCATTCACTGCGTGGTGGAGGAATACCGAGTGCATAGCCTCACGTACCAAGTTATTGCCACGGAAAGAGAAACTGAGGTTACTTACGCCACCAGAAATCTTGGCATAAGGCAGATTAGCCTTAATCCAAGTACAAGTGCGGATGAAGTCGACGCCATAATTATTATGAGTATCGATACCCGTTGCGATAGCCAAGACATTAGGATCGAATATGATATCCTCAGGAGGGAAGCCCACCTTATTGACGAGCAGATCATAGGCGCGGCCACAAACCTCGATACGACGTTCATAGGTATCAGCCTGGCCCTTCTCGTCGAAAGCCATGACCACGGTAGCGGCGCCATACTTACGGATGACGCGAGCGTGAGAGAGGAATTTCTCCTCGCCCTCCTTCAGAGAAATACTATTAACTATAGCCTTACCCTGAAGACATTCGAGTCCAGCCTCGATGACCTCCCATTTAGAAGAGTCGATCATGACAGGGAGACGAGCCACATCAGGTTCAGACATCAAAAGATTCAAGAAAGTGCGCATTTCAGCCTTAGCATCAAGCATAGCGTCATCCATATTGACGTCTATGATATCTGCTCCCTGCTCAGCCTCTGCTCTAGCGATGCTTAGTGCTTCATCGTAATTTTTTTCATTTATGAGGCGAAGGAACTTACGGCTACCCGCCACATTACAACGTTCGCCCACCTGGTAGAACGCCTTATGTTTCTTATCCACCTCCATAGGGTCGAGGCCCGAGAGGCGCATAGTATGAGAAGGTGTAGCTGGGGTATGAGGCATAATATCATCAGCCTCTGCCACGACTTTAGCTATTGCCTCAATATGGGCAGGAGTAGTACCACAGCAACCACCCACGATATTTACCAAGCCTCGACGGAGCATCTCGTGGACATTCTCCGCCATAGTTTCAGGCGTCTCATCATACTGCCCGAACTGATTAGGGAGGCCTGCATTAGGGTACGCACTTATGAAGCAATCGGCATTCTCGCCCAGCAATTCGATATAAGGCATCATGTCGCGAGCTCCGAACGAACAGTTGAGGCCTACAGAGAGGAGGTCGACGTGGCGAACAGCGTTAAGGAAAGCAGGGACAGTCTGGCCAGCCAAGGTACGACCACTCTTATCGGCAATAGTTGCGCTCAGCATTATAGGGAACTCCTTAATGCCCTTCTCCTCCAATACAGCCTGTGCGGCGAAGAGAGCAGCCTTAGTATTGAGAGTATCGAAGATAGTTTCGATGAGGATGATATCCACGCCGCCATCAATGAGACCGCGGATCTGCTCGCCATAGGCATCGGCCAGTTCCTGGAAAGTAATAGCGCGGAAGCCCGGATTATTAACATCAGGGCTCATACTTGCTGTCTTATTAGTAGGACCCATAGAGCCAGCTACGAAGCGAGGCTTATCGGGGGTAGAATATTTGTCGGCAACATTACGAGCGATACGAGCTGCGGCGACATTCATATCATAAGCAGCAGACTCCAAGCCATAGTCGGCCTGAGAAATACGGGTACTAGAGAACGAGTTAGTCTCTATGATATCAGCGCCAGCCTTGAGGTAACGCTCATGAATTTCCTCTATGACCTTAGGCTGGGTAAGAACTAGGACATCATTATTACCCTTGATAGGCACATGATGGTTAGCGAAGCGAGAACCGCGGAAGTCGGCCTCAGAGAGACCATATTCCTGAATAAGGCTACCCATAGCGCCATCGATTACGAGGATGCGCTGACGCAGAATGTTGCGTATTTCGGAAAGAGTCATGCTATTTTGCTGTTGTCTAGTGCAGAGAATTAGTAAACGATACGAGAACCCTGATAAGCCTGGCGGTACTCGCTAGGAGTCAGACCCTGGTGCCGTTTGAAAACGCGGTTAAAGTTAGAGATATTATTAAAACCGCAAGCGTAGCATATTTCGCCGATAGTCTTAGTAGAGTCGACCATCATACGAGAAGCGTAGCCTATGCGGATATCATTAAGGAAGTCGATAAACGACTTACCCGTACGGCTTTTGATAAGGCGAGTGAAAGTAACAGTAGAGAGGCGGACGCTCTGAGCCACATCCTCCACCTTTATTTTCTCGGCATAGTGAGCCTTGAGGTAGTTATAGGCAGTTTCTACGCGCTCGTCAGCGAAACCGGCAGTATTCTGGGTTTGGAAAGAGACATTAGCCAGCTGGCGCTGATCGGGAGCTATAGACATAGCGTGGAGGAGGCGCATAAGCTCGATGAAAGTCTCGAAGCCCTTTTTACTAGCGAGAGTAGTCAGGATAGGGAGTACGGTCTTTATTGCATCCGGGCCGAAAACTATACCCTGAGTAGAACGGTGGAGCATATCCGAGATAGAACGGAAGAGCTGCTTATCGAGCAACGTCTTACTAAGGATATCGCCATTGAACTGGATAGTTATTTCGCGGCAAGGCTTAGAATCGTCATAAGAGCCAGGCTGCCAAGCATGGTAAAGATTAGGGCCGACAATACAAAGTTCCATATCAGTAATCTCCTCTACGCTATCGCCCATGACACGTTGGACACCGGGAGCGTTGAGAATACAATTTATCTCATACTCAGGGTGGAAATGAAGCGGGTAAACAAAATCAGTCTTCACGCGATCGAATACCAAGAAAGTATCCTGATTATCGTTTAGAGCCGTTACCTCGCACGATATTGACGGTTGTTTCATACTGTGTGCACACGTTAATTTTCCTAAGACACAAAGGTAGAAAAATAATCCGTATTTTTGCGATATGACAAAGATTGCAGAGATAAAACGAGAAGCCGCAGAAGCGGCAGGCAGTGCAGAAGTGGCGCAATACCTTCTGGAAGACTATTATGACTGGACGGCTACGCAAGTTATGATGGAAGGAGGGCGAGAGGTGAAGCCCGAAGAAGAGGAAGAGCTGCGGAAAATGATAGCACGTCTAAAGAGCGGCGAGCCACTACAGTATGTCACAGGGAAGGCATATTTCAGGGGAAGATATTTCAAAGTTACAGAAGCCACATTGATACCACGTCCCGAGACATCAGAACTAGTCGACTGGGTATTAGAAGAAGATACCGAGAAGGCGAAGGTACTAGATATAGGTACAGGCAGCGGCATTATAGCCTGTTCGGTAAAAGAAGGGAGGCCAGAGTGGGAAGTCACGGGGCTAGATGTATCAGAGAAAGCGTTAGAAGTAGCGAGAGAAAACGGGAAAGAGGCAGGGGTAAAATTCGTATCAGACGACATACTAAATCTGCAAGACCAGAGCATATTAGACGAGATAGACATAGTCGTTTCCAATCCGCCATACGTATTAGAGAGAGAAAAAGAGAGTATGGAGAGGCACGTATTAGACTTTGAGCCACATCTAGCGTTGTTTGTGCCCAATGATGATGCGTTGAGATTTTACAAGAAGATAGCCGAGCTTTTGAAAGAGAGTTATGGCAGGGCAGAGAAAAAGAGAACACTATTTTTTGAGATAAATGAAGCATTTGCAGAAGAGACTATGGATATGATGAGGAGAATGGGGTATGAAGAAGTAGAATGCAGGAGAGATTCGTGGGGAAAAGAGAGGATGGTAAGAGGGATATTAGGGAAAACAGGCAAACTTTTTTGATTTTGCGTAAAATTACGTAGAGCCACATTAATTATTACCACTTACTTTGCAACAGAAAAAGAAGTACTATTTACTATAAGATTACAAACAAACTAGATATGCTATTATCTTTCGAGGCTAATAATGCTAAAATAAGCAACAGAAATTATAGGGGGGGGCATAATTTTCTAAGCTCTCTTAATCATACACATCTAATAAGACTTGGTTCGGGACATAACGTTATGTCCTGAGCCAAGTCTTTTCTTTTGCCAATATAATACAAGAAAATATGAATAAAAAGAAGTTTAATCGTATTCTAGCCATTATAGGGCTGATGATTGCTGGGGCGATAGGGTGCTACGCTCAGCAAGGAGTCGTAGTGGCCAGCGGTTCAAATGAGAACGGTACATTAACCTTTGCGATTGGTCAGGTATACACACCTGTGGCAGAATCCGAAGAGTATACTGTTGCATCGGGAACCATAGGAGCAGTTATCGTAGAGGTCAGCGTTGCTACAGCCATTGAAGAGACAGAATTCATTGATCTGAGCGTAGCCGTACGTCCTAATCCGGTAGTCAATATGCTCTCGCTTACATTAGCGACAGACGACCTGAATGGCTATGGAGCCAAGGTATTTGACTTGAGCGGACACATAGTTGCGTCGGCACAGATAGACGCACAAGAGACCCAGATAGACGTCAGCGGTTTAGCCAGGGGCACATACATTGTAGCGATATCGCGCAATGGCAAAGAGATGAAAACATTTAAGGTAATAAAAAAATAACGACATAATATGAAGAAATTTATTTTGACATTTGTAGCTGCAATGGCTGCGCTTGTAGGTGCGATGGCAGTTCCAGCATTTCAGCCAGTATCAGATGGAATTATGTATCAGGCAGTGCTCCGCAATGATGCAGGAGCAGTAGTGGCTTCGACAGAGGTCGATGTAACAATAGAGTTGCGCAACATCATGAATGTTGTAGCATATTCAGAGACACATACAGCTACGACAGACGAGTTTGGATTGCTCACATTAAAGATAGGAGGAGGAGAGAATACATCACAATATTTATTTGAGGATATTGACTGGTCGTATAGATATAAAGTCAAGATTGACGTAGACGTTGATGGAAACGGCAGTGCAGACATTACCTGCAATGAGTGGTTGATGGACGTACCATACGCATATTATGCCAAGAAGTCGAAAGATTTTCAGACTTCGGCAGCGGCAAAGTTGACAGAGGATGATGTTCAATATGTTAAAAACATGGTTGGCGATATGCCAATGGCGAAGGTTACAGTATCTATAAAAGGTCTTGGTATTGCGTCAGAAGGCTGGGTAGAGATTCTTGGCAAGAGAGCAAATGCGTCAAATGAGTCAGTAACAGTCAATGTTCCAGCATATTCTCCAGTGTATGTATCTTGGAATACTTACAAATCGTATGATAATATCAAAGTGAACGCAGTATACCTCAATGGTGTTGGAGTTGATCGCAACGCGGGAACTGTTGAGGTTGAGGGTACAGTTACCAAACGAGAGTTGGTATATTTGGTAATTAAGGCAACTGATTGGGCTTTAGTGTCAGAGCAATATACAACATCAAAAGGCAGAGTGGAATATGGCAGGTTTGATGAGAGTGTAATAACAAAGAACTGGGATGCAAATAAAAGCAAATTCACAAGTATGACCGCCGATGAGTATAACGCATTGTTTAATCAAAGCACATATTTGAATGCTGATGGTGATATGAATTTCACTCACCCTACAGAAACACGATTAACTGCTGCGAACAGTTACATTGGCGTTAATTTCTGGACCTATACTTCCAAGCCAGGCCTAGTAGCTAAGCCTGTCAATAGCAGTGCTTTTGAGAGTGGCAAGAATTTCCCTATAGGTCCATTTGACCCTACCAAGGAGAATACAATAGAAGTAGAGTATATACCGGTTATATTCTAATCTACATTTTATAGATATCCTGTCAGGCTCACGAGAAATCGTGGGCCTGATTTATTTTATCAAGAATAGAGGAGGGAAGAATAAAAAGAGGGTGTGTCGAAAAATATAGACAAAGACTAAGAGACCTGAGCGGACACACAAGGTACGGAGGAGAGGAAGGCGCAAGAGAGAAGATAGAGGGTCCTTAGAAGTTCCTTTCTAGTTCCTTTCTAGTATAAGGGAAGTCCCTTGTTCATCGTAATTTTTTTAAATAGAGAGTACAAAAAAGGCTGTGTCGTTGTTTTGACACAGCCTGAAGTATTCTGGAAAAATCTATTATCTGATTATTTCTTCTTAGCCCACATGAAGAGGAGCACCAAGATACCGATACCTGTGAGGGCGAGGAGCATCCACCAAGGGCTGAAGCCTGCGTCACGGAGACGACGAACGCCAACTGCGATAGAAGGGATACCTGTTGCGAGGAAAAGAATAACCTGAGTAAGAGACGAAGGACCGAGGATATTAGTTACCACACTGTTGATAACGATAGCAGCGAGGAAGAACCACCAGAACTCCGAACGGCTTGCAACGCCTGAGAAAGTAGCGTACTTGCTATAGCAAGTTTTAACAGATTCAACGAAATCCATAATTGTATTGTTTTTATAGTTATAAAAAATTGCAATCCCAATGTACAATAAGTGTTGTCTGCACAATGTTTGCGAAAGACAAAGATATGCTTTTTACCGATATGTTATCATATAAGTTGAATAAAAAACTAACTTTGCAAAAGAAACAGAACATTCACAAACAGATTATAAGCGGATGGCAACAGTCAGTGAAATATTGCAACGACGCAAAGAAACAGGATTCTCCATTGAGATATTACCCCCATTGAAAGGCAACGGGATAGAAAAAGTGTTTGCGAACATAGACCAGTTCAAGGAGTTCAATCCGCTCTACATCAACATTACCAGTCATCATTCCGAGCCGATATACCAGACATCAGAAGACGGCAGGTACAAGAAGATGTTTGTGAGGAAGCGTCCGGGCACAGTAGCGGTTGCTGCTGCGATACAACACAAATACGGCATACCTACGGTACCACATATAGTCTGTTCCGGATTTACACGCAGTGAGACAGAGTATGTACTTATAGACCTCAACTTTCTTGGCATACACGATCTGTTGCTATTGAGAGGAGACAATGACAAAGAGATACTAGTGGATGCCAAAGAGTGTCATGGGCATGCCTCGGACCTCATCGAGCAAGTCAACAACTTCAACGAAGGCAAATTCATAGACGGCACGACAAATGAGCCATTAGCCAACAAATTCTCATTCGGAGTAGCCGGGTATCCAGAGAAACATGAAGAGGCTCCAAATATGGAGAGCGACATCAGGTATCTGAAAGCCAAAGTAGATGCCGGAGCCGGGTATGTGGTCACACAGATGTTCTTTGACAACGAGGCATACTACAAATTTGTAGACAAGTGCAGGGCTGCCGGGATTACGGTACCGATCATACCCGGCTTAAAGCCGATAAAGAAGATGTCGCAGCTCTCGGTATTACCGAAAGTATTCGGAGTGAACATGCCAGATGCGCTAGTGAAAGAGTGGGAGAAGTGCAAGACAGACGCCGAAGTGAAGCAAGTCGGCATAGAGTGGCTTACGATGCAGTGCAAAGATCTGATGGCGCATGGGGTACCGAACCTACATTTCTACACATTGATGGCATCGGACAGTGTAATAGAAGTTGCGAAGCGGATTTATTGATTGAAGAAATCGCGACGTTTGTTGAAGAAAGAGAGGGTAGGAAATCCTTTCATTGAAAAATAACACAGGGTGGATGAAAATATTTCATTCACCCTGAATTGTTGTTGTATGTTTGCAATGTAATCGAAAGAGATTACGTGCTAGTTAATTGAATGTAAAGACTTTTCATAAATAGACTGTTTGATAAATATAGAGGTTTGTTCAACACGTCGTGCAGATGTGAATACATGACATAGACATAACAGATGTGTTACTGTCGAGATTGTTAAGGTTTTTTCTCATACTTAGTTCCCGAGTCGTTGCGAAACGGCTCGGTTTTTTTATAGCCTCACCCCCTACCCCTCTCCCAAGGAGAGGGGAGAGCGGCGCTATTTAGAGAAGAGTAATTGAGTGTATTCCACTTTGGCGGAAGTTTACAGTCGCACCCTGGCGGTCGCTTTCGTAAAGCGCTGTCGTCGGAGATACTCTCAATTACTCTTACGGTGCGGACTTGGAGGTACTAATTTGTAGGGAACAGGCATCTGAGGAAGGGGTAAGTGAGCTGTTTGAAAGTCTTTTGAGGGTCCTTTCTAGTCCCTTTCTAGTATAAGAGAAGTCCCTTGTTCATCGTAATTTTTTATTTTGGTGCATAAGAGAAAATGCGATAGAGCACAAAAAAATGCTCAAATGTTTCAACTAATAAATATAAACGTGTAACTTTGAAAGTAAATAAATAATTTAGGACAAATACATACGTCACGATATGATGACTACTATTTGGATAATAGCATTAGTAACATTATTAGCGCTAGCGATTGTAGCATACGGAAGCAGCAACATACACTCTGGGATGTTTCTTGAGGCGAAATGCAAGAACGACACAGAGCAGCTTATATTGACGTTTGACGACGGACCGGACCCTATCAATACGCCTAAACTTCTTGATGTACTAGACAAGTACGGAGTGAAGGCCACGTTTTTCATGATAGGCGAGAAGGCAGACAAGTACCCTGAGGTAGTAAAAGAGGTACATCGTCGTGGGCACACGATAGGCAACCATACGTATTACCATAACCCGTGGCACAACTTCTACATTCACCGCAAGTATATGGACGAGTTGAAGAAGGCCCATGAAGCGTTCAAGAGAGTCGGTGTAGAGGTTACAGATTTCCGTCCGCCACTTGGAGTAACGAATCCGACGGTAGCCAGTGCCTGTACACGTATGAACTACAAGGTATGGGGATGGTCGATACGTTCGTTTGACACGATGGACACTCCACGAGAAGAGGTACTAGCCAAAGTAGTGAAGCGACTCAAGCCACGCAGCATCATACTACTTCACGACCGTATGGACGGAGTAGAGATACTAGCGGAAGAGATAATAAAGGCTGCGAGAGAAAAAGGGTTAAGCATATAAAACACCAGCAGACATGCAATACAGATATAAGACACAAGGCACGTGCAGCCAAGAGATAATGATAGAGGTTGAGAACGGCATAGTAAAAGGCACCCAGTTTCTGGGTGGATGCAACGGCAACCTCCAGGGAATAGGTCGTCTGGTAGAGGGAATGCCTATGGAAGAAGTAGTACGCAGGCTCAGTGGAGTACAATGCGGGATGAAAGGCACGAGTTGTCCTGACCAGTTAGCGCGAGCGCTGACAGCCATAATAGAGAAAGAAAAGAACAACTAACAAAGAGAGAGGCATGGTTTCAAGAGTATACCTCATAGGGTTCATGGGAGCTGGCAAGACCACTATCGGCAAGTATGTCGCGCATGACATGGGGTGGAAATATCTGGACATGGACCATTTGTTCGAAGAAGAGCAAGGTTGCACCATTTCCCAGTACTTTGCAGAAAAGGGAGAAGCGGCGTTCAGAGTTGAAGAGACAAACCTTCTAAAGAAGATTGCTCAGATGGACAATGTCATAGTCTCCACAGGAGGAGGCACGCCATGTTCGGATGAGAATATAAAGATAATGCGTGAGAGCGGCACTGTCATATATATAAATGTAGAGCCAGAGATATTGCGCAACCGTCTTGCATCGGCCAAAGCCAACCGTCCGTTGCTAGCCGACAAGACAAACGAAGAATTACTTGAATTCATCAAGGGCAAACTTGGTGAGAGAGAGAAATATTACCGTCAGGCACAGTTGATAGTAGATGGAGACAAGCTCCCATTCTCGTCATACAAGTTTCTGATAGAGATGAGTGAAAACAACGATTAACAGCAGCAGCATGGCTATTCTTTGCATAGAGACATCGGGTAATATCTGTTCCGCCGCCCTATCCATGGGAGGAGACAAGATATTATCATCGACAGTCAGCACCACTGGCGAGCATGCGTCACTGCTCACCACTGCCATAAGCAACGTCGTATCCGAGGCAGGCATAACCTATTCGGCACTTGATGCAGTAGCAGTCAGTGCCGGTCCCGGTTCGTACACAGGGCTTCGCATCGGGGCATCCACGGCCAAAGGCATCTGCTATGCCAACGACCTGCCGCTGATATCAGTACCCACGCTAGAGACCATAGCCGAAGAGATATTCAGGAACAGCGATGCTGAGTATGCGTTACCCATGATAGACGCCCGCAGGATGGAAGTATACTGCGCGATTATCGACCGGAAGTTCCAGTATATATCAGATACAGAAGCCAAGATACTAGACGAGGCCTCCTTTGCTGACATACTATCATCCCACAAGATAGCGCTTGGAGGCAGTGGAGCAGAAAAGAGCCGCAAGGTAATAACCTCGCCCAATGCATCCTTCATAGAAGAAGCCAATGCCAAGGCGCAATATATGGTTCCGCTAGCAGAAGCCAAGTTTGCCAAGAAAGAATTTGCCGACGTGGCATACTTCGAGCCATTCTACCTCAAGGAATACGTAGCAATAGTCTCCAAGAACAAAGTATTGGAAGACGCAAAGAAAAACGCATAACGAATAACATATCGAGAAATATGTCATTGGAATTATTCACACTAGATTCACTTCGTGCCGATGTTGATGCATGGGTACAAGGAATAGAGCTCAAGAAAGAACCTCGTAATCTTTACGCCCCTATATCATACGCATTGTCATTAGGAGGCAAGAGACTACGTCCGCTTATGTGTGTAGCCTCGTGCTCACTCTTCAAGGACGACTGCTCCTGTGCCCGCAATGCTGCCATGGCCCTTGAGATGTTTCACAACTTCACGCTGCTACACGACGACGTGATGGACAACTCAAAGCTACGTCGCGGACAGCCCACGGTACATGCCAAATGGAATGCCAACACAGCCATACTCAGTGGAGACCAGATGCTGATAGAAGCCTACAAGCTCATATCAGATGTAGACAGTCCGGCTGCTACCCTTATATTAGACGTATTCAACAAGACCGCCACAGAAGTATGTGAGGGTCAGCAATACGACATGGACTTTGAGAAGCAAGACAACGTAAGCATCGACCAGTACATGGAGATGATACGTCTGAAGACAGCCGTTCTTCTTGCAGCCAGCATAAAGATAGGAGCCCTGATAGGAGGAGCGAACATAACAGACACCAATGCGCTATATGATTTCGGCATTCAGATAGGGTTAGCGTTCCAGCTACAAGACGACTATCTTGATGTCTATGGAGACGAGAAGACATTCGGGAAGCCGATCGGTGGAGACATTGTGGAAAACAAGAAGACCTACCTACTGATTTCGGCGCTACAAGATGCCTCGTCGGCGCAAAAGAAGGAGATATTACAGTGGATTGAAAAAGATAATGCAGTCAGAGAAGAAAAAATAGCCGCTGTAACGAACCTATATAACAAAATCGGCGTAAAAGAAAAAACTGAGCGCAAGATAGAAGAGCTACTGAACAAGGCTATGCGTATGCTAAGTGCTATGGAAATCTCTGCAGAAGGCAAACGTTTTATGGCTGACTTCGTAAATATGCTCGTGAAGCGCAACAAGTAAATAATAAAAAGTAATTCTTTAAAAGATATACAGATGGCCAAAACAGGTAAAATTATCCAGATCGTAGGTCCTGTAGTCGATGTTGAGTTTGACATCGCTAATGGCGAGTTGCCTCAGATCTATGACGCTCTCGAAATCACACGTGAGAATGGTAACGTGGTGGTTATCGAGTGTCAGCAGCACATTGGTGAGAATACAGTACGTTGTATTGCAATGGACTCTACCGACGGTTTAACCCGTGGTATGGAAGTTGTAAATACAGGTTCACCTATTATCATGCCTAAGGGTGATAATGTCCGTGGTCGTCTGTTGAATGTTATCGGTGGTCCTATTGACGGTCTTGAGACACCTGGCAAGGAAGGCGGTTCACCAATCCACAAGCCAGCGCCAAAGTTTGAGGACCTTTCTACTACAGCTGAGATTCTCTTCACAGGTATCAAGGTCATTGACCTTATAGAGCCATACGCCAAGGGTGGTAAGATTGGACTCTTTGGTGGTGCCGGTGTAGGTAAGACAGTGCTTATTCAGGAGCTTATCAATAATATTGCCAAGGGCCACAACGGTCTTTCGGTATTTGCTGGTGTCGGCGAGCGTACTCGTGAGGGTAATGACCTTCTCCGAGAGATGATTGAGTCGAACATCGTAAAATATGGCGACAAGTTCAAGGAAGGAATGGAGAAAGGCGAGTGGAACCTACAAGATGTAGACCACGAGCAGCTCAAGGAGAGCCAGGTAACAATGGTGTTCGGTCAGATGAACGAGCCTCCTGGAGCACGTGCTCGAGTAGCGTTGTCAGGTTTGACTATTGCGGAGTCACTCCGTGATGGAGACGGCACAGGCGGCGGTCGTGATATTCTTCTCTTCATCGACAACATCTTCCGTTTCACGCAGGCAGGTTCTGAGGTATCGGCACTTCTTGGCCGTATGCCATCAGCCGTAGGTTATCAGCCTACACTTGCGTCTGAGATGGGTGCGATGCAGGAGCGTATTACATCTACGAAGCACGGTTCCATCACATCAGTACAGGCAGTATACGTACCAGCCGATGACTTGACAGACCCTGCTCCAGCTACGACATTTGCCCACCTTGATGCTACAACAGTATTGAGCCGTAAGATTTCAGAGCTTGGTATCTACCCAGCTGTGGATCCACTTGACTCGACATCACGATTGCTTTCAGAAGAGGTAGTAGGCAAGGCTCACTACGAGTGTGCACAGCGAGTAATGGAGATACTCCAGCGTTACAACGAACTTCAGGATATCATCTCTATTCTCGGTATGGAAGAGCTCTCAGAGGAGGACAAGCTTGTCGTTCACAGAGCACGTCGTGTACAGCGTTTCTTGTCTCAGCCATTCTTCGTTGCTGAGCAGTTTACAGGCTTGAAGGGTGCATTTGTTTCTATCCAGGATACCATCAAGGGCTTCAACATGATTCTTGATGGCGAACTCGACAAGTACCCTGAGGCAGCGTTCCACATGGTAGGTACAATCGAGCAAGCTATAGAGAAGGGCGAGAAGCTTTTGGCAGAGGCATAGTCTTCACTAACCTAAAAACGTAGAGTTATGAAAGAGCTATATCTCGAAATAGTATCACCAGAGAAGGTTCTCTTCCAGGACAAGATCTCCTTGGTAGAGGTACCCGGCAAGCGTGGTCGCTTTACAATATTGCAGGGACACGCTCCTATTATCAGTGCACTCGAGAAAGGTGTTGTACGAGTTAAGCTGGTCAATGGAGAAGAGCAGACTTTTGATTGCCCTTGCGGCTATCTTGAGTGTTCAGACAATAAGGTTTCGATCTTGATGAACTAAGAACAAGCAGTTTAAGTTTATTCTAAAAAATAAATAGGGAAGAAAGCAGAACAGCCTCTTCCCTATTTTTTATTTAATTCTGATTGCATTAACACACTCCCCAAGTATCCCTATCGAGAGTTCTATACTGAATAGCCTCAGCGATATGCTTAGACAAGACATTTACCTCACCATCAAGGTCGGCTATAGTTCTTGATACCCTCAGTATTCGGTCGTACGCTCTAGCAGAGAGGCCCAACTTCTCCATCGCCATTTTCAACATTTTTCTGCCAGCCTCATCAGGAGAAGCATATTTTTCCAGCAATTTAGGGGTCATCTGAGAATTGCTATGAACACCAGCAATATCCTTATATCTCTCATTCTGAATATTACGGGCTGCTACTACCCTTTCCCTTATTTTCAGGCTACTCTCCCCAGTCGGCTGCTCTGCCATTTTAGAGAAAGGGACAGGAACGACCTGAACGTGCAGATCTATACGGTCGAGCAAGGGGCCAGAGATACGTCCCATATACTTTCTAACGGCGCCAGGAGGGCAGACACAAGACTTCTCGGGGTGACCATAATAACCACACGGACAAGGATTCATACTCGCGACGAGCATGAAGCTAGCCGGATAATCTACCGTAAACCTAGAGCGAGAAATGCTTATAGTGCGATCCTCCAGAGGCTGACGCATCACCTCCAGCACAGAGCGCTTAAACTCCGGCAGTTCGTCCAGGAACAAGACACCGTTATGGGATAGAGAGATTTCACCCGGCTGAGGATAAGTGCCGCCACCCACAAGAGCAACATCAGATATGGTATGATGGGGGCTACGGAAGGGACGACGAGTGATGAGAGATGTATCCGAAGCCACTTTGCCAGCCACGGAATGTATCTTAGTAGTCTCCAGAGCCTCCTCCACAGTCAGCGGAGGCAGAATGCTAGATACGCGCTTAGCCATCATACTCTTGCCCGAACCAGGGGCACCGATGAGAAGGATATTATGACCTCCAGCGGCAGCAATCTCCAGAGCCCGTTTCACGCCCTCCTGCCCCTTGACCTCAGAGAAATCGAAATCGACACTGGTATTAGACCTCATGAACTCCTGGGCAGTATCCACATAAACCTGCGTCAGTCCCTCACCATCCTTAAAGAAACGTACCACCTCGTTCAAGCTATTGGCACCATAAACCTTAAGACCGTCCACTATAGCAGCTTCGCGGGCATTCATCATAGGAACTATTATGCCATCGTAGCCATCCTCTTTAGCCTTGAGAGCTATAGGCAACGCACCTTTAATAGGACAAAGGCTGCCATCGAGAGATAATTCACCCATAATGATATAATGGGGAAGATTGTCGAATGGGATCTGTTCCGAAGCGGCTAAGATGCCCACTGCCAATGGCAAATCATAGGCCGAACCCTCCTTGCGGATATCTGCAGGCGCCATATTTATGACAATTTTCTTGCCTGGCCACTGCCAACCATTACCCTTGATAGCTGTTTCTATACGTTGCTGGCTCTCCTTGACGGCATTGTCTGGGAGTCCAACGAGAAAGAATTTCATACCTTGAGTGACACTGACCTCAATGGTTACAGTGTACGCCTCTATCCCGCTCACTGCGGAACCGAATGTCTTGACTAGCATAATTAAATAATATTAGAGTGCCAAATCAAATTTAGGAGTTAAACATCTTGTTTATTTTCTATTTCTGCAATACGAGTACGCCATCTATCGGGGATAGGGATAGAGGCTGGTACACCATTGGTGATACTGACAGCCACCATCACTGAATCGCAGACAGAGTGAATGATGCCTGTATTGATATTTTTTGTTACCTGTATCATCTTGATACTCTTGTTGCCCACATGGTAGATGGAGGTCTGAACCATAATATCATCTTCTGGGAGTATAGGATTCAGGAAATCTGTCTTATAGCTTACCACAAGCAGTGTTTCCGGGGCCTGATGGAAAGGCTTATGGGCTATGAGGTTAGCAAGATAATCTGCCCTGCCTATGTCGAAATAGTTCTGTTGAGCAGCATTATTGACATGAGCGAATGGGTCAAAGTCACTGAAGCGTTTCTGAATAGCTACAGATCTCTTGAAATCGTAATGTTCTATATCTACGCTGAATTCCCTACTCATTCTCTGATTATCTTCACCAATCCCGAGTTGCTCAATCTGATGATGCTTGATGGCTTACTCTGCTTTGTATCTGTACGTCGGTATTCTGCCACATAATCTACACCCTCCACTATCTCCTGCGATATTTCACTGAAGATATGGGCAGTAGGCTGACCGCTGATATTTGCCGACGTAGAGACGATAGGACGTTGCAGCATACGTACCAAAGAACTGGAATACTCCTCGGCCGATACCCTGACTGCTATCGTACCATCTTCTGGGACCAGATTCACAGCTACGCCCTTAGCTCCATCAAGGATGAGGGTAAGCGGTTTGTCTGTCATCTCCATCATATCTCCAGCTACTTCCGGCAGGTGATTGACATAGCGCTCTACACGTCCGACTGTATCGAACAGAAGTATCATAGCCTTTGTCTCAGGGCGCTGCTTGAGGGCGAAGACTTTCTTCACTGCCTCTTCGTTGGTAGCGTCGCACCCGATGCCCCATACAGTATCTGTGGGATATAATATTATGCCGCCTTTGCGTAGTACATCGACAGCGGCACGCAAATCTTCCTGTAGTGTCATTAGATTCTGAGTTTTTGAAGTTTCTTGTGCATTCTGAGCATTCGCGACTTCTCGAAACGCTTGAGAAGACCACTGAGTACGTCAAAATACAAGGTTATATAGAAAGCTATGCACGACAACCATATTACGATGAGATTGAACACTGGTGTCGTCATAGTCAGTGTTCCGAACCTCTTGTATGGCGCATAGAAATGAGCTCTACCATAGTGATTGTCTGGTATATTATAGATAGGCTGCTTTTTGCGTACCATCATATCGTCATATACCATAATCTGAGAGAAATCGTGCTTATTGAGAACAAAAGCATTCAGCGCATCGTTGGTGTACTTATGCTTCATCTCAACAACAGCCTCTGCACTACCTAGTTTTCTCACGAGTTCCTTCGCCAAGGAATCGCACTTATTGTTATAGATAGTGAATAGTTCTCCGTTCTTCTGTCGGAGAATATTAAGTTGCTCTGCTACCCAGTCGTGAGTATCGCCCTCATAACGTGGAGACATAAGTCTACGCAGAAGTGCCGGATATTTTTTGAGTCGGCTCGACTCTAGTTTGCTCAGCTCGGTAAAGAGGAGTAGTGATTTGCGCTCAAGTTGCCAGTTGCGACCATTCTGCAACATACGCTGGCACTCATCGTTCAATTTCTCCAACTCTGGAATCCAAGTTGCCTTAGCATAGGAAGCCTCACTACGTTTCTGTTCTGCCTCGAAGAATACCTTCTGGTACTCATTGTTCTTATACTGGTGTACAGCGAGTGCCTCGTATGCCCAGCGGGAAATCATAACATCGCCGATTACAGGGGTGTACTCTCTGTTGGCAATAGATGGATGTAGCTTATCGAAGCTAACCATTGTACCGCTGAAGAGCAACTGTGGCACGAGAACCAATGGGATGGATATATATATCGTTACTGCCGACTTGAAACCGGCACTGATATTGAGTCCGAATATGATAGCCCAGGCGAATGTGGTGAACAATATACCCCAGTACCCTAATGTCATACCCTCGATTTCTAGAATATAGGTACCAATAAGTGTCAGCATAAGTGACTGGAAGGCTGCCATAATGAGTAAGTTGACAATCTTACTGTTGAGGTAGGCCGAGCGACTGAGGTTGAGGAACTGCTCGCGCATCAGCAACTTACGGTCCTTGATCATCTCTTCGGCACTGGAGTTGAGTCCCACAAAGAGGGCTACCACCACGCTCATGAAGAGGAATGTTGGGATATTGTCATTCGACGAATACTCATAGTATGTAACAGCCGAGAGGTATTTTGTAGCGAATGCCAAAAGAAAGGCGAGGATAGGTACCTCAAGGATATTTATCAGCATATACTGACCATCCTTGAACTTCTTCATAGCATCGCGCTTCATATAGGTCTTGAACTGACTCCATCTGCCAGGGATAGCATAGAGGTTAGGCGGCAACTTCTCTTTAGTCGTCTTCTCCTTATACTTCCACTCGAATGAGGCCTCGAATTCGTCGCAATACTGCTTATACCACTCTTCTGCACTTACTTTACGCTTACGTATCAGCTTGCCGTAAGGGTCCACCATACGGGCTTCGATGATACGCAAAGGCTGCTCGGTCTTGACATTACCGCAAGTAAAACACTCGCGCTCTTCTGGATTGACATAATGTGCCTTCTTCTTGAAGTAGACGATGGCATTCATCGGATTGCCGTTATATACTATACGGCCGCCCTGGTCAATAACCAAGAGTTTATCAAGGAGCTTATAGATATCTGAATTCGGCTGATGGATATTTATGATAACGAGCTTCCCTTTGAGCACTTGACGCTTGAGGAGCATCATTACTTTCTCTGAGTCGATACTTGAGAGTCCTGATGTAGGCTCATCGGCAAATAATACCGATGGCTCGCGCATCAGCTCTAATGCGATGTTGAGGCGCTTGCGCTGACCACCCGAGAGAACCTTATTGAGGGGTGAACCGACAGTGAGGTCGCGTGCTTCCACAAGGTCAAAGTCGTTCAGCGCCTTCTCTACTAACTCTTTCTGCTCCTCGCGCGACTTATCGCTGAAGGTGAGTCGTGCATTGAACATCAGGTTCTCGTAAACCGTCAACTCTTCGTTGAGTATATCATCTTGTGGCACGTAACCGATAACGCCTTCCAGCTTGTCTTTGTCACGTGTCATGTCGTAGCCATTGATGGTGATCGAACCGTGGGACAACTTGTAGTTGCCGTTCATCACATTGATCAATGTCGACTTTCCTGTACCCGAACCTCCCATTATGCCGACCAACTGGCCCGACTTGCCTAGGAAGCTGAAGCGATGGATTGCTATCTGGTTTTCTGAGAACTTGTATTCTATATCTGTCGCCTGGTAGATAATGCGTCCTGTATCCTGACGGGTAATGAACTTCTCGGCAATATGGCCATAGTAGACGGCACGTACATGGGAAGTATTGATTACCGAACCTGGCTCTATCGGGTAGACACGGTTGGTCTCTACCTTATGACCGTTGAGGTAGAGGTTGCGCTCTCCTTCGTAACGGAATAGGAATGTATTTGTAGACTGAATATGTAGTACCCATACCTGAACGCCCAACTTACTGATGTAGATGTGCTTCACATCTGGATGGGGCTTATGGGCACAACCGTCTATTATGAGAAGTTTCTCTTTGTCAACTATCGATTTAGGGTGGTCAAGTGTAAAAGACTTGAGATTCCAATAGTCTAGAGGTGGAATTCTCAGAGCATCCGCTAACTCATCTACAAAATGCTCCTCCTCAAGAGTAATATCTGGCTTGGCAATATAATTGAGGAAAGTAGCAAGGAGTAGTATCTTGGTATCTAGATCGATTTCATTATTGACGTGTGCAGATATCTCTTTAAGCAGACCAAGATTATCAGAATACTGCTGTGCGATGGCTACCGTGTCGCCGGAATGACTATTCTGGTGATACTGATTTATATAGTAGTCGTAACGTTGAATAAACGAACGGACATACTCTCTATTGAACTGTTTGGTCAAAAATTCCTCAACCTTTTGCCTTCCCTGCGCGACATCAGTATGCTTGACGTCTGTCAGCAAGGCAAATAACTGCATCAAGGCTTCGAGGAGAGCTTCGCTCATATGTTTGATATTTTGTTTAGTACTACTTTACACGCAAAGATAATCAGTTTTCGGTAATTTTATCAATATTATTTGTGCAATGTATTGACCTAACCTCACTCTCGACTCGACAGCGTATCTCGGGGTTATCGCATTGCTGTACCATTGAAATAAAAAAATTACGATGAACAAGGGACTTCCCTTATATTAGACCGAGTGTAGACCGAGTATAGACCGAGACTAAAAATATGGTTTGTTGTATCTCAATGAAACATTGAGATATACTTTGCCGTAATAGACACCATAATTAGATTAACAAAGAATAATAGACAATGAAGAAAAGATTTTCTATCATGGCCTTTGCTCTTGTTGCAGCATTCGGCTTTACTGCTTGTCACGATGATGACGACGAGGATGAGAATAGCGCTACAGTATCGAACTACAACCAGTCGGCTGTCATGGGCGCTTCTATGCTCAACAACTTGAGTTCTAAGGCAGGTGTTACTACATGCTACTTTACAGACGAGAGTCAGATTGCAGATTTCTATACATTTAGCACATTGCCTGTAGATACTATTTCTGAGCATGGTACTCTCACTGGTTCTACTCTTTCAATGGACAAAGAGGGTTTGGCTTTCTACGGTGACGAAGCTTGGTACGGCGGTTTCTGCCCTACATGGTTCGCTCCAGATGACGACGAGCAGGTATACTTGCCAGCATGTCGTTCTTTCCACGGCTCAAATACAGGCGCACTCCTTTGCAACCCTGGCACTGCTTGCCGCACAATGTTCTCTCGCCACATGTCTGCTGACCTTACTTCTGTAATGGCAGCTATCAAGAAGTTGAAGATCTCTTCTCTCTGGGTTTGCCCAGTTGAGGCTTACAACTACATCGATAAGAACGATCAGACTCGTTGGGATGGTGGCTATTCCCTCACAGAACTTCCAGCAAACCACGAAATTCAGTTCGTAGTTTATGGTTATGTAGAGCACTGTAGCTTGAGCAACTTCAAGGAGGCTATCCAAACATTGAAGGATGCAGGTTCTTCAGTAGCTGCAGGTGGTAAGATGTGTGAGACTCCAGTTGTTCTCGCTAGCACCGACGCAGATGGTAAGCTTACTGTAAATGCTGATTGGCAGAAGCTCGATTTGTCTTGCATCAAGGATTGCTACCTCCTCGAGGCTGCTATCCGCGTAGTTGACAAGAATACAGGCAAGACATCGCAGACATTCGCAATTCCTGGTGATGAAGACCAAAACGAGGATTTGAACTATGTACTCGTTTCTGACGTAGCATTCACAGGTCGCTCTTTCTTCTAGTAGAAAGCTTACAGAATAAATAGATAATATGAGCCCCGCATTTGATTTCTCAGATGCGGGACTCTTTTTTGTGCCAAATACTTGCTTCTCTCCCTCTCTATCCCTGGAAAGTATCGACAAAACTCTTTCGCTGAAATCTAAACTCTTCTCTCTATATTCTTCTCCCTTAGCTCTCTTAACACTCTCTTAACGCTCTCTTAATACAGGCTTAATACAGACAGCTTTTTCTCTCGCCATCTAATAGAACTTTTTATTATCAATATACAAACACCATCCTTCTGGCAGGATAAAAAAAACAAGGACCAGCTCCAATCGGAACTAGCCCTTATTATTTTCATCGTATATTGCGTTATTACTCTTGGTCGCGCTTTGCCATACGTTTGCGGTCTACCTCGTTGAGGAGAATCTTACGGAGACGCATTGCATGTGGAGTAACCTCTACGTACTCGTCTCCCTGAATGTACTCGAGAGCCTCTTCAAGAGAGAATGTTACAGGAGGAGCCAAGTGAACTGCCTCGTCTGAACCACTGGCACGCATATTGGTCAACTTCTTTGACTTTGTAACGTTGAGAACGATATCGCCCTCACGTGTATTCTCTCCTACTACCTGACCGGCATATACCTCGTCTTGTGGGTTAATGAAGAACTTACCACGGTCCTGAAGCTTGCCAAGGGCGTATGCGAATGCTGTACCGCTCTCCATTGCAATAAGTGAACCTGTAGTACGCTTCTCAATAGGGCCCTTCCAAGGCTCGAAACCGAGGAGACGATGCGCCATAATAGCCTCACCGGCAGAAGCTGTCATGAGGTTAGAACGTAGACCGATAATACCGCGTGAAGGAATCTTGAATTCCTGGTGGATACGGTCGCCCTTACGCTCCATATTCGTAAGCTCGCCCTTGCGCTGAGTTACCATCTCAATAGCCTTGCCTGAACAATCTTCTGGAAGGTCAATGGTCAACTCCTCAACTGGCTCGCATTTCTCGCCGTCAATTTCTTTGATGATTACCTGTGGCTGACCAACCTGAAGCTCGTAGCCCTCACGACGCATAGTCTCAATGAGAACTGACAAGTGGAGGACACCACGACCGAATACGTTCCAGGAATCAGCAGAGTCTGTCTCCTCAACACGAAGTGCAAGGTTCTTCTCCAACTCACGGTCAAGACGGTCCTTGATATGGCGTGAAGTCACAAACTTACCATCCTTACCGAAGAATGGTGAGTTGTTGATTGTGAACAACATCGACATTGTAGGCTCATCGATAGCAATAGGGTCAAGTGGCTCTGGATTGAGCGCGTCTGCTACTGTATCTCCAATCTCGAAGCCCTCAAGACCAACGATAGCACAGATTTCTCCACAAGGAACTACGTCAACCTTAGTCTTGCCCATACCATCATAGAGGTAAAGATCCTTGATACGCATCTTTTGGATACGACCATCGCGCTTGCAAAGGCTGATATCCATATTGGTACGGAGCTCGCCACGTGTCACACGACCAATGGCAATACGACCGGTATAGCTTGAATACTCAAGAGATGTCACCAACATTTGTGGTGTACCCTCTACTACCTTTGGTGCTGGAATGTGCTTGATGATGGTATCGAATACAACATCAATATTGTCTGTCATGACTTTCCAGTCATTTGACATCCAGTTGTTCTTTGCAGAACCATAGATAGTTGGGAAGTCAAGCTGGTCCTCTGTCGCCTCAAGTGCAAACATAAGGTCGAATACTTTCTCATATACCTCCTCTGGACGGCAGTTTGGCTTATCTACCTTATTGATAACTACGATTGGCTTAAGACCAAGCTGAATAGCTTTCTGAAGAACGAAACGTGTCTGAGGCATAGGGCCTTCAAAAGCGTCGACAAGCAACAATACACCATCGGCCATATTGAGAACGCGCTCAACCTCACCACCGAAATCGGAGTGGCCCGGAGTATCTATGATATTGATGCGGTAGTCGCCCCATTGTACAGCACAGTTCTTGGCAAGGATTGTGATACCTCGCTCGCGTTCGAGCTCGTTATTATCCATCAAAAGGTCCCCGACCTTCTGATTATCGCGGAACAGCTTAGCCGCGTGCAACATCTTGTCTACAAGTGTTGTCTTGCCATGGTCTACGTGCGCTATAATGGCTACGTTACGTATCTTCTGCATTAGGTCAAATATTTATTTCGAAGCGAAAATTATCGCGACAAAGTTAATCTATATCTTACTAATTATGTGTCATGCACTTAGTTAAAAGATATGAATTATTATTGTCAATTTACAAAGCCAGCAGGGGCACAGGTATAATTGTCGATTTTTATATGGAATTTCTGCATATCCTCGAGCTTGTATACCGTACCTTCTGGGATAGGCATTTTGCTGAATGTCTGGAAGTAGAGCAAACAGCCATCATGCCACCAACGAGCATCCTTGGCCTGAATGTCAAGACGATGGTTTACATTCTCCCATGCAGCAGCTGACATGTATGGCTTGAACGATTGCCACAACTGGTACTGTGCCTCAGCAGCTTGCATACCGCGGTTGTATCGGTAGCAGAGTTCGTCCCAAAGTGTGCGACCGCTCTGCATCTTGCGATCCCAAGCCGCGTGGTGAAACCAAAGGAGATATTCGTCTGGACATTTTTCTATATTGCCATACAACTCACTCAAAGGTGCATTATACTGCTCGTTGCCTTTACTGCCTGATGGGGAACGGTCAAAACCAAGGCCGGCTTCGTCTGCTCGATGGTAATAGCTTGGCATCCAGTCTGGACGAGCGCCAGGTATAGCACACCATGGCTCTGGACCATAGTGGTGACCCCACGCAAAGATATGGTGTAGGCCGAGAGGCATCATATAATCTACTACCATTTCTCTAGAGTCGCATAGCATCTTTTCCATAGAAGCCTTCTCTTTTGCAGGCATAGTCTGGAAAGACTGCGCTATCCACTCTTTGGCTATCTGCTCTGAAGACAAATCTGGATTCCAAGCCAAACGACCAAATGCGTACCAGTTGGCCTGTGCCAACTCATTAGCACACCACACCTCATCATCGCCGAGGTTTGTTACTCCCGCAATAGCTGATATCTTAGCAGCTTTTGTCTGTGCCTTGATGGTAGAATGATCTGTACCATTGTATGTATCGGCATCAAGGCACTCCTTCCACATTGGAGAGAGGTAGCAGAGATGGTTGGCATGACCGGTATATTCCTGTGTAATCTGGAGTTCTACCATCATATCGGTCTTCTGCAAAGCGCCGAAAAGAGGGCTGAATGGCTCACGAGGTTGGAAATCGATAGGTCCATTCTTGATTTGGATAATTACGTTATCCTTAAACTGGCCATCATAAGGCTTGAACTCCAGGTAAGCCTGCTTAGCGCGGTCGGCATCAGAAGGAGAATAGACGAAAGCACGCCACATGACGATACCGTTGTGAGGTTCTAGAGCCTCGGCGAGCATATTAGCGCCATCAGCGTGGGTACGACCGAAATCGAGAGGACCAGGGAGGCCCTCGCTGTTGGCTTTCACCAAGAATCCAGCAAAATCGGGGATAAGTTCATATATCTTGTCGGCGCGTTCCTTCCACCAAGCACGTACCTCTGGGCGAAGAGGGTCGGCATCCTTGATAGACTTATCGAGAGCAGACGGAGAAGAGAAATTCACCGAGAGCATTACCTTGATATTATATGGACGGAAGACATTGGCCAATGCGGCTACCTTAACGAGATATTCATCTGTTAGTATTTCTGGAGAGGCATTTACATTATTAAATACAACCGTATTGATACCGACTGACGCGCAAGACAAGGCATAGGCTGCATATCTTGGAGAGATAGTATCAGGGAGCTGTTCCCATTTCCAGAGAGACTTACCCGCATAACCTCGTTCTACTGTGCCATCAAGATTATCCCAATGGTTGAGAACTCGAAGGTCGAATTGCGGTTTCTCTACCAAAGGCTGAGAAGGGAGGCTACCCTCTGTAGCTTCGATTCGACGAGCGGCGAAAGCGGCATAAAAAGCACCGGCTCCAGTATTAGCCTCGATAAACAAGACATTATTCTTCACATACATACGATAACCTTCATTGCCAAGGGCCTCATCATTGTCAAGAATAGTAATATCTGTATTGCTGACGCTCTTTATCTGGTTTGAGAACCAATTGATGATTTGTTTTTGATCTTCGCTAATAGAATTTGTATTACCGACGTGGTAATTTGGTATTACATGCACCTCAAAACTACTAGACTCCACAGATTTCTCCTCAGTAAGCCAAAGAGGCAGCGTATTGTCTTTGGTTACAATACGTTGCCTCTCGCATGCTGTAGTAATATGGAGTAAAAGTATAATCAGTGCAATGAAAGAAAGTCTAGTTGTGATCTTCATTGCTATATTATTCTTTTATTTTATTAATTACTGCTATATACTCATCAACCAATATTAGTCGATAATTGTTACCCAACCATGAGTATCCTCCATGTCGCCATATTGGATAGCGCGGAGGGTATTATAGAACTTTGTACAGATTGGACCAGGCTTACCGTCCTTGCTGTATTCGTAGCTCTTGTTGAGATCCTTATCGTCGATACGGCAAATAGGAGATACAACTGCTGCTGTACCACACTCACCTGCCTCCTCAAATGTAGCAAGCTCCTCTTCTGGTATCTGACGCTGTTCTACTGTCATACCGAAATCATTAGCCAACTGCTGCAAACTCATGTTTGTGATAGATGGGAGGATAGATGTAGACTTTGGAGTTACGTATGTATTGTTCTTGATACCGAAGAAGTTAGCTGGACCACACTCATCAACATACTTCTTCTCCTTAGCATCAAGATAGAGAACTGCTGAGTAGCCCATCTGCTTACCAAGCGAACCAGGAACGAGGGAAGCTGCATAGTTACCGCCCACCTTGAATGTACCTGTTCCGAGAGGTGCTGCACGGTCATAACCACGGAGAATACATACTGGAGTTGCCTTGAAGCCATCCTTGAAGTATGGACCTACTGGTGATACGAATATCATGAAGAGGTATTCATCAGAAGGACCTACGCCAATCTTAGCACCTGTACCGATGAGAAGAGGGCGGATATATAGCGAGCAACCTGACTCATAAGGTGGCACAAAACGCTCATTAAGCTTGATAACTTTTTTAACAGCCTCACAGAACTTCTCAATAGGAAGTTTAGCAAGCAAGATACCGTCAGATGTCTTCTGCAATCGCTTTGCGTTCTCCTCCATACGGAAGACTCGGATCTTACCATCTTTGCCACGGAAAGCCTTCAAACCCTCAAAAGCCTCCTGGCCATAGTGAAGGCAAGTAGCTGCCATGTGCAAGTTGATAACGTTAGACGAGCTTACCTCTATCTCGCCCCATTCGCCATTGCGATAATAGCAACGAACATTGTAGTCAGTATCCATATACTGGAAACCCAACTTTCCCCAATCGATTGCATTATTGTCCATAAATCTTTTACTTCTTAAGTGATTATGTATAATCTTGTAGCAAATTTAATCAATAATCATCCTCGTTAGATATAAATCGATGATATTTTTCCTGAAAAGAATAAAAAATCAGGGAATTGCGTATGACGCAACTCCCCGACTTGATCAAACTAATATATCAAACAAACCTAATCGATTCCGTTAATTGTCTTGATCTTGCCGTTTGCGTCCCACTCAATCTCGCAGACCTTGAGGCTTCTCAACCAAGACTTACCACCAGATGGTACTGAATCATGATGGAAGAGATACCACTTGCCCTGGAACTCGATGATAGCATGGTGTGTAGTCCAACCTACTACTGGAGTAAGGATTTCGCCCTGATATGTAAAAGGACCATATGGGTTGTTGCCTACTGCATAGCAGAGAAGGTGACTGTCGCCTGTCGAGTATGAGAAATAGTATTTGCCATCCTTCTTGAATGTCCACGAAGCTTCGAAGAAGCGGTGTGGATCATCAGCCTTGAGAGGATTGCCCTGCTCATCAACAACAAGAATAGGACGTGGAGCCTCAGCATAATTGAGACCATCCTTAGTCAAGCGTACACAACGGCTAGGAAGTGCATCCTGCTTGCCTTCTGGAAGGTATGGAGTCTCTAGATGGATATTATCCTTGTAGCGCTGGAGCTGACCACCCCAAAGACCACCGAAGTAAACATACACCTCATCATCAGCATCGTCACGGAAAGCACACATATCAATGCTATAGCTGCCAGCAATAGGAGCCGCCTGTGGAATAAATGGACCCTCTGGATTATCAGCAATAGCAGCACCCCAATGGAATACGTCATTGCGATCCTTGAGAGGGAAGTACATGATATACTTCTTAACCTTCTTGCTGTAGCCCATGCCTGCAGCCTGCTCTTCTGCATTTGTAGGAACTTCTACCTCATATTCCTGAACATCACAGTCCCAAAGCTGACGACCTGCCCATGGAATATCCTCCTGACGGAGTACGCAACCGCAGTCAACTACCTCACCTGTCATTGGATCACCATCAATTCGAAGAACATGGTAGTCCTTCATAATATACTGGTCACCATTGTCGTTCTCGACATTAGATGCTTCCCAGTCATGACTTGGATAGATATATATCTTGCCGTTAAAAATATGAACAGATGGATCTGCCATATAGTCGGCAGGAAAAAGATAACGCTTTTGTACCATAACCTAAAATATTTTGTCTGTTGTTATAAAATGTCCTTAAGGTTGCCCTCACGGTCAATAGGGAGAGCATAATCCTTACGGCCAGGGATAGGGAAATCGTTCTTCCAGCTAGATGCGTCTGTCACGCCCCAGAAAGTAATACGATTGACCTTATCTTGATATTTGTCAATGATAGACATGAACTTACGCATACGAGCATTCCAAGCTGCCTGTGCATCAGCAGGTACGCCGTTACGATATGGATCCTTCTCTGCTGTGTACTGCAAACGTGTTGCTACATCAGCACCTACGTATGGATTTGGAAGGATAGACAAGTCGAACTCTGTGAACTGTATACGTACCCCCTCATTGAGGAAAGCTTGAATAGAAGCCTCAAACTCCTCATACTCCGGATGGTCCATACCGTAGTGGCACTGCATTCCGACAGCATCTATCTTGATACCCTTACTCTTGAGTCTCTTGATGAGTTCGCACACTGTCTTGCGCTTACCCTCCTTGAACATAGAGTAATCGTTGTAATACAACTCAGCATCAGGATCGGCCTCCATAGCACACTGGAAAGACCAGTCTATGAACTCCTCGCCCATAATCTGGTACATAAGGCTATTGCGATATGATCCATCATCCTCGATAGCCTCATTCACAACATCATAACCCTTTATCTTACCCTTGTAACGTTGCATAATAGCAAACAAGTGATCGTGAATGCGCTGCTTGAGAGTATCTGCACATACCAATTCGCCATTATCATCAAAGCAGAACCACTTAGCCTGCTGTGAGTGCCAAATTGGGGTATGACCTATAACTGTGAGATTATTCTTCTCTGCAAAAGCCATAAACTCATCGGCTAACTTAAAGTCAAAAACACCTTTCTCTGGATTGATAACCTCGCTCTTCATACAATTCTCTGCAGTAACACAATTGAAGTGCTTGAGAATTGCAGCTGTCTCGATAGGTGTCTCGCCTGCTACCTGCCACTGATTAACAGCGGTACCGATAAGATATTTATGGCCCCACACATCCTTGAGACCTTTTTGTTCTGGCTGCGAGCACGCAAACATTATCGCAGCGACTGTTGCCAAGGCAACGGGAAGAGTCAATTTCATTATTAATTATTATCTTGTTGTTGACCTTAATTACTTATTCTCTTTTTTGTTTCTCTCTTCGATAGCCTTGTTGAACTCATTAAGTTTCTCGTCTGTGAGAGGATACTTGTAGATGAGGAATGCTACTACGACAAGGAGAAGTGCTGGAATAATTGTAGTGAACCAAAGGATGGCGTTCTGAACTGTGTCAGAATACTTTGTCAAATCCATGTAGTAAGCATTTACAGGACCACTGATGAATGATGCGAGGAATACAACAACGAAGATTCCAATCATCAGCTGAAGGCACTTGTTGGCCTTAAACTCAGCAAACATTTCGCCATATGTAACAGGTTTCTCTGGTGTAGTAGCGATATTCTCCTTACAGCTCTTAAAGCAGTAGAACAGAAGGGCAAGACCTACAACCGCAAACAATGATGTTACAGAGAACCATGCGTATGGATCTGTCTCGAGAGCAGATGACTCGCTTGAGAGATTGAAGCCAATCCAACCCATCACCATAGGAGTAATCCATCCTGCGATAGAGAAACCGGCTTTGAATGCCACACCAGCAAGAGCGTTTACAGTAGCAGCTGGACGGTTGCCTGTGCGATACTCGGCCTCAGTGATTACTTCAGGAACAAGAGCCCACATGAGCGAACCTACGAGCAAGCCCACACCAGTCATTACCTTAGCGGTCTGTATGAGAGTCTTGCAGTCTGCCACGTTAGCCACGTTAGGGATGATGTACAAGATAGCGAAACCGATGAATCCGATGGCTAGAAGCGTGTAGTAGAGACCCTTCTTACCAAAAAGGCTCTTCAAAAATGGAAGAGAAGGAAGGATGATGAAAGCAGGAATTGTGCCGATAGCCATAAAAATTGCCTGGTCCCAGTTGATGACTGCGCCCGCGAAAATAGCCAAGCCGATAGGGAAACCTGCTTGAACGATAATCTGACCGATGTTGGCACAAACCATACGTGTCGATGTGAGCTTGAGAACCTCATCGTTGTCACGGGTCATACTTGCCATGATAGAGCCGTATGGGATGTTGACAACAGAGTAGATCATGCTCAATACGCCATAGCTTAATACGGCATAAACCATTTTTGAGGCTTCTGACCACTCAGCTACCTGAGGGAGCATGAGCAGACAAGCCGCAATCGTCAAAGGAATACCACCGTAGAAGAGATAAGAACGGTATTTGCCAAATTTTGGATTGTTGTTGTCGATGTAGCGTCCCACAACAGGAGACCAGATACAATCGAGTAGTCGTACCACAAGGATAAGAGTACCTACGAACTCAGGGCTGATTTTCAATACTGTTGTCATGTACAACATCATGTACACAGCTACTGTCTGGAAAATGAGGTTCTGGGCCAAATCGCCAGAGCCATAACCGATGCGCTGAGCCCAACTTAATTTATAGAAGCCTGCCTGCTCGTTTTTCTCGTTAGCATTCATTTGATGATAGTTAGTTATTTGTTTTTTGACATGTGTAAAATCCGAACATACTCACAAACTGCCCATCATGGATGGATAGATATCGAGCCTATTTTACAATCACAAAATTAACATTTATATACGCTTCACATTGCTTCTCTCGTTTCCAAAACTTTTCTAGACGTAACGTAGAGACGGAAAAAAGCAAAAAATGCACGCTTTGTAGCGTGTATACACAAAAAAAATGGCTGCCCTACTTAGGCAACCATCTGTTTTTCCACTCCTCGAAAAATTCGGGACAAGTATATTGCATTTCACCTTCGGGACTCACAAAGACTTGCGTGGTCGTTGCAATAGCCATCTCCTGCATATCGGAGGCTCGATAGACTATATATTCGAATATCAACTTCGCTCCCGGATGATAGATATATCGTGTTTCTACTATAGCCTTCTCCCCACTCTTGAGACTCTGCTTGTATTCTATCTGAAGATTGACGACCGGCGCCACAAAACCCGTACGGAAATAATCTTCGTACCCGATTCCTTGATAATGCGCTCCAAACTTTTCTCGCCCGTCTTCAAGATAAAGCACATAGCTACCATGCCATGCTACTTTCATCATGTCAACTTCTGAGAACCTCACAGTGAACTCATGACGAAACGTGAGCGTCGGCTCATGCAATTTGATTTTCATCTAACTAACTTATTTGTCAACAATGGCCAACTTCATCTTGCACTCAGCAATCTTCTCGTCTCCAATATGTACCTCTGTACCGGCTTGAATAATATTACCCATTCTCAATTCAAAATGGATTGAGGTATTCAAGGTCTCGCCCGCTACAGGAAGTCTGTTGACAGTGAGCTTATTCACCGAACCGATGAATCCAAGAGGAATACCCTCTCCGCGTGTTACGCTTTCATAACCCACATGCATGGCACACGACTGCGCAATATGTTCTATAATGCCGCTGTCTTGAAATTTCTTCGTCGTTTTATCAACAAAAAGATTGTCTTCTGCAATAGTCAGCGCTGTAGATGAAGTGTCTTGGTCCTCGAGGCCGAAAAATGTATCTATCATTACGATAGGTGTACGCTGTGGGATATAGTTGAGTATCTCTTCTCCTTTTATCATCGTGTATTTTTTTATTCGTTATTAGTCTCTGCTGCTTGTGTAGCGGATAATGTAGTATACCAATGTAGCTATAGACGATAGCGCTGCTACGAAATAGGTATATGCAGCCCACTTAAGTGCATCTATGGCATTGTCTCTTGTCTGACCTGCTATAATACCTGAATTGGTCAACCAGTTAATAGCTCTCTGACTGGCATTGACCTCAACTGGCAATGTCACCAAAGAAAACAATGTAAAGACTGCGTATGCCGCAATGATTATCAGTAGAGCTATTTTCATTGGCAGCAGATTTGGAAGAATGAATGAGCCAAGGAACATCACAATGAATATGGTGTTCAAAATCTTAGCGCTGGCATTCTGTAATGGTACCAACATGGTTCTCAATTCAAGGAAACTATACGCCTCTGCATGCTGGATAGCATGACCTGTCTCGTGAGCTGCAACAGCCGCAGCAGCTACACTGCAAGAGTTATATACTCCCTCACTGAGATTTACTGTCTTGTTTGTCGGGTCATAGAAATCTGTGAGGTTACCCTGAACAGGTCGTATCTGAACATCATAAACCCCATTCTCTCTCAACATACGCTCTGCTATCTGCGCACCTGTCATGTTGATGGGAACTCGTGAGTATTTCTCGAACTTGCTCTTGAGCTGTCGGCTTACTAGCCAGCTCACTAAGGCAAAAAAGCCAAATATTACATACAACATCATGGTCTTATAAGTTTTAAGATTCTGTTATCTGTCAAATGTTCTACGTCTTAATACAAAGTCCGGACCTAAGTATACTCGCCTTACTTCTGCATCATTGGCAAGTTCTTCTGCCGAACCTTGCGCAAAAAGCTTGCCGCTAACCTGGATATATGCTCGGTCACATATCGCTAGTGTCTCTCCTACATTATGGTCTGATATCAGCACTCCGATATTCTTGTCCTTGAGGTGGAATACGATTTTCTGAATATCATATACGGCAATAGGGTCTACTCCTGCGAATGGTTCGTCTAGCATAATGAATTTAGGGTTGATTGCCAACGCACGGGCTATCTCTGTACGACGACGCTCACCTCCCGAAAGCTGGTTGCCTTTGCTCTTGCGGATGTGGTTCAATCCAAATTCTGCTATCAGCTCCTCTAGGCGTTTCTTCCTGTACTCCTTTGGAAACTTTGCCATCTCCATTACGCCCATGATATTGTCCTCAACAGACATGGTACGGAATACCGATGCTTCCTGAGCAAGATACCCGACTCCCATCTGCGCTCGCTTGTACATTGGATACTTGGTTATCTCGGTATCGTCAAGATAGATATGACCGTCATTTGGCTGAACCATACCTACTGTCATATAGAAAGTAGTGGTTTTTCCTGCACCGTTCGGTCCGAGTAACCCCACAATCTCTCCTTGCGACACCTGCACACTAGGTCCGTCTACAACCTTACGGCTACCATATATCTTAACTAGTTTCTCGGTTCTGAGGGTCATATTACCCTCAACTGCCGATAGCGAATCTTCTATCAATGTCGTAATAGTTAGATGTTACTGTATCTATATCTTATGCCTCGCCTCCAAATTCCATCAGGTATGCCTTGATGAAATCGTCTATCTCTCCATCTAATACCGCTTGGACATTGGATGTCTGATAGTTGGTTCTGTGGTCTTTCACTCTTCGGTCGTCCATAACGTACGACCTTATCTGTGATCCCCACTCTATCTTTTTCTTGCCTGCCTCTATCTTGGCCTGCTCTGCCATTCTGCGCTTGAGCTCTTTGTCATAGAGCATCGAACGCAATAGTCGCAGGGCATTCTCTTTGTTCTTTGGCTGGTCGCGTGTCTCTGTATTCTCAATCAATATCTCTTCTTCTACGCCTGTATCTGGATCTTTATACATATAACGCAGACGAACTCCCGACTCGACTTTGTTCACATTCTGACCTCCAGCACCTCCGCTTCGGAATGTATCCCAACTGATACGGGCCTGCTCTATATTGATCTCTATAGTATCATCTACCAATGGCGTTACGAATACCGAGGTAAATGATGTCATTCGCTTTCCTTGCGCATTGAATGGCGATACACGAACCAAACGGTGAACTCCGTTCTCGCTCTTCAGGTAGCCATATACTGTGTCTCCCTCGATTGTAAGCGTACAGGTCTTGATGCCTGCATCATCTCCATCCTGAAGGTTGGATACCGATACTTTATAGCCGTGACGCTCACAGTAACGCATATATTGCCTCATGAGCATCTGAGCCCAATCCTGCGCCTCTGTGCCTCCTGCACCTGCTACAATCTTGAGTACGGCTCCTAGCTGGTCTTCTTCTCGACGCAACATATTCGCCATCTCTATCTCATCTAGCATATCGCTTGCATGCTTGTACGCAGCGTCAAGTTCTGCCTCTTCAATAATTCCCTCCTTGAGATAGTCGAATGCTAATTCCAACTCTTCTGCTGCCGACTTTATCTTGTCATATCCCTCAACCCAACGCTTGTTTTCCTTCACTTTCTTCATATGAGCCTCCGCACGCTTGGCATCATTCCAAAACTCTGGTGCCGCAGCGCGTATCTCATCTTCTTCTAATTCTACTCGTCGACGATCTACGTCAAGATACCCCCTGAGCGCATCTGCTCGCTCAACTATATCTTTGATCTGATCCTGTGTTGTCATATATCGTTATATATCTTATTCTTCAAACAATCCTAATGGGAGATCCATCGCGAGCTCTTTCTTCTTGGCATCATACGCTGTAATCCACTCCTCTACTACAGGTATCAACACCTCTTCCCCGCTATTCGCTCTCTCTACAACAAATAACGGATTCTGCTCTATGCGTAAATCTACGTCAACAATCGTGCCAACTAATGATTCATCACTGGACTCAAATAACTTAAAGCCCACTAAATCACCTATATGCATCATCTCCTCTTCTCCCCCGTCTGCCATATTGTCACCCTCTTGCCAAACTCGCTCTATATAGACATCCTGACCAATAAGTTCTTCTGCATCTTCTTGCGAATTGATGAGCTCAAACTTACAGAGTACCTCCATATCGTTTCTCTCTTTTACTTCATCAACCGCAAATGGCACAAGTCCACCGTCTATCATCACGTGAAGTGTATCCCACATAAGGTCTTCCGACGTACGATTCTGATCTGCCCTAATTACTACTCGGCCATCATAACCATGATGCTTCGTGACTGTGCCTACAAATATGCAATCTGATTTTTCTATCATTGATCACTTGTTTAGAGTGCAAATATACGCAAAGCCTTGACACAAGCAAAATGAAAAATTTGCGAGCAAGAAGGAACTTCCAAGGGAGCAGCGTATGACTAGACGCTTACTTCTTTGGTATAATCCGCATAGAAATCACTACCTTTGTCCTATGAAGATTATACTAGCATCCAACAATGCTCACAAGGCTCGTGAGATTGAAAAGCTCCTTCCTGAAGGGGTGGTAATAGAGACTCTCAAAGAGGTCGGCTATACTAAGCCGATAATCGAAGACGCTGATACTTTTGAGGGGAATGCACTTATTAAGGCTCGCGCTATTTACGCTGAGTTCGGTCGCCCTTGCCTGGCCGACGACTCTGGTCTTGAAGTGGATTGTCTGGGAGGTGCCCCTGGTGTTTTCTCTGCTCGCTACTCTGGCGAGGGAGCTACCGACGAAAAGAATAATGCAAAACTTCTCGAGGAGATTAAGGATAAGACGGATCTTTCTGCCCGCTTCCGTACTGTATTGGCTTTTATCGATGCAGATGGCAATGAACATTTGTTCGAGGGAAAGGTCGAGGGTTCTCTAACTCGTGTCCCTCGCGGTAATGAGGGCTTCGGATACGACCCTCTATTCTGCCCAGTGGAACATCCCGACAAGACTTTCGCGGAACTTACTCTTGAGCAGAAAAATGAAATAAGCCACCGCGCTCGAGCTATCAAGGCTATGAACGGATGGCTTCTACAGTAGTAAAACATTATAGACGATGAAATAGCTTGTAGCGCAACTGTATCTTGAATTCTGTGCGCCCCGCTCCACTCGTCTTCTCGTTTCCTGTCCCTATCTCTTCTCTGTCAAGGTAACGCAGACGTTTCACTCGTGCAGTGAGTGTGAGATTTGACACGGGATTAATTCCTAATTGCCCGATGGCTATTACTCCTTTCCCACTATAAGCTGGGGTCGACATTGAGTATAGCATATCGGGCATATACGCATATATTCTCGAATTATAATCATCTGTATCAAAATGTGCCACATATAGCGTCGCACTGAGATTGCTCATATTCTCTGCCTTAATCTTTAGCTCTTGCGAGAACCACCACCCTATAGAGGCTTCTCTTTCTCCTTTCCTGTAGTGTATCTGCTCAACTGCACCTTTGAATCTCACGATGGGCAATGGCGCCGATTCATAATGCATCTTGTATGATATCCTGTGTTCTCTCTCTTTCTTATATTGATTGGCTGACGATGAAATATCATTATCGTCAACGCGCACTCGGAATGCTACTTCTGCATTCTTATTGATAGCATATTTGGCATTCAACCTTATCTTATACCCATCTGACGGGAACATACATCGATATGTAAGCCATCTGTTGCTATATAGATTGATACTCGTCAGAACTTCTAATTTCCTGACAGGTGATGTCTGCATCGCCATATACAAACCTCTCTCGCCCGATGGCTGCGCCCAACGGGAATAGGGATTCTGCACCGCTGCATAATAGTTCCTGCTGAAATCTCGATAAGCAATTGTCAGGTAACTGCCTCCCGCTAATGCCAAATCTATACCACAAATCACTGCTAATCTTTTTATTCTGGTATCTTGTAATGCCCCTTCTCCATATATCTTCACTCTCGGATAAATCAATCTGAAATCGGTATGATACGTCACTATATCTTCTACACTTGGATAATTGAGTCTATATAGCTTATCGCCATTACTCAGCGGAACTGAGCATCTCCACTTGTTAGCCCCTATGCCTATCTTGCCAAGATAGAACCCTTGCGAAGCATATACCCCTGATAGCTTGGTCTCAACATTGTTTCTGCCTTCTATCTCTTTCTGTGTCCGATGGTAACCGTCTTTCTGGATAGTTTGCACATATTCCCTTTCTTCTATGGTATCATTGGACATAGTCAACATCGTTGCATCATTATCTGTCCATGAAGAGTAGAGGGTCAAATACGATTTATTATGTACTAGCATACATGCTCCCCCTCTGAGATACCCCGACTCAGCCGCAGAGAGTGTTGGATTTATAATCTCTGCCCTGCGGTCAATGGAGGCTTGCACTGATGTTTGGTCTGTACTGAACCCCGTCCACACTCCTAATCCTTGCCCGATATGGATATGGTAATGTCCGATAACTGCTCTGGCTATTCCATTATGATTATTCTTGTACGACAGAAATCCCGATGTAAAATCGGTCAACGATACCCCGTGCGAACATATAGGTTCTCCCATATCTGATTGTGCAACAAACCCGACTGTCAGTTTATCATCTAGCGATAGCTTATTGCGTGATAGTAATTTCAATGGTTCTCCTACGTATGGCGATTTCACTATCGTATCAAACCCAGCGGCTTTGGGTGTCTGTATTGCTACTCGCGAAAGAAATTCTCCTTTCAGATAATGTCTTTGGTGTTTCTCTGCTGGATCGTCATATTTTATAAATCTTGCCAGCCTGGTAACAAACCACTCATCAAATTCTGGCATCATCATCAGGTCTAGTACCGAATTGAATGCCCCTACCCGACTGCGCTCGTATATTATACTCTGGACCTGACTCTCAGTCAGCACGTGTATACTGCGCAATTCATCTGCCGTAGCACTGTTAATATCTATCTTTTTCTCTGCCAACTCATACAAATCTTGCGCTTCGTCTCCATTCTCTGATAGTCTGCCGTCTATAGCCATATCTTCTAATAGGTCGCGTACTATCATATCTATATCTGCCTCTTCTTGAGCATTGCCTACTGATACTATCGTAAATACTGTGGCTATAATAATTAATATATTTCTTTTCATCTTCTACCATAGATTATTGAGTGACACCGAAGCCCCGGATGTTATGCCAAGCTGATTATGATAACTCATCGCTGCATTTATCGTGCAATATTTTGTCTGAGCACCAACTCCAACAGATGGCATAGCGCTGTCATTTCTGACCATTAGCCCAATAGAACCAAATACTACCTTACGGGAAATTACTGTTGCTGCAACCTTTACCGCAGGGTCTAGTACCCAATTCTTCTCTACTTCTGCCTGTATCACAAGCATACTATGCCGCCATCGTATACCGACTACAGCAAATGATGGTATATCTACCTCGACTTGTTTGTATGACAACTGCCTACCCTCGATATTCTGGACAGCCATAGCTACTGTCCACTCCTCGCTGAGGTTAACATGAATACCGAATCTGGAGAATGACGACTTATAGCTCTCCGCATTCGCTTGCTTGTGTACCAGCATTCTATACTCCAATCCTATGCCGAACTTGTGGAATCTGCGAGATATACCTCCTCCCAGAGTAGTAAACGAACTATTCTCATTACCCGACTTCACCACCTCTCCTTGTAGATGACAGACTGGTGTCGAAACGGCAACCTTGGCATCAGACTGTCTCAGTTCTTTTAGGGCATAGGGAATAGTACACGAAGCTTGTGCCCCGAATGTCGTAATATCTGAAATTATTGAAGGATTGAAAGCATCTACAGTTTCTTCTATAGGTACCGTACTGTAGATATTAGCAGTCTGTATCTGCAACGGAGATGTATGATGTATCTCCTGCGAGAACGCATAGGTCCTCAATATGGATAGGCACAATATTGCACCCAATTGCCTTGAGAGTCTCATCAAGATATAAATGTTTTGATTTTATAATGGTACAAATATAAAGACTATTGAATACAATAACAACAAAAGGTCGGTATTTAACCGACCTTTTGTTGTATTATATCATGGCTCTTTCTTTTAACCCTATGATAGAACCGTAACAGCACCTTGCTGCACTACCACATATCGCAATATTAGCGTAATGCTATACCATTTAAAATAAAAAATTGCGAGCAACAAGGGACTTCCCCGTATGCAGACCGTATCTAGACAGTATGTAGGCAGTACCTACAAAAATCTAAGCTATTGGTCCGATACTACGTCCTTTGTATGGTTAAATGAAATTACCTTTATTATAACCTTATATTACTGAAGTTTTGGCTTCATAGTAACATTGAGACGGTTACCATTAGCAAGAATCTGAGCTGCAACAGCCTTTATGTCGTCACCCGACATATTCTCGTACAACTCCTTCTCACCTTGTGTCTTATCAATATCCATACGGATGTAGTCTACGATACGGCCCATCCAATAACCATTACGCTTATGAAGAGTAGCAAGATTGTTGAGCTTGTTATCCTTAACCTTCTGGAGCTGCTCCATATTTGGTCCCTCTTCAGCAATCTTTCTAATCTCACGCTCAATGATAGGATATAGACGGTCTATTTTCTCAGGGTCTGTGTCAAACTCAATCTGCAACTCATAGGTATATCTGACCGACTCATCAGCACTGAAATGAGATGATACACCATAAGAACCTCCCTCATCCTCACGAATAGTATCGAGATAACGCATACGGAGAAGCTCATTGAGCATATCACCTGCTACAATGAAATGACGGTCGTAAGCCTTAAGCTCTCCACTATAAAGTGTCCAGCTCGTTGTCTTATTTGTCTTCATCTCCTTCTCGAATGTAGTCTCGTGGCGACCTGTCTGAGCTACAATATTTCTATCTATCGGCTTCTCTCTCTTATCCGTAGTAGGTAACGAGCCAAGCCACTGAGCAAGCAAAGGCTTAACTGTTTCAATATCCATATCTCCGACAAGAATGAACTTGAAGTCTGCCGCATTATTGAAACGGTCCTTGAAAATAGCAATACTCTTGTCTAGTGTCAAAGCTGCTATATCGTTAGACTTAATATTCTTGACGTATGGATTGCTTGGATACATCATGCGTGTGATGGTATCACCCATAGAATATTCAGGATTCTTCTCGGCATTCTCAAGTGAAGTTCGTATCATTGCCATTGTGCTGGCATGAGCATCCTCATCACGACGTGGCTCTCCAAATGTCAGATATATCATCTGAAGAAGTGTCTCAACATCACCCTTAGCACAGTTACCCATAATATTCTCACTGTACATACTTGAAGATGTGCTCTTATTCACGCTCTTACCTGCAAGAACTTTTGTAAGTTCCGATGCAGAAAAATCACCTAAACCATAAGAACTAATGAAATAATCATTATACGATGCAAGAACAGCATCCTCTGCAGAGAGAAGTGAACGGCCACCCTCACTGATTGCACGGAATGAAATCTGGTCTGCCGCATAGTCTGTAGGCAAAAGGAATACCTCTACACCATTTGAGAGCTTAACCAATGTCGACTCATAAATAGATTTCTCCTCGCTGACTATCTTGCCTACCTTAGGAGTCTCTGCTACTAGAGGTTTGTCGTACGACACCTCCTCATACTTGGCAAGGTCTTTATTTACAACAGACTTCAACATCTGAATGAGCTCATCAGATGTAGGAATGTCTTCCTCGGTAGTAGGAGCAGAAACACGAAGAACTACATTATTCGTAAGAAGAGGCTCAACAAGCTTATTAATATCATCCTTTGTCATAAAAGGAAGAATCTGCTTGACAAACTCAAACTCATACTCCTCACTCATCAAATCTACGCCATCAATGAAAGAACGTACACATGAGTTCACGTAATTAGCCGACTGGCAAGTAGTTCTTGAATTATAAGCATCCTCAGCCATCTTGAGCAGATTTTGCTTAGCAATTTCCAACTCACTGCCTGTAAGACCCCAGCGACGCAATTTCTCCATCTCATCGAGGAGAAGATTATATGATGCACGCAACTGACCATTCTTTGCTATGGCGATAAATGCAAACTCTCTATTGAGAGGTGTTTGAGTATAATCACTTACACCAGCACCTGTTGCAGGACAATCAGCCTTAGTAGTCAACTCCTCAAAACGCATATCCAACACATCAACGATGAGATGGACAGCAATGTTCATCATATAAGCATTAGGTGTACTTGCATAATCTCTAGGCACTTCTGGACGACGGAACCCAAGTTCGATGCGATTTGATGTAGCCTCTGCATCTGTTACGATAGAAACAATAGGCTCAGTCTGGTTAAGATTAACCTGGAAGTAGACACGCTCTGCTGGATTCTCCTGAGCAGGTATATCCTGCCACATATCCTTTATCTTTTGCTCAACCTCCTTAGGGTTAATGTCACCTATAACAACAATACCCTGAAGATCTGGACGATACCACTTATGGTAATATTTACGGATAGCATCATAGGTAAAATGCTTGATAACAGCGGTATCACCAATAATGTCACGCTTCTCGTAAGGAGTACCCTTCATCGTATTCTGATAGTGCTTCATCATCATACGGCGGTTAGCCTGATTACGTGTACGCCACTCCTCCAGAATAACACCACGCTCAGCATCAATCTCCTTCTCCTCCAATGAGATGAAACCCGACCAATCGTGGAGAATCAACAAGGCGCTGTCGATAACAGAAGGATTTGTAGTAGGTACATTATCGAGATTGTAAACAGTCTCGTCAAAAGATGTATAGGCATTGATATTTGCACCAAACTTAACACCTTGATGCTCGAGATAATCAATAATACCCTTACCTGGGAAATTCTTTGTGCCATTAAAAGCCATGTGCTCAAGGAAGTGAGCAAGACCATTCTGAGAATCTTCCTCAAGACTAGCACCTACACGCTGAACAATGTAGAAGAATGCACGATCCTTTGGATATTCATTATGACGAACATAATAAGTTAACCCATTATCGAGACGACCTATTGTGTATGCCGTATCGACAGGGAGAGATGGGATTTCTTGTGCCTCAGATTGCATCTGAAACAACAAACCTGCTGCTAGACAGGCGGAAACAAATAATTTCTTCATAGACGTGAGAATAATTATTAATTATAGAGACCTACAGAAAAAAGAAAAAACCCGAGGATAGGGGGAAACCTAAAACCTCGGGTTCTGTAGTTCTTTAAATCTTATTTCTTGTTCTCCTTACGGCTAACAATCTCGTATGCGAGAGGTGTAGCGAGCAAGAGAGAAGAGAATGTACCGATAAACATACCAACGAACATCGCGAAGATGAAACCACGGATAACCTCACCACCAAGGAAGAAGATAACGATGAGAGTTACGAGAGTTGTCATAGATGTGTTGACTGTACGAGCCATTGTTGAGTTCAACGCATTGTTCATAACCTCCATTGCAGTAGCCTTTGGTGTAAGGTGGAACTGCTCACGGATACGGTCGAAGATAACCACTGTATTGTTGATTGAGTAACCAACGATAGTAAGGATAGCTGCGATGAACGACTGGTCGATCTCCATTGAGAATGGCATAATAGAATATGTCAATGAGAAGATACCGAGTGTGAACACAACATCGTGTGTCAACGCTACTACTGCTGACATACCATAAGCCCAGTTACGGAATCGGAAGAAGATGTAACCAAACATTACAAGGAGAGAGAGCAATACAGACCAGATAGCCTTCTCAGTAATATCAGATGCCATTGTAGGACCTACCTTCTGAGATGACATACGGTAGTTAGCGAGGAACTCCTCCTTAGATACTGATGCTGGCACGAGAGACTTAAGACCGTTATAGAGCTTTGACTCAATTCTATCCTGTGCACCATCCTCTGTATCATTGATACCATAGTTTGTAGAGATACGTACCTGGTTGTCTGCACCATAAGTCTTAACCTCTACTGTAGCGTCACCGAACTCAGCAGCGAGACTAGAACGAACAGCCTCAGGAGATACAGAGTTCTCGAAACGTACTACATAAATCTGACCACCTGTGAAATCGATACCCTTGTTAAGACCGCGGATAGCGAGAGAAGCGATACATACAACCATGTATGCAGCGATTACTATATAGTAAGCCTTACGCTTGCCGAGGAAGTTGATATTAACATTCTCCATAAAGTGCTCAGAGAACTTTGTGTAGAACTTCATATCCTCGTGCTTGTTAGCCAAGTGCTCAATAATGATACGGCTGAGGAATACAGCTGTGAAGAATGATGTAGCGACACCAATCATCAATGTTGTAGCGAAACCCTTGATAGGACCTGTACCGAATGCGAAGAGGATGACAGCTGTGAGGAATGTTGTGATGTTAGCATCCACGATAGCTGACATAGCGTTCTTGTAACCAGCAGCTACGGCAGTACGAACTGTTGAGCCGGCACGCATCTCCTCCTTAATACGCTCGTAGATAATTACGTTAGCATCCACAGCCATACCGATAGTAAGAACGATACCTGCGATACCTGGCAATGTGAGGACTGCACCGAATGATGCGAGAACACCTACGATGAAGAAGAGGTTAGCGATAAGAGCGAAGTCAGATACAAGACCTGCGCGGAGACCGTAGAATACGACCATATAGATAAGTACTACGATGAAAGCGATGAGGAATGACCAGAGACCACTTTCGATAGCCTCTTCACCGAGTGAAGGACCAACTACTGTATCCTCTACGATTGTTGCAGGAGCAGGGAGTTTACCAGACTTGAGGACGTTAGCCAAGTCCTGAGCCTCCTCAGGAGAGAAGTTACCTGTGATCTGTGAAGAACCACCAGTGATCTCACCATTTACTGTAGGGTAGCTATATACATAACCATCAAGAACGATAGCGATGCAACGACCAACGTTAGCCTTTGTGAGCTGAGCCCAACGGCGAGCACCCTCAGAATTCATTGACATTGATACCTCATAGCGTGCGCCCTGCTGGCTAGCCTGATGACGAGCGTTTGTCACGACGTCGCCCTCGAGTGGAGCACGATCGCTATTTGATGTAGACTTGATAGCTACAAGTTCGTATACTGTCTCTTTAGGATTGATAGGCTCAGCGAAGAACTGCTGCATCTCAGCGCCTGTACGTGGCTTTACTGACCACATAAGCTTAAGGTCGCGAGGAAGGAGGCGACGAACCTTATCAGAAGCGAGGTACTCCTCAACCTTCTTAACATCCTTAGCGAGAGCCACACCAACCATAGGGCCGTAACCTGCAGGAGTGAAGTGGAGATAAGAAGCGAGAGAGCGAACAGAAGACTGAGTAGAAACTGCTGTTGAATCCTGTGCCTTCTCAGCGAGAGCGAGGACATCAGAAGAAGCAGAAGCATCAGCCTTAGCTGAATCTACGACCTGCTCCATTGTAGCCTGAATAGCTGCAGCGAGCTGGTTCTGAATCTCGTTATTATTATATGTCTCCCAGAACTCGAGGGAAGCTGTACCCTGAAGGAGCTTACGAACGCGGGCAGGATCTGTAACACCTGGGAGCTCAACCATTACGCGGCCTGCCTTTTCGAGGCGCTGGATATTTGGCTGAGTAACGCCGAAGCGGTCGATACGAGTACGGAGCACGTTGAATGCGTTTTGGATAGCGCTCTCTGTCTCATCGCGAAGAACCTTTACTACCTCAGAGTTTGACATATTGCGATTAACGCGGTCCTTCATATCAATTGTAGCGAAGATAGTCGCCAACTGACCATTAGGACTGAGTTTCTCAAATTCGTTTTGGAAGAGAGTAATGAAATCAGATGTTGAGCTCTTTTCTGCCTCGATAGCATTTGCAATAGCCTGATTGAAAGTTGGCTCCTGGTTATGACCAGAGAGTGCCTTTACAATATCTGATACTTTAACCTCCAAAATCAAGTTCATACCACCCTTGAGGTCAAGACCGAAGTTAATCTCACTGGCCTTACACTCCATATAAGTGTATTTCTTGAGGAAAAGGAAGTTGTAAACCGGCTCATTTGCGATTGAATCAATGTAGGCGGTCTCTTTAGCAGCGTCGCCATTTGCGAACGCTTTGGCGTCGTTCTCTACCTTACGAGTAAAGAATGTGAACGACAAATGGTACAAACACACTAGTGCCAAGAGAATGGCGAAGGTCCGTACGAAGCCTTTGTTCTGCATCTTTTAAAATGTTTAATATAATGCTGTTATTATTTTTATCTCTTTGTTTCAACTAGCCTTAGATGGGTAGGCTATAAACGGCGCAAAGATAGTATAAAGTTTAAAGAATACCAAAAAATATTGAGTAATGAAAAAAACAGATCTTTCATTCAGCTACGGACTATAAGTCTGTATTAAGGGAGATATAAGGGAGCGTTAAGGGAGCATTAAGGTTCATCGCAATTTTTTATTAATGAGGAGAGGGAAAAACAAGAAAAGTCAGGCAACTATCACAGTCGCCTGACTTTGGTTAGTTTATTTGTTAGCTATGTTTATTATTTCGATGTAATCTCGGTACGGAGAGCCTCAACGAGCTCTGTGATCTTAGCTATCTGATCCTCTGTGATACCGCCATCGGCTACTGCCTTATAGACATTGTTAAGAGGAGTAAGACCAGCCTTGATAGTCTTTGCGTACTCATCATTAGGGAATTTTGTATCAAGAATCTCCATCAACTTAGCGAGAGGCTCGCTCTGTGACATTACGATCTTAACCATTTCCTTGTTGAGGAATGTATTCTCTGAGATGTGAGTTGTAACATATTCAGCCTCGATCCAGCTACCAGCGACTACGAGTATTGAAACAGGGCCACGGTCGTTACGGTTGAGGTAGTCATAAGAATCGTAGAAAGACTCAGTGATGAGCTTTGTGAGCTCGTCCTTATTATTCTCGTTGCTTTCGAGTTTGCTAGGGAGTTCAGGATCGACGCCTGTTGCCATATCGAGTTCCTCGATCAAGCCCTTGATAACATCCATACAATCCATGATACCCTGCTGCTGGTTGTATGTACTAGCGTAGCACATATCTGCGCTATATACACCGAGGTTGAGGGCACGCTTGTACTCTGTCAAATAACCTTCAGCATTTGTAAGGTCGTTGCAAAGAGTCTGGATATAAGGTGCTTCGATACGATTAAGCATTTCTGTTGTCTCGAAAGCTGTAGGGAGTGGGTATACGAACTCACGAACGTTCTCTTCAATATTCTGCTTTGTTACTTCAGTTTTTTTGTCATTAGAAGAGAGGGAGCAGCTAGAAGCGACGAGAGCTCCTGCCATAACTACTGCACATATGAATGCGTTCTTCATTTTTGTAAAAATTGTTAGTTCTTGTAATTAGAGTTACTTTTTGGAGTACAAATGTAACTTTATCCTTTAAGAGAAAAAAACAATTTGTAAGAAATATTCGTCTTAGGACAAAAAAAGTCAGAAAATGAGGCTGCCGTTACGGTTAAACTCCAGACCGATAACTGATATATCATCAAAAGCGAAGCCATTCAGCTTATCACGCTCAGCCATATCATCGATACGTTTCATAGCCTCATCGATATGCTCGGAAGTCTGCATTATATTCTTGAGCTCCAAGAAAGAGTTACGCACGCGGTTACCCTCATCGACCTCTACCAGGCCGTCGGTAAATGCGACAAGCCTTGTACCTTTTCTGATACGGATTGACTCCTCCTCGATAGTAGGCATTTCATCGAGCATACCCAATGCGATGGACCCCTTATCAAGTTCGCGTATTTCCTCGGAGCCTGGGACACAGAGGAGAGGAGACAAGTGGCCAGCGTTGACATAGGTCAATCGGCCAGTTATCTTATTATATCGGCCCAGGAAAGCCGTAATAAACTTATCGTTCTTAGAATTGAGGTTAAGGCGCTCATTAAGTTCCTTGACCAATCGGCTCATTGATATGTTAGCGGTGAAGAGAGAACGCACGATGGCCTGGAAGTTGGACATCAGCAATGCGGCGCCCATACCCTTACCACTTACGTCGGCTATACAGAAGCCAACGCTATATGGAGAAAGAGAGAGCACGTCGTAGTAGTCACCGCCGACAGCGTGGTGAGGCTTATAGAGAGAACGTACGGTCAGATACGAGGTACGAAGCATCTCGCTATCCTTAGGTACGAGGCTCTGCTGGATTTGAGAAGCGATTTCAAACTCATGTTTCAAGCTCTCCTGTTTAAGGAGGCGAGTCTGCATTTTCTTATTCTCGATGAATACGATAATAAGATTTGCGAGAATCTGAATGAATTTGAGGTTACGCAATGTAGGAGACAATCCATCACCCAGTTCCTGATCGCCCACAAGCACGTAGCCCATAAGTTTGAACTCATGGTAAAGAGGTATTACGGCATCGAAGACGAGCAGACGTTCACGCTCACTGAGAGCGAGGTTCTCAATTTTAGTAATGCCGAGGAGGTCTCTCTCCGGATCGATAGAATCTACCTGCTGCTGAGTAACGCCACACGACAAGATTAAATTCCACTTAGCATCTTCGCCTCTAGTAAATACAATGACACGACCGACGCCCAACTCTTCACGAAGCAACGTCTCGAACTCCTGCATCAGTTCGTCTACGCTATGTCTTTCGTTGATAGTCTGCGTAACATCGAGCAACAGATTGAGTCGCTCCTTGTACAATGAGGCCCTATTTGGTCGTGAAGAATCCACTAAGTGCTACTCCATTTTGATATTTGGAGACAAAAATACGCATAATTACTCACGCTTGCAAAACGCGAGTAAAAAATGCGTAACTTTTTTATTGGGCAATTATAAACGAATTAGAGAAATCACTTGAGGTAATTGAATAATTCCTCAGCAATTTCTGCGTGCTCATCACAATCAGGGTGGTCACCGCCTCCGTTTTTCCATTGGCGAGAGAAGAAAAAATGCTCAGTTGATTCAGTATTATCCTCCACGGCAAGAATCATGCGTTCCTGCCAAGGGCGCAATTCGGCATCAGCCATAGGAGACGAGAGCATTACGATGCGTGCTGATGGGTTATGCTTTCTAATTTGAGCTATGAAATCCACATACGCAGAACAGAACGCCGTCGAATCCTGGATACCATCGTTCTGTCCCAGGCAAACACATACAATGTCGGGCTGTTCGGCGAAATCGTACTCATACTGGTTATCGCGCAAGCTTATCTTGTCATAGACCTGAGGCATAACGATATCCATATCACAGCAAGAGTGAATAAGGCCGATACCAGACACAGAAGTAAGCATCCAGCGGGCGCCCAGCAAGCGAGAAGTGCGAGGACCATAAGCGAGATACGCACGGTGGCGGTCGCCCCATCTACCAGTACCATAAGGGACCTCATCGCAGTACGCCTCTGCACCGCAAGTGATAGAGTTTCCTATATACTCTACTATCGGGCTGCTCATAGAGAGCATACGGCTTGCTCGCAAATTTTTAGTTACGACACTCTGCAATTGTATATATCCGTGAGACGCCTCAGTATCCTTACATACCAATATCTCATGGGTAGGAGCATCAGACAAAAGAGAATCGAGGACGATGGTATTCAAGGTAGTATCCATACAGATACGAGTATTCCTGCCATCGACTACGAGTTCGAGATAGTTAAACCCTGCGCCATTCCATATCTGCTCATCGATGATATTGAGAGTACACTCCTTACCATCGCAAGCAAAAGCGAAATAAGACCCTGGAGCCCATAGACGCGGACCGAGAGTATCAGCCGTAGCAAGGCTACGACCCACATACTGTATATTGCAGTCAGAACCCGGGTAGACCTGAATCTTTGGTTGAGAACAAGCACAAAGAAAAAAGAGTCCGATGATATAAAAAATAGACTTCTGCATAATTACCCTCCTATTTTAGAGACGGTGCAAGACTTCGAGCATAGCTCGAGAATTATGGTATGGGCACTTCCAGAAGCCAGCAACCTCATCGGTATAGACATCATTGCCATCCTTATCCACACGCCATATCCACTCACCCTTGGCGCGAGGAGCTGAGAGATGAGCCTTGATATAATCCCACACAGCGTAGAGAATATCGAGATACCTCTGGTCGTGAGTCAGGCGCCAAGTATCAGCGAGGCCGCAAAGCGTTTCAGCCTGAGGCCACCAATGCTTATCCGTATCGAGGTGGTCGCCAATCTTCTCATAGAAGATAGAATTACCATTATGGAGACCCTCGTTGAGCGTAATATCCACAAGACGTTTAGCCATAGGACGAACCTTATCCATCCAAGCCTCATCCTTAATCTCCTCTGCTGCCTCATACAAGAGCCAAGCGCCCTCGATATCATGGCCGTAAGAATCGATGTTAGACTTTACAGTCCAGTCCATATCGAAGAAGAGGTTAAAATGCCCCGTCTCAGCATCGATAATTTTCTCGGTGAAGATATACAACAAATGAGAAATAGACTCCTTCAATTCAGGAGAAGGCTTAGCACGGTAAAGATTTACGTAAGGCTCAATGATATGGAGGTGAGTATTCATTGTTTTAGGAGAATTATCCTCCTTATCAGAGAGGCGCACATCAGCGATAGGTTGCCAGTCGGCAGTGAGAGCCTCTATATAGCCGCCATCCTTCGAGTCTCGATAATGCTTCTCGATAAGGTGATAAGTCTGCTCGGCGAGTTCTATTGCCTTCTGGTTGCCCGTTGCGCGATAATATTCAGACAATCCATATATAATAAAACCCTCGGCATAAGCCTGCTTCTTGGTATCCAAAGGAGAACCATCCGCATTAAGAGACCAATAGAAGCCGCCATTCTTCTTATCGTAGAAGAAATTCACGATATAATCAAAAACCCTGTCGGCTGCCTCCTTATACTCAGGCTTTCCGAACACGCGGTAGCCAGAAGAGAAAGACCAGAGCATACGGCCATTGAGGATAGCGCCCTTAGGGGCATTATCGACCAGATTACCCTTACAATCTCTTGCGCCATAGAAGCCACCCTGCTTCTCATCCTGCATATTATCGATCCAATAATGGAGGATATTAGAATGCTCCTGTTGGAGTTCAGGTATGATATTCCTACTCATTGTCATTCATTTTGTAAATTCCTCGAGAGTAACAGTCCACTCGGCATCATAGAGATCCTTTCGAGGACCCCACTCATTAGCAGTCTCTATGAACTCGCTCCAGCACATAAACCAGCTCCAGTTCTTCTGCTTCTTGAGAATCTTTTCAGTTGGGAGTTTACCGCACTCACCGATAGCGATGATCTTGCCATTAGCCAATTCAGACAACAAATCATAATCCTTATCCTGATAATTCTGGTTATAGACATCAGTAGCGAGGATATCAATGATATCGTGGCCTGGGAAGAAATCCTTATAATTAGTCACGTTGAAACCATTAACCTCATTAGCATTAAATACCCAGAGGAGGTTATTCAAGTGATGATAATTTGTCAGACGGTCGTAGAGCATACGATAGAGCGCCTGATACTGGCCAGGGCGCTTACACCACCAGAACCAGTCGCCATTCATCTCATGATAAGGGCGCCAAATGACTGGGATATTCTCATCCTGGAGCTGACGGAGGAAGAAAGCAATGACATCCACCTGAGCCTCCCATCTATTATGGATTTCCGTACCAGGAGTAAGAAGATCCTTCCACTGCTGATCTGTGAGTTTACTCTGGATACCATTCTCTCCCTTCCAGATAGTGAAGTTCTCCTCGATTGTAGGAGGGACGGCGTGCCACATAAAAGTGATGATAGCTCCGCGCTTATGCCATTTGATAGCATTATCTATAGAACGTTGGCGGAAATTGATACCATCGAGAGAATTAGGCTTAGAGTAGCCGAAATCCTGACCGAATACTACAGGATGGCTACCCTCCACGAGGTTTTCGACGCGCTCCATATAGATATCCGAGTAGAGAGGATAAGAATGTTGGCCAGTGAGGCAGCACTTACCCTGGAGAGAATACAATTTAGCCAAAAGAGCCTTAGCCTCAGGAGTAGCCTTAGGGTTCATAGGCTCATATTGTGCTATGGACGACACTGAAACTAGTGTCGCCATAGCCAACAATAAGAATAGTTTGTGCATAGTCTAAAAAAGGGTTGATCTTAATTATTCATATCTATGAGAGCGTTGATACGCTCAACAGACTTATGTGAGTAGAACTCGTCCTCTGGGGTATTCATACAATAATCAACCAACTGGTCGACTGTTGTTGTTGCCACATGCATACGAGTATCACTAGAAGCGTAGTAAATAAATACCTTACCATCTGGGTCTTCGATCCAGCCGTTAGCGAAAGTCACGTTAGAGACATCGCCTACACGCTCAGAGCCATAAGGAGCGATGAAATGACCGGCAGGCTTATGAGTCACTACCCAAGGCTTCTCGAGGTCGGTCATAAACATATACAAGACATAACGCAAACCAGCGGCAGTATTACGTACGCCATGGGCCAGATTCAGCCAGCCATACTTTGTCTTGATAGGGGCAGGGCCCATACCATTCTTAACCTCATATACGGTATGATATGTCTTAGCATCGATGATAAGTTCATCCATAACCTCGGCCTTAGTGATATCATCAGTGAGGCCCCAGCCGATGCCTCCACCTGACCCGGTATCGATAAAACCATCCTGAGGGCGGGTATAGAAGGCATATTTGCCGTTGACGAAATATGGGAAGAGAACAACATTACGCTGTTGACCAGCGTGAGAGATCAGATCAGGGAGACGTTCCCAAGTCTTAAGGTCCTTAGTACGTGCGATACCTGCGGCTGCCACGGCGCTACTAGTATCACCTTCTGGAGCGTCAGGGTCCTTACGTTCAGAGCAGAACACGCCATATATCCAGCCATCCTCGTGCTGAGTAAGGCGCATATCATACACATTAGTATCCGGATTACCAGGAATCTGAGGCATAGTTATAGGGCGGTCCCAGAAGCGGAAGTTATCTATACCATTTGGGCTCTCAGCCACGGCGAAGAAAGACTTACGGTCGACGCCCTCGGTGCGGATTACCATGATATACTTATCATTCCATTTCATGGCACCTGCATTGAGAGTGGCATTAAAAGAAATGCGCTCCATAAAGTAGGGGTTACGCTTCTCATCGAAGTCGTAACGCCACTTCAGGGGCACATGCTCACGCGTAACCACGGGGTTCGCGTACTTATTATAGACTCCGTTAACGGAGAACAACATCTCGTTAGGACGAGAAAGAAGCTCCTCGTGCTCTTTCTCTATTCGCGCTCTGCGCTCGCTGTATAGTGAATTTGCCATATCTTATAATAGATGGGAAATACATAATTGAACGAGAGCAAAAGTATAGAATAGAAAATTTAGTCTATAATACTATTATATCAAATCTTGATACTTCTTTATTACTTGAAATTCTTAGCTATCGATGCGGCGATTTCCGACATCTCCTCTGGGGTAAACTTAGCGCGCTCATTAGTGAAGTTCATCTGGCCCTCAGACTGTAGAGGAACGAGATGAATATGAGTATGAGGCACATCGAAGCCGAGGATAGCGACACCTACGCGCATACAAGGGATAGCCTTTTTCTGAGCTATAGCTACGCGGCGTGCGAAAGCGTGGAGAGCAGCGTATTCCTCCTCAGAGAGGTCGAACGCATAATCCACCTCATGCTTTGGGACTACGAGAGTATGACCCTTAGCGAGAGGGTTGATATCCAAGAAAGCGTAGTGCTTATCGTCCTCTGCTACCTTATAAGAAGGGATTTCGCCGGCGATGATTCTACTGAATATAGATGCCATGACTTATGAATTATTTAGTCGCAAAGTTCAATCTTAACGATTTCGAATGTCATAACGCCAGCTGGGACCTTGACATCAGCCTTCTCACCTACCTTCTTGCCGAGGAGGCCCTGAGCGATAGGAGTGCTGACAGCGATCTTACCAGCCTTGAGGTTAGCCTCAGATTCTGGAACGATAGAATATGCCATCTGGGCGTTGTTCTTGATATTCTTGATAGTCACCTTAGTGAGAATCTGAACCTGTGTTGTGTCGATTTTAGAAGCATCGAGGACACGAGACTCAGCGATCTGCAACTTAAGCTGAGCGATCTTAGTTTCGAGGTGAGACTGAGCCTCCTTCGCTGCATCGTACTCAGCGTTCTCAGACAAGTCTCCCTTATCACGTGCCTCAGCAATCTGTTGAATAACCTTTGGACGCTCCTCTCCCTCGAGACGAGCGAGCTCCTCCTTCATCTTCTTAAGACCTTCTGCAGTAACGAAGTTTGCCATATCTAATCAATTGTGTTTATTGTCTTTGAAACGTAAAAAAAAGAAGAATCCTGAAACTATACACTTCAGGACCCCTACTCCTCATTAATATTTTTTCACAAAGTTACGTGCTATTTTTGACAAAGTCAATACCAAATGAGAAATATTTCAACATTAGGGCAATAAGAATAAAGGTATTTGCATTGATACAGAAAGAGCAGAGAAAGCATAGAGAAGGCATAGGGAAGTCATACGCTAGTCATAGAGAAGACCCTTGTTGGTCGTAATTTTTTTATTGAGAGAATATAGAGAAGGTACTTTCTGAGTATAGAGAGAATAGCGTTTGCTCGCAGTTTTTCTATTTTGAGAACAGCGAGATGTACTAGCTTGTATTCGATTCAGGGATAAACTGTATTCGGGTTAGGTATGGTCTGCGTATGGTCTGCGTACGAAGATGTACCTTGTTCATCGTAATTTTTCTATTATGAGAATAGCGAGAAAGTACTCTCTGGGTATAGAGAGAATAGCGTTTGGTCGCAAAAAAATTAATGAAAGACGAGATTAGAATGCGAATTTGCGAGTAAACTCACCGCGGCGGCCATTAGAACCGATGACCTTGACATTAATGACATAGATGCCATTAGCGAGAGAAGATACGGCAGGCATGATATCCGACAGATTTATGATTCCGCTATCAGAAGTACCTGTCTGGAGAGAAGTCTGAATGGAAGAGACAAGCTGTCCCAACAAATTGAATATAGAGACATTGAGGCTATTCCCTGCGCTAGCATTATTATGGAAGAAACGCAAAGTCAGCGGTTCAGACTTAGAAGAATAAGCAGAAGGGAACAACTGAATATTATCGAACTCAATCTGAGACTCCGAAGAGACACGGAGAGAGATAGACCTCTGAGTCGAGTTACCCATATTATCCCATACCTTAAGAGAAACAGTATGGAGGCCAGGAGACAAATTAGACAACTGATACTGCAATCGTCCCGTTTCAGGGGCGGTACTCAATAGAGAATAGTAATTATTGAGTACGATTGTAGAATTAGGGTCATTATCCACAGTCATAGTTATGCTATGGCCGACACCTACGCCAGAAGAATTGATACCAGAGACATCAGACATCTGGGCATAGAAGAGAGGAGAAGAGCTAGTCAGCCCCCCATTCTGCCACGAAGGGTAATCGACATACAAATGGAGGTCGGGGCCTATTGTATCATTCTGTATTTCATCAGCGAAACCACCGACGAGCACCATATTAGAGCCGCCAGTTGCCTTATGTCTGTCATCCTCAGACCAAGCCACATAACTAAGTCGGCCATAACCCTCAGTAGCGTCAATATCCTTAGTAAGTTGGATAGGCATAGAAAATCTACCATTTTTGACTGGGTATGTGCTATGGAAGAGACGGCTACCCCACTCACTATACTTAAAGATACCACTAACAGCGCCGAGAGTTGCACGTTCGCGGCGTTTATCGTATAGAGAAACCTCCACAGAGCCATTAAAAGAATCCACTACATTACCCATTTCGTCACGAACAGAACCAGACACATAATTAGTAGCGAGTGCACGGATAGGAGTGATAGCGCTCTCATACGGTTCACCGCAGACAGAATCAGTAGCGACAGAATAGTCGGCATTATTGACCAGCAACAAAGCGGGGTCACCCAGCAAGACATACTTAAGGCTATTGATCATAGAAGAAGCCTTACGCTTAGCGAATTTGAGGGCGTCACCCAAGCGGCGATGCCCGCCATTTTCGTCTTCAGTCAAGAGACCCTGGAGCATAGCCATATTAAGAGAATGGCTATTATTGCCATACACCAGACGAGTAGTAGACAATACGGCGATGAAACCACCATAAGGATATGTAAGGAGCTCCTTAGAGACATAAGACGTTGCGCGGTCGAATGGAGCGAAATCACAAGTAGCACCGATCATAAACGGCAGACGTTCCTTATTCGAGAAACGACTCATTGCGTTAATCTCAATATACTTACCAGCTGCCGAGAAACCACCGTGGCCGACATAATTAACAAGGAATGCGCCCTTATTGTTGACATCATTATAAAAAGCATCTATAGCCTGAGGAAATACGCGGCCAGTAGTAGACTGGACACTAGGAAACGCTTCAGAATAGACACGAGACACATCTACGCTTTCATCGAGAGACTCAATATAATCAGCATTCTCATTAGCATAGATAGAATGTTCATTATCATCGCCCTCACAAGAGAACTGCACAATTCTATTAGTCCAAGCGCCATGAGGAGCATTTAGAGTATAGTTACGCACGCGGTCAACCATAGTCTGTGCTGCAGCAGGTGTGAGGACAGGGAAACGGCCGATACCGATTTCCAAGGTAGCGCGCGTATCAGAAGTCAGTTCAGCATCATCCAACCAACCGAAGAAATCGTCAGTACAATAAGTCTGGGTAGTATTCAAAGTCTGAGCAGACTGATAAGTTGGAATCAGATTATAAGGATTATCGTTACCATAAGTCAGGTTATCATAAGAGCCAGAACCAAAAAGAAGGAGATATTTCAACTGGCCCTTAGAAGAATTATAGACATAACGCACATAATCGCGGATAGCGATTGGGCCACGTTGACCACCGCCGAACTCATTATAAATCATATTTACGTCAGCTGTCGCTACAGACATACCACTATGAAGACGATGGAAATCCGCCAGTTCTTCAGCCTGAGACTTAAAATCAGGGTGGTAGACAATCAGATAATCAACTGGAGGAGTAGCGTGAAGATTCTGGTTGTCGACATTAGACACGAATTTAGGCTCAGCGAGAGACGAGACCTTAGACAACTCAAAAGCTATATACTTATGGACATTAGTATTCTCCTGATTGAAAGACAAGGTACCACTACCAGCAACAGTTTTGACCAAAGACGGAGAAGTCGGGGTATCTACGCACCAAACCTGAGATTCACCAGAAACGCCAGAAACCGTCACGCGAGAATATGATCGGCGAGAGACACGAGTACCCTCGGCAATATTCAGCAACAAAGCGCCAGACTTAGGCATCTGCAATTTTGTTGGAATCTCAATAGCGATATTATCAAGATATACGGCATCAGTAGCTTGCGGGATGACACATTGGAGGGTTATGGTATTATCAGAAATATTACCAGTATGAGTAAAAGACTTCGTGACTTGAGAAGAGACCCCCACCTCATTTGAAGACTGGTAGGCGCGGACAGTAGTAGAAGAGACTAGCGAGTCATTATAAGAGACAGAATACTCCATCCTGTCCTTTGTAGCACTAGCCAGTTTAAGTTTTAAGATTATTCTAGCAGACGGTACCCTTTGCAGCGAGCCAAAATCAATTTTGAGTTTAGGGTTCTGCTTAGTCAATGTTTCACCGTACCAATCCCTTCCAGTCTTATCTATATTTATTTTATGCAACTCGTGACAAAGAAGAGTACTATTGTAAGATATATCATTAGTTGGCTCAACATCAGGCTGAGTCAACAGTTGCAAAGGTTCAGAAGGAGAAGTAGCGTCGGTAATAAATACATAGGTATACTCATCACACTCATTATTAGCACATTGGTACTGTTGAGAGCTAGTATTATAGGTCCACTTCTGAGTACCCTCCACATAGAATACCAATTCATTAGCTGTACGATAAACAGGCAACCTATTCAAATCGTTGATTCTCTCTGCGCTATTGAGATATGGGAGTTCAGCGCCTCCATTAGAATATACGGCTACTTTTGAGATGTCATTATAGCCCCAAGCAGAGAGCGTTTTTGAGCTTAAACGATATAATCCAGATTCCGAAACGCGAGCTTTAGTCCATTTGCCAGAGCTAAGGACAGAAGATACGGTATCAGCATACGATTGTGCACCTGAGCAATAAAAGCCCAAGTGCAACAACGATAAAAATATTACGGATATACGTTTCAGCATTCTCTACTCAGAAGAAAGCTTATTTAGACTCTACACCCTTAATGATAGCCTCGACATCAGGAGCGAGGATGATTTCAGTACGGCGATTCTTTCGGCGAGCATCTGCAGTATTGCTAGAATCGATAGGCTGAGTATCGGCGCGGCCAGTTGCCTGGATACGTTCGCTAGGGATATTGCCATTAGCGATGAGGATACGCAGAACAGAAGTAGCACGCTTGACACTGAGGTCCCAGTTATCCTCGATAACCTGACCATGGAATGGGACATTATCAGTATGGCCCTCGACAACGATATTAAGATTAGCCTTATTCTGGTTACCCAATACGGCAGCAATCTTTCGGAGAGCATCCTGACCCTTAGCATTAACATCATACTTACCAGACTCGAAAAGGAGTTTTTCCTCGAGAGACACATATACCTTACCATCCTTATGAGTTACGGTAAGATCATCACTTGTAAAATCTACGAGAGCATTAGCAATAGTATTACGAAGTTCTGCCATAGCCTGATCCTTTGCTGCGAGGGCAGCCTCAAGTTCTGCAAGACGTTTAGCCTTCTCCTCGATATCACGCTGAGCGGCACCCAGACGTTGGTTAGCATCATCAAGTTCCGACTGCTTATTTGCCAACTCGTTCTGCTTATCCGCAAGTTGGTTCTGTTTATCAGCCAATTCATTTTCACGACGAATCACCTCGTCGCGGCTTTCTGCCAAAGCGGAATTAGTCTCATCGAGAATCTTTTTCTGAGCGGCAATAGCCTTTTCGGTATCCAGACGTTTATCCTCACTATTCACGAGGTTATTCTGCATTTGCATAAGGTGCTGCATGAGGGCCTTATATTCTGGAGTCTCACCCAACTGAGCAGCAAGTTTACGTAGATCGTTCTCAAGAATAGCCAGTTGGTTCATAAGAGTACGGATACGCATACCCTGGAGGGTAGTATCCTGCTCAAGGCTATTCTTTTCGGCCTGATATTTTGCCAAATCGCTCTCGTACTGTTTAGCACGTTTTTTAAGTAAGTCCACATCAACCTTACACTCTTCAGCTTGAGCGCGATACTTATCACTCTGACGTTGAGCACTATTGTACTTCTTAGCAGGGACGCATGCTACCATAAGGCAGATGCAAAATAGGGCTAGAATATTTGTTTTCATCAATTATTAGTATTCTGTGTGGATGCAAAGATATTTGTTTTTAACTTTGCAACTTGAGTGAAAAGCGATTTTTCTTGATAATAATGTATCCGTTATTAGATAAAATAGACAGTCCAGCAGATCTAAAGAAGCTTTCATTAGATGAATTGCCTCAACTTTGTACAGAGTTAAGGGAGTTTATCATTGAGCAGCTATCACACAACCCGGGGCATTTTGCAGCCTCTTTAGGAGTGGTAGAGTTGACTGTCGCGATACATTATGTTTTTGACTGTCCGCACGACAAACTTATTTGGGATGTCGGGCACCAAGCGTATGGGCACAAAATTCTGACAGGCAGGCGCAAGAATTTTGATACGAACCGCAAGCATGGTGGATTAAGCGGCTTCCCTAATATTTTCGAGAGCGAATATGACTCATTCGGCACGGGGCACTCATCGACGAGCATCTCGGCTGCATTGGGTATGGCCATAGCATCCCAACTAAAGGGAGAAAGCGACCGAGAAATTGTAGCAGTAATTGGTGACGGCTCCATGACTGGTGGCATGGCGTTTGAGGCTCTGAACAATATGGCTACGGCCAATCCTAATATGCTAGTCATATTGAATGACAACAATATGGCTATTGACAATGCGACCGGAGGCTTGAGTCATTATTTAGTTGACATCTCTACATCACGCACATATAATATTTTCAGGAAGAAGGCTACAGGTCTGCTTGTACGAAAAAAGATCAGCGGAGACGGCAGAGACAGCCTATGGACAAAGTTAGGGAACAGCATCAAGAATCTGATCAACCATCAGACCAATATGTTTGAAGGGTTGAATATTCGATATTTTGGGCCTGTTGATGGTCATGATGTACGTTATCTAGTTCATGTACTTCAAAGTCTCAAGAAAATCCAAGGTCCGAAGTTGCTCCATGCTATAACCATTAAAGGCAAAGGCTTCAAGGCTGCAGAAGAGAACCAAACGGCCTGGCATGCTGTAGGAGGTCGTTTTGACATCCATACAGGAGAGTTGCTTGACAAGCCTACGGACGTTCCTATGCCTCCAAAGTTCCAAGACGTCTTTGGTCATACCATATTAGAGTTAGCTAAGAAAAACGACAAGATACTTGGTATTACCCCAGCTATGGCTACGGGTTGCAGTCTGAATATCATGATGAAAGAGATGCCTGAGAGATGTTTTGACGTTGGCATTGCAGAACAACATGCAGTTACATTCTCAGCCGGACTTGCAATCAGTGGATTTATCCCATTCTGTAATATATACTCATCATTTGCGCAGAGAGCATTTGATCAAATTGTGCATGACGTAGCCTTACAGAAACTACATGTTGTATTCTGTTTTGACAGAGCTGGCATTGTGGGTGCAGATGGGCCTACGCACCACGGAGTATTTGATGTTGCAATGTTGTTACCTATACCAGGCATGACTATCTGTTCTCCTTATAATGAGGAAGAACTGAGAAATATGATGTATACGGCGCAATTAGCTGAATCAACAGGTCCTTGGGCGATACGTTACCCACGAGGCAGAGGCAGCATGATAGAGTGGGAGACCCCTATGGAAAAGATTGAGATCGGCAAAGGTCGTTGTCTAGCGGAAGGTACAGACGGAGCCCTATTGACATTCGGTCCGCTTGGTGTACGGTTTGGGAAAGCATTAGAAAAACTCAAGAAAGAAAAGGGTATTTCGATTGCGCATTACGATATGCGCTTTGCGAAACCACTTGACACAGAGATATTGGACAGCATATTTGCCGATTCCAAAATGGTCAAGGTGATGACAGTAGAAGATGGTGCGTTAGCAGGAGGTTTTGGAGAAGCCATTCTAAGATATAAGAATGACAAATGGTCTTCTTCGAAAACAGAGATAAAAAACATAGGAATTCCTGATAAGTTTGTCACCCATGGGAACGTGGAAGAGTTATTTGCCGAATATGGTGTGACTACTGACGTTATTGAAGAGTATTTCTGTTGACACTTACTCTGCAACCCAGAAAACAGAGATTATTATTTTACGACAGAAATTTTTCCGACAGCTTTTTGTTTGCCATCAGAGGACTGCACCCATACGATATAGATACCTGTTGCCACACGAGGGCCGTATCCAAAACGTGCAAGATTCCAATATACAGTACCATTTGAAGGCTTACCATTATACACCAAACGTCCCTGAACGTCACTTATGCGCACATCAACATTGTCAGGGAGCCCCTCGATAGTGAGATCACCAGAGAAAGACGGAAGTACAGGATTAGGGTATATCATAAGGTTTATATCCTCATCCGATTTCTCTTCAGTTGATTTAGAATCAGTCTGATAAGCCACAATACCTACAGTACCAGAAGAGATATACAACTTGCCCGTTTTTTCATCAAAAGCCAATGAATTAATCTGGTTATCTGGCAGAGGACTATTTTCGGCAGTAAAATGCTCGAGCGTTTCCAGTCCGTCAGCGCTTACCAGGTACAAGCCAGAAGTTGCTGTACCGATCCACTTACGATTATCCGGGTCGACCAGTATAGCAGAGACATTAACACCACCCAACAGGTAATCAGCCAAGTTAGTACCATCATTTCTAGGCACTTTGACGTGTTCAAAATATTGAGTACGTGAGACATCTTTAAGAATTATGTCATTTTGGGAGCAACGATATATACCATCACTAGTACCTATCCAAATTATTCCATTCCTGTCTTCGGCGAGAGCGTAGAACTTAGTAGGGATTTCCTCACCATCTTGATCGACGATAGGGAGGCGACCAAGGAACGCATCATCTGGGTTATTGACAGCACCTGTACAACGGTAGGAATCATCCGAGTCATCCTCTGGAGTACCATTTACATTAAAGACCATCAAACCATTATAATCAGTACGAGGAATACTAAGCCACATATTGCCGTTAGAAGTACATATCATCTGCGTGGTACTATGCTGTTTATTGGTTGGAATATAAGACAACCCTTTTGTCCAAGTGCCATCCGCGAGTTTAACTTTAATACCTACTGCAGTACTGGCATTTGCGACATATAAATTACCATCGTTATCATAAGCTATAGCTCCACATCTGTTGTACCCACTATTTGGGGCGAAGATATCCTCGAGTGTTGAATTATACTCATTATAACGTTTTACTATTCCGTTTTTATCCAATTTCAATACACCCGTACCCCAAGCAGACACATAGACAGAATCCGGTCTATTAGGGTCAGCACATAGACGTATCAGATCACGTCCAGATGTGGTATAGTTTGCCCAAACGCCATCATTCAGGATATGGACACCTGCAGTTCTATTAAGATTGTTATAAGCAGGATCAAGACCACCATAGGAAACATAAAGAGTTCCGTTAGAATGTAGGAGTTCGAACGCATAACTATTAGCAGGACCCTGCGGCAGGTGACGCTCAGCATTGCCGCGAATATCAGAGATGACCATTCCCTGAGAAGCATCAGCACAGAGAATGATATCCTTTGAGAGAAGAGAAACACTACGTAAGTTGGGCGTTACTGTAGACGTTTCACCATCCTTAGTAATAGCAAACTTTGAAATACTAGCAGTATTTGTCGAAATATCACTTGTATCTACTACAGCTATAGCCGTTTGAGAAGCGATTATCACAGATTCTCCCTCAGAATCAATCCCTCTAAAACTAGAGACTGCTCGAATTTTCGACAATTTGTTATTAGAATCTACGCGATACAAAGTACAATTATTCCCCTTAGTACCCTGGACCGCATATAAATGGTTATTAATTATCTTCAGAGAACAGAAAACAGATTTGTTACTTGCTACATCTAACCATTGTTTTGTATCCTCCATTACCGGGGTATTCAAACTAGACGATTTTATACCCTGAGAAGTAGCGACATAGATAGAATCATTGAACAAAGTCACATCATACGCCACTAAAGAATTATTGGACATACGGTAGTAGCCCTTTGTCTCATACTTTGCGAGATTAACCTCAAGTAAGCCTGAAGAGAATGCACAGTACAAGCGTGAGCCAGACTTACAGAAAGCATTTACACTCTTGATGGTAATATTTTCTGCCTCTTTCAAGTCTGTTATGGTATGAGTAACTAGAGATTCCTCGTCAATAATATCAATAGAACCATTGGTATACCCGACAAAAAAGAGACCATCGGTGTAGTATATTGCAGATATACCGACAGAAGAGAGGCAATTATTTTTAGAAAAAGTTGAAAGAGTCAAGTCGTCCGTACTATACTTGAAGAAAGCTGTGGAATTACCTACATAGGCTCCACCAGAACAAGCGCCACTAAACGTAGGACCGTTGTATGAATAATGCTCTTCCCACTGTGCCTTTAAGAAAAAAGGCAAGGTGAGAAGAGATAATATCAATGTATAAATACGGAACATAGACATCACAATCTATGACTTAGAAAGATTGTTCGTTCTTTGATACGACCTTTGAGCCATCAGCCACACGGTACACGGCATGCTTAGAAGAAGCATAAACGCCGACACGAGCCTTAGCACAAAATGCCATATCATATTCAGAATCAGTATCAAAAATGAGCTGCATCTTGATCCTACCATCTTTTGCCTGATCAGACAAAGTAATGACATTACCATTTGCGCCTGTATACTCACCTACCACTGGGTAGTATACATTATTATATTGCTTAGCATCAGATTCATTATTAAAAGCATTGATGAAGAAGCCAAGGACCTTCGCATTAGTAGGAACAGAAAGAGATGCAGTAAGAGTATTTCTACTATATTCAAGAGTATCTACCTTTACCTCTCCGAGAATATCATTATCATCGTAGGCAAAAGAAATAGACTCACTGACAGACTTATCATCCTGATTTGTGGCGTAGATACCGAAAGTACCATTAATATCGGTAGGTTTAGAAATAGCCATCTGAGATATCCAAACATAATCCGACTGTTTAGACATAGGGATAGACATTGTTTTATTCTCGACAGAAACATCCTTGAGAGAGTGCTCCATGTTAGTAGAATACACTGTGAGATAAGGGTAATACACGAAACTACTATCCTGTTGCATCTCCTGGAAAAGATAAGCAGAACCTGAGATACTGAATTTGACTTCATTATCATCAAGACAAGAAGAGAACAAGAATAATGACGCGAATAGTGCTAGTAAAAGATTTTTCATTATTAGTTGATTTAGATTATTCGTGCACAAAGGTACACAATATTGTTAACATGTTACTTATAGCGCTCTCTAAGACCGAAGAACAAGCCAAGTTTCACTTGGAAATTATTCTCATTGCCATGAGGGTTAAGAACTATCTGACGTTCTACGAAAGTGTATGGGTCGGTACTTGTTTTAATCTCCTCTTTCAATTTCGGCACTAAATTAAAGCATACACTTATGCTCACGAAAGTTCCCCTACCAACCTTATAAAGCAAGCCAGTTTCCGCAAGGCATGCCAGATTTATGATATTGGTAGTATAATTAACTGTTTCGTCACTCGTTGTACCTTGCCATTTAGACTGGAAATTGAGCATATTATGGATGAGGTATGCGCCTGCTCCTACACCGAACATAGGTTTAAGTCGCGTCTCGCTCAGAAAAATCCGGCCTACAGCCATAGCAGAAGCAGCCTTATAGTTGGCATCGAAAGTACCACGCATAGCGAGGTTATCCCAATACTGCTGCTTATAAGGATTAGTTATGTATCCCAGCTCACACCCGACACCAAGCATAGGGTTCTGCATAAAGAGAAGCTCCACCCCTGTAGCGAAACCATTAGAAGCCACATCACTGAATGCGATTTCATCTGATTCGCGACCTATATGAGTTGGTATAGCGATTCCTACCTTAGGGGCTACATACATCTGACGCTCACCCATAGAGAACTGCTTCTTGCGGCTCACGGCAAAAATATCCGGAAGAGCAAAAAGCAACAAGGATAGCGTCAGAATGATATAGCGTTGCATAAAAGAGGGAAGACAAAAAATTAATTAGTCTTCATACGCCAAGTCTTTATCTCAGCGAGATCTGCATTAGCCTTCTCTATCTTCTTCTCAAGAGAATTTTTATAATCCACAACCTTCTCCATGATAGCAGGATCAGCCACGCCCAGAATTTGGGTAGCGAGGATAGCTGCATTAGTAGAGTTATCCATACCTACAGTAGCCACAGGTATACCAGGAGGCATTTGAATCATAGAGAGCATAGAATCCCAACCATCCATAGAGATAGAAGCCTTGATAGGCACACCGATTACAGGGAGAGGCGTGAGAGCTGCCACTACACCTGGGAGATGAGCTGCACCACCTGCGCCAGCAATGATAACCTTGATACCACGACCCATTGCAGCCTTAGCAAAGTCGAGGACCTGTTGTGGGGTTCTGTGAGCAGAAAGAGCATTTACCTCGAAAGGGATTTCGAGTTTCTCGAGATGGTTACAAGCGCCCTCCATAACCTTGAGGTCGGATGTACTACCCATGATAATAGAAACGATTGGCTTCATATTGTATACTATACTGATTATTCATTATTAATCGCTGACACGAGGGTCAACATAATTAGTTTTAATAAGCGCAGACCAAAGAGTATCCTTAAGTTCCTGAATACCCTTCTGAGTATGAGAAGAGAAAGATATTACGTCCTTGATACCAGCCTTACGCATATTATTGAGAGCCTTCTCGAGGTCCTCCTCAGTTACGAGATCAGTCTTAGAGATTGCTACTACGCGCTCCTTATCTACGAGTTCAGGATTATAGCGGCGGAGTTCATCAAGGAGGATCTCATAAGCTCTGACATGATCTTCGGCATCTGCAGGGACCATAAACAGGAGTACCGAGTTACGTTCAATATGGCGAAGGAAACGGAGTCCGATACCCTTTCCTTCCGCTGCACCCTCAATGATACCAGGGATATCAGCGATACAGAAAGAGTGATTATCTCTATGGCGAACCATACCCAGATTAGGCACTAGAGTAGTAAACTCGTAAGGAGCTATTTCCGGTTTAGCTGCAGTTACTACAGAGAGGAGAGTAGACTTACCTGCATTAGGGAAACCTACGAGACCAACATCGGCAAGAACTTTAAGTTCGATTATAGCAGAAAGTTCGACACCCATTTCACCAGGCTGTGCATAGCGAGGAGTCTGGAAAGTAGAAGTACGGAAATGCCAGTTGCCCAAGCCACCGCGGCCGCCCTTGGCAAGAATCTCCTCCTGACCGTCCTGAGTTATCTCGAATAGTTCCTCACCTGTTTCGGCATCTTTAACTACGGTACCGAGAGGCACCTCGATATAAGCATCCTCACCATCAGATCCGAAAGAACGCTGTTTACCGCCAGCCTCACCATCTTTAGCGAAGACATGGCGAGCGAACTTGAGGTGGATAAGAGTCCAATAATTGGCATTGCCACGTACGATGACATGACCACCGCGGCCACCATCGCCACCATCAGGACCACCCTTCTCCACGAATTTTTCGTGACGCAGATGGGCTGAACCAGCGCCGCCCTTACCTGAGCGGCAGAATATTTTAACGTAATCTACAAAGTTGGACGATGCCATAAAATAACGGTTAAATATTTCGTATTAAAACGTAATTAAAGGAAGCCGTACTTGGGCTAGATACCAAATACGGCTTCCTTATATTGTCAAAAGAAAATTATCTCTTTACTTTCTTGCCATACTGATTTTGAGGTGCGCCGAGCTTAGTCATTGCGCAACGGAAACCGAGGTCGTCACGGCTATCATCCTCGTGGAGGAAGCGACGAGTACCAGGGCTCAACCAGTAAGCGCGGTCTCTCCAACCACCACCCTTATAAACTCGTGTAGAGTCTGTCACGAGAGAACGGAGGTTGTTATCGCCATTAGCACCATCGTACATATTAGCTGTTGTCATCTCAGAAGCTGTCCAGTCCTGGTTACCGAGAACCTGGTTAGACCACTTATCGCCATCGCCGAAGTTACGGTTATCAGCTGTACGATAGTTCTTACGATCTGCGATCTGACCCTGACGCTGAACCTCGTAGCGAACGTTACCTACTGAGTCAACCTCTACGAGCTTATCCTCGTCATCGAGGAGTTTCTGGCGGAATACGTTACCACGGAATGGGTTAAACTCATCGAAGTCATCCATAGACTGTTGACGATAGATATCAGCTACCCACTCGTTAACGTTACCTGCCATACAGTAGAGACCATAATCATTAGGCCAGTATGAGCGAACAGGAACTGTGATATCACCGGCATCGTTAAGGTCGCCTGCGGTACCCATGTAGTCACCATTTGCACGAACGTAGTTGGCCATCATACGACCGCGGTCGTTCTCATCTGGGTTACGCAACACGTGGCTGTTCCATGGGAAAATCTTACGTTCAGAAACGCGCTCCTCGAGAGTATTACCTACGATACCGAGAGCAGCGAACTCCCACTCGGCCTCGGTTGGGAGGCGGTACTTAGGGAGGAGGACACCATCCTCGATACGAACGTGACGTTTAGAAACCTCGCCTTCGTCGTCTTCACCCATAGGCATCTTAACGCTCTCATAAGGGTTATTCTCTTCGTCCATTACGATAACGTCATCACCGAGAGCGCCATAGAGGTAAGCCTCAGTGTTGAAGTTATGCTGGCCGCCGCCGCCTTCCTCGCTCATCTGCTTCTTAAGAGTCTCAACCTTATTGAGGACACCGCGCTCGAAGAGGATATTCTCGTTTACACGGTCAGTACGCCACTTACAGAAGTTAGTAGCCTGACGGTGAGAAACACCTACTACAGGATAATCAGAATATGCTGGGTGACGGAGATAGTTCTCTACATAAGGCTCGTTATAAGCCAAAGCGCGACGCCATACGAGTGTATCAGGGAGAGCGCTACGGAGTACCTGAGGATATTCCTGACGGCTAAACACCTTGCTAAGCCACCACAACCACTCACGATAGTTGGAGTTGCTAACCTCGCACTCATCCATAAAGAATGAAGAAACGGATACACGGCGTGGCTGAGCGTCCCATGAATACATCACGTCCTGTTCAACACGGCCCATAATGAATGTACCGCCCTCGACACGTACGAGACCTGGACCTACTTCCTGCTCATAGCCAGAATAGTTCTCGAAACCACCCATATTAGTAGGGTCGTTATAAGCCCAACCTGTAACGGAGCTATTACCCTGATTCCCTCGAGAAGAGAAACAAGACGTAAGCGCCAGGCCGAAGCAAACTGCTACAAGAGCAGCGGACAAATGCTTGAATCTAAAATTCATAGTATCTTGATTTGTGTCAATTTACACTTTATATTCTAATGAGTATCAGCATATTAGCCATACGCTAACATACAGCACTCAGTCGTCTTATACTAGGCATAGGCGGAAAAAGTTACATTACTTTCCCAACAAAACGCTAGTTTTTGAGAACTGAGTACACTTGACAGCTCGTTGCAAATTTATACTTTTTTCATTGGAATAGCACAACTGAGTAGTATTTTTTTGCCTTATTCTAACATTAAAATTAATATCGGCGAGAGTATTGGAGCAGTTCTTCAGAGCATAGATACCCGAATACAAGTGTGTATGCGGGTGGTGGCTAGTAGGGTTTGGGCATAAAGAATCCAAGATGAGCAAGATACGATCCACCTGGCCCCTATACTTACGGAGCATACGGCAGAAGAAAGAGACAGCCATACGGCGTGGGCCAGCCACCTTATTATTCAAGGCTTCGCGGCTCCAGAACCTACGGCGAGTGCGAGAAGCCATTTCAGCCTTAGCGAGAGACTGAGCCTGAGCAAAGATATCGCGTTGTTTCTGTTGCTTATCAGTAACGATATGAGCATATATATAATATCTGCCGTGGAGGCGGCGGACAAAGACAGAGCGATTGGCGATACGTTGACGGATAGCGTGGCGAGCCAAAGTGACATGCTTGTGGAGGATAGAAACTTTCATAAGACAAATTAAACAGGTTAACGATTAGAATCTTGGGGGCGAATATAAGATATCAGAAATCGGCACTGTCCCTTTTCTGCCGTTTCGTGCCGTTATTGACGAAATATTTAACCATATTTAACATCGGTGGCATATTGAGAGAGGCAAAACAGTGGCGAAGTGCAATAGAAGCACAAGGGAAGTATAAGAGAGCTATCGGTTTGCTCGCAAATTTTTCATTCCAGACGGACCTTCATCCAAGAGCGACCACGGAGTCGGATCAAGAAAATCAAACCGCGGAAACAAAGTTCGACACACATTGCCACCCACACGCCGCGGAGTCCCCACATTGGAGCCAGACACCAAGCGAGAGTCAAGCGCACGCCCCACATAGAGACAAAATTCATCAGACAAGGCTTAAGAGTATCGCCTGCGCCAACGAACACACCATAAGCCACGATACTTGCTGCGAACATCGGTTCAGCCCATGCCTCGATACGCAAAGCCATAGTACCCAGCTCCACGATCTCCTCGACAGGAGTAAGGATAGACATCATCAACGGGGCACAATAATACATCACGACACCCATAACAGACATGATAAGCATACCCAATCCGACCGTTATGAAACCGAAACGGCGAGTGAGGTCGAGGCGGCGAGCGCCGATACTCTGTCCGATGAGCGTAGTAGCAGCGTCGCCGATACCATACCCAGGCATATAACAAAGGCTCTCCGCAGTAACAGCGAAACTATTAGCGGCTATAGACATCACCCCCAAAGGAGCTACTATGACGGTAGACAAGACCTGTGCACTACACATAATAAAATGTTCCAATCCCATTGGGGCACTGATTTTGAAAGCATTACGAAGAGTAGCGCGAGTCGGGAGATAAGAGCGCCGAGCTCCACGAGTCAACACATCCTTATTAGCGCGTCGGCCAAATACACTCAACTCCTTAGAGCGAGTCAAGAGATAAAACGTAAGGAATCCAGCCGTAACGATCTGAGCGAGAGCCGTTGCGAGAGCAGCTCCCTTGACACCCATATCCGCGCTCCAAACAGAAAAATCGAACCCACCAATAGAAAAGTGGTGAGTAGGAAAAATCAAGAGCCAATTGAAAAGCACATCCATAGCACACATAATTACGCTAGCCACGCTAGGGATCTGCATATTACCGCTACAACGCAGCATACCGCCAGAAAGCTGATACATCTGGGCTGCAGGGAGAGCAGCAGTATATATAAAGAAATAGGCAGAAGCATCGCCACATATTTCCGGTGTTCCTCCGATCCAGACAGGGAGATAAGAGCTGATAGCCATACCCAGAGCCGAAAGGACACCTATAAACAAAAGGCAAGAGATAAAAGCCTGTCGCATAACCAGTCTTGCTTCCTCAAATTTCCTAGCACCAATTTTCTGGGCGACCTGTACAGTAAATCCAGCCGAGACCGAGAGGCACAAACCGCCAATGAGCCAAGTAGCGCTAGCCATGAGGCCCACGGATGCGCTAGGATTAGCTCCGAGGCTACCGAGCATAGAAGCATCGATATACTGCATGAGGATTGTAGACAACTGCGCGAAGATAGCTGGCAAAGAAAGCTGGAAGGTCAGCACGATCTGCTGCCTTGCAGTCAGCTCCTCCCCATCGCGTATGCGAGCCAAGAGTCGTTGTGTATTAGGTAGAAATTTCAAGGTTGTTGTCCGATTTTGCGATGCGAAGTTCTAAAAAATATCTCACTTATAGCTCAATGTGAAGAAAAAAAGCTATATATTTGTATATAGTGAGGGTAAAACGGATATACTATCCCCTACTATTAATCAGACAAAACTGGGTATACTATGCTAACAGATGAACTACGAAAGTATTTCGGATTTGACTCATTCAAGGGTAATCAAGAGGAGGTGATCAACAACCTTTTGAAAGGCAAGGATACGTTTGTATTGATGCCTACGGGAGGTGGCAAATCATTATGCTATCAGTTACCTGCCATGATTCTACCGGGTACGGCCATAGTGGTATCGCCTTTGATTGCACTGATGAAGAATCAAGTGGATGCGATAAGAGGCTATGCGTCACATCAAGGTGTAGCCCACTTTTTGAATTCGTCATTAAACAAGGCACAGATAACGCAAGTAAAGGAAGACGTGTTAGCAGGAATAACGAAACTGCTATACGTTGCGCCAGAATCACTCACAAAAGAAGAGAATGTACAATTTCTCAGGCAGATAAAGATATCGTTCTATGCCATAGACGAAGCCCACTGTATTTCAGAGTGGGGGCATGACTTCAGGCCAGAATACAGACGAATAAGACCTATTGTAGAAGAGATAGGCGTTGCACCTATTATTGCATTAACAGCGACAGCTACACCTAAGGTTCAGTTAGACATACAGAAAAATCTCGGAATGCAGGATGCCACTGTGTTCAAGTCATCATTCAACCGTTCGAACCTATTCTATGAAATACGTCCGAAAGGCAACCAGATGACAGAGATAGTAAAGATACTGAAAGCCAATGCCGGGAAGAGCGCCATTATATATTGTCTATCGAGGAAACGAGTAGAGCAAGTAACAGAATTCCTTACGGTAAATGGCATTAAGGCATTGCCATATCATGCGGGACTAGATGCAGCTACCAGAGCAGCCAACCAAGACAAGTTCCAGATGGAAGAGGCCGATGTGGTATGTGCAACTATTGCTTTTGGCATGGGTATAGACAAGCCAGACGTAAGATTTGTCATCCACTATGATATACCTAAGAGCCTTGAGGGGTATTATCAAGAAACAGGACGAGCAGGACGAGACGGAGGCGAAGGTCGTTGCATAGCGTTCTATTCATACAAAGACATACAGAAGCTAGAGAAATTCTTACAGAACAAGAGCGTATCCGAGCAAGAAGTCGGCAAACAATTACTCTGTGAGACAATAGCATACGCAGAGAGCAGCAACTGCAGAAGGCGCATTCTTCTGAACTATTTTGGGGAAGCGTACAATGTGGACAACTGCGGCATGTGCGACAACTGTCTGACGCCTAAGGAGAAATTCAATGCAAAAGAAAGCGTACTCAAGGTACTTGAAGTTGTGGATGCACTCAATGGCAAGTTGAAGGCAGAGCAATTAGTAGACTTCCTCATTGGGCGAGCTACAGACGTGATGAAGAGCTACAAGTATTCATTGCATGAACTATTCGGATCGGGCAGAGAAAGAGAGAACCGCTTCTGGATGAGCATTGTACGTCAGTCAGTTATAGAAGGACTTCTAAAGAAAGACATAGAATCGTATGGCACGGTACGTTTGACATCTGCGGGAGAAGCATTCCTGGAGTCGCCTCGTACGATAGAATACACCCTTGACAGAGAGTTTACCAACACAGATGATGACGATACAGCGGTAGGCGGCAATATGACAAGTTCGACAGCCCTAGACCAAGCGCTCTCTCAACAATTAAAATCCCTGAGAAAGTCAGAAGGTCTACGACTAGGACTACTTCCACACGTGCTATTTACTGAGCCACAGCTAGATGCGATGGCGACATTCTATCCTATGACCCTTACGGAGTTACAGACTATACCAGGCATCAATGAAGGCAAGGCTAATAAATTTGGTCAGCCATTTATTGACCTCATCACTAAATACGTAGAAGAGAACGAGATAGAACGTACCCTAGAGACAGTAGTCAAGAACGTACCGCAAAAGAGCAAGAATAAGACCGAGATAATAAAATACCTAGATCGCAGAATCAGTCTTGACGACATAGCCAACAACCTTGGGCTTTCGATGGAAGAATTGATCAAGGAGATGGAGAGTATAGTATACAATGGCACAAAGCTAAATATAGACTATTATCTCAAGCAAATTATGGACGATTCTGACATCAAAGAGCTATTTGATTATTATAAAGACTCTGACGATGATGACATACACAAGGCGATGGACGAGTACGAAGGTGCGTATGAAGAAAACGAGCTACGTCTAGTCCGCATCAAGTATGTATCAGAGGTAGCTAATTAATCCACAACGAACGAACTAACGTCATAAAAGACCGTGATAGAGTATTTCCGTTCAGCAGCGCCTACTTGGCGCAAGTATCGCAAGCGCAGAAGCTATTATTGGGATTCAATAACCCATTATATAGAGTATTATATACATTCGTCAAGTTCGGTACTAGAGATAGGGTGTGGTACAGGAGAACTGATAGGAGAGATAAAGGCACAGAAGAGAGTTGGAATCGATTTCTGTGAAGAACTGATATCACAGGCAAAAGAGGCATATCCAGAAGTAGAATTTCACACTATGGCCGCAGAGACATTTGACCTCAGCGAAAAGTTTGATGTGATAATACTATCAAATCTAACAGGATTTCTGAAAGATGTGCAAGCTGTATTTGCGAGACTACATAGAGTTTGCCATAAAGACACCCGCATTATAGTTACGTCATACAACAGACTATGGGAGCCACTGATAAAGTTCGCAGAATTCATAGGCATAAAAAGGAAGACACCACAGCAGAACTGGCTATCGGTACACGACATGCAGAACCTACTATACCTAGCCGGATTTGATACCTACAGGACAAACAGTTCCACTTTACTGCCGATATACATACCCATAGTATCAAAATTCTGCAACAGGATATTATCTCATTTACCATTATTCAACTCACTGTCGCTCAACAGATATTTCTTTGCCAGACCTGTCCCTACCATAACAGAAGAAGAGGCGAGCAAGAAATACAGCGTTTCAGTATTAGTTCCTGCGAGAAATGAGAGCGGCAATATAAGGAATGCCATAGAGAGGATTCCAGATATGGGCAGTCACACACAGCTAATATTCTGCGAAGGCAACTCTACGGATGACACCTGGGAGACAATAAAGAAGCTAAAAGACGAATATCCAGAGAAAGACATACACATACTACAGCAAAAAGGCAAAGGGAAAGGCGATGCTGTGAGGTGTGGGTATGCAGAGGCTACAGGAGACATACTGATGATACTTGATGCAGACTTAACAGTAAGACCAGAAGACCTACCAAAGTTCTATATGGCCATAGCCACAGGAAAAGGAGAATTCATCAATGGCGTACGATTGGTATATCCGATGGAAGAGCGAGCAATGAGGACATTGAATACTATAGGAAACCATTTCTTTTCATTATTGTTCTCTTGGATATTAGAAGCTCCGATAAAAGATACGCTATGTGGAACAAAAGTTATGACCAGAGAAAACTGGCTTAAATTGACAGAGGGAAGAAAATTCTTTGGCGATTTTGACCCATTTGGAGATTTTGACATGCTATTCGGGGCGCATAAATTGAATTTGAAAATTGTAGATCTTCCTATACGCTATCAAGAGAGAGTATACGGAGATACCAATATATCAAGATTTTCTCATGGCTGGCTTTTGCTCAGGATGAGTGCATTTGCCGCAAGTAAGATTAGGTTTAGATAATTAATAGATTCACTCAAGGAATGAATAAGGCTATTTTTCCTGGGTCATTTGATCCGTTTACAGTAGGTCACGAAAACATTGTACTACGTGGACTGAATATATTTGACCATATAGTTATCGCAGTTGGCATAAACAGCGACAAGCGTGGTATGTTCACTATTGAACAGAGACTACACTTCATAAAAGAGATATTCAAGGACGAGCCACGAGTATCAGTAGAGACATATACAGGACTGACGGTTGACTATGCCAAGCAGACAGGATGTACGCATATATTGAGAGGATTGCGCACAGCGGCTGACTTTGAGTTTGAGAGAGCCATTGCGCAAGTCAACAAGCAGATGTCGGGGCTTGACACATCATTTCTACTCTGCATCCCTGAGCATACGCCAGTGAACAGTTCCATTGTAAGAGACATATTACATCATCATGGCGATGCCTCAATGTATGTTCCCGTTGCTATCAGGGAAGAGATAAAGCAACTATCACAAAAAAGATAGATGTTCCTATTTACAACGTCCAGGTGCATCTCCTGCAGAGAATTACTCACTCGCTCGGAGAATGCGCTATGCTTGACGTGTCATCAAAAGATGGCGCGCACATTCATGTTGCCCAAGACGAACAATATAGCAGAACAAAGGATAGAAGAGGCGTGCAGAATATCCTGGGCTTACAGTCACTATTTATTCTCGAAGGGAGAGAGCATAGTAAGAGATACTGTACACGAGTTTAAGTATCACGACAATCCGAGGTTAGCCTATGAGATGGGGAGAGAAGTGGGAGAATATATGAAGCAGAATGGGATGACACACCTATTTGACCTATTAGTACCTGTTCCTATAAGTTGGTACAGGCGACTTAAGCGAGGATACAATCAGGCTGGAGAATTTGCGAGAGGAGTATCAGAAGCTACAGGGATAGAGATGAGAGAAGATATATTAAAGCGAATATCGTGGGCTTCGTCGCTATCGACACGTAACGCGGAAGATAGGAAGAAGGTTATGGGAAGTAAGGCTTTCATCGCAAAAAAAGCGATATCAGAAGTAAGAAACAGGAAGATAGCGATAGTAGATGACGTATTGACAACGGGGTCGACGCTAGGGGCGTGTGTAAATGCGATAAGAGAGAAAGAAGAGAATGCAGATATAGGTATACTGACATTTTCAATTAACGAATAGTTGTGACATTGCAATAGAAAAGATTAAAACACACTGACAGATAATAAAAAAGCTTGCGAAGAGATTCGCAAGCTTTTTTATTAGTATCAAGATTATTAATACTCGTCCTCATTGAAGAAGAAGTCCTCATTACTTGGGTAGTCTGGCCAGATGTCTTCTATTGTCTCGAAAATCTCGCCTTCCTCTTCTATCTCCTGTAGGTTTTCGATTACCTCCAAAGGTGCTCCGGAACGTGTTGCATAATCGATCAACTCGTCCTTCGTTGCAGGCCATGGTGCATCCTCGAGCTTGGATGCTAATTCTAGTGTCCAATACATCTTATATAGTAGTATTTGTTAAAATTGCGCGAATATACACTTTTTTTCATTTGTTTGACATTGTTTCTACGATTTTTTCCAAATCATAGGTAAAACGTTGAGCTATAGGTCTTCGCCTTCCACGAATCACCATATAGATCAAAATCGACCTCGATAGAAAACCTATAAATAGGACTATCAGGCAATTCATCTGCTGCTTTATGAACGGCATCGATAGGGAGCAAAGTAGTTCCCTCATGGTTAGCGATACCATCCTTGATGACACATATCTCCTTACCGAAGTCATTAGAATTGGCAGTAGTCAGTCCTAATCTTACCCTGGAGACAACAGTTTGCGGAGGGGTTTGGAAAGAATACTTCAAAGCATAAGAATTATTACTTGCCTTATTCTCGCGATCAATAATTAGTTTCAGTTTAATATCATCCGGCACTTCCTCCTCAAGATTATCCTCATCCTTCAAAACGAAAGAATAGAGAGAATTATCAATATCGTTATAGATGACGCGAATATTCTGTTGAGTTGGTTCAGTATGCAACACTACCCTACCTCGGGCATCAACAGAAGAAGAGATACCATACCTTATACTAGAAGCAAGATTAACCGACTCCCTAGCAGAGACAGGCGAAGTGGTCACCTTGATGACAAGATCCCCTCCTTCGCTTTCGAAATCAGCCCTCCAGACATGAGTATTCTTATTAAGAGTAGAATATTTGACCATCTGTGTCTTACCATGATTAACCCACAGATATAGAGACTCATTATTAGAAATAGTCTGAGGATCAATCGGAGTAATAGAAACACTTGCCTGCTCTGGCATCAAAGTCACCCTATAATAACCCTCCTTAGGCACAGTAAAATGTTTAGATCCACCCTGATTATGAGCGACATCGCCTGGGTATTCACCAGCGCCAAACTGTTCATCCCAAGAGTCAAAATCCCTCAACATCTTGAAACCCACATTCTTGACCATATAATCAGAGAACTGGAGAGTATTATCATCGAGGATACACATAGGAGCGAGACCCTTTCCCAGGTTATCGCCACCCTCAGTAGACCAAGAACTGTCGCCTATACCATTACCTATGACATAATACATATCAACCTCACTGTTGACAGCAGGGGCGATTAGAGAATCTGCAGGCAAGCTATAGAAATTGAGAGATTCAGAGAAATTGCGTCCCAAGATAGTTCCGCCCTTCCACTGCCACAAGTAATCATTTTCTCCGCCGAAACAACCGAATCGAATCAAATCGGTACGACGTCTGCCCTCAAAATAAAATTCGCGAGCCCACTCGTCGAGGATAGCATAGCCTTTAGGATCTATAGACTCCATAGGTTTTGCGTGAGCTCTACTACGAAGAACATTGATATTACGGAGAGCCTCTGCGGTATTACCACTTCTCCATTCTGCCTCAGCCAATGTGAGATAAGCCTCTGCCAAGCGCATCAGAGGGAAATCTGCAGAAGAAGTCAGTGCGTTCTCCACCTCCTTTATTGATGCGCTATATAAATTATTGAATTTCGCAACAGAGAAACCATCCTCGAAAACAGGACGCCTTCTACAACTAAGACGGCGATCGACAGACTGGAAAAGAGCGCGGTCGTCGTGAGCCCATTCGATCATCGTTGGATGGTACACCTCGAAAGGGATACTATCAGGGAGGAATTTCACCACCAGATTTGCCCTTGCCCTATTACCGATCCACTGCTCCTTCATACCAAAGCCGTTGATATGAGGCAAGAACTTGGTATCATATTTTGTGGTACTACAAACGAGATAGGTAGACCCATTCCAGTCGGCCATTTTTTTCGAATCAAAAACGATAGGGAAAATCATCTCACAACTTGAGCCGTTATTGCCATTATCAGCGGTGAATAGCAGCTGATAGCCATTCCAATCAACATTCGAATGAGAATTGTGCAAGCCAGATGTAGACAATTTGTATGGGCCATCAATCACCTCTTTAGCCTCAGAAATAGTCTTTTCAAGTTGAGGAGTGCCTATATAGACATCTGCGTTGAGGTACAACCTTGCCAAAAGCAAATGAGCAGCAGTCTTATTAGCATGACCATAGTGCTCCTCATCGAAATCCGTGACACTCTTACCATCTTTCAAGAAAGGCAATATCTCATTTACTTCACGTTCAATGAAATCGTATATTTCAGCAGAAGGTGCGACATCCACCATATCTTCTGTGAACCTTTTGAAAATAGGAGCTTTACCGAAAATATCCAGAAGATAGTAATAGTTCAATGCGCGAAGGAAGCGAATCTCCGCCTGACGTTCAGACGATTCACGAGAATAGAGCTGGAGATACTTATTACATAGTAATACGCCACATATCAACCTCAGATACATTCCTTCGGCAGGTTTGAGATTACCCTTTACGCAATCGATCTGGTTAAAATTGATATTCGCAATACCAGCATCGTCCCAAGCGCACATTGCGTTATCTGTTGGCATTTCATTCAGAGTGAACAGCTGTCTCACGAAAGAAGAAGTCTCTGCGGTAACATTACGGATATTACACTCGTGCATCAGTGCCGAGACTAAAAAAGGGTCATTGCTGGTTAGTGCGAAGTTATTGCTTGCTCGCAAAAAAAGTGTATCGGCATTGGCAGAAGACAAAGCGGATGCGCACAACTGCTCTGCGTAGAATCTCTGGCTTCTCTGCTCGGTTTGCTGAGAAGAACAAGCGATTATAAACAGGACAATTGATAATAAAGCAACTATAATGGAGAACTTTATTCGCATAATCCAAGGTGTATTAGAACATATCCTTAACAAAACGAGGTGTACGCAAAGAGTTAAAATATGTTGCACAGTACAAGTGCTTTGTTGTTAATTGTTTATAAATATTCCTATATTTGCAGTCAATAACAAATAACTAGCAATATTTAGTACAAATGACGAGGATTAGGTTTGCTAATAAAAGTATGATATTCAGCTTAGTAGCTGTTATCGCAACACTTTTTTCATGCACGCAGGACGTTGTCGAGCAAGACAACAAAGGTATTACTGTAAATCTGAAACAAGAAAAGGTACGTCTAGAGGTTTTGGCTTCTGACATTATTCGTGTAAGTGCGGTTCCTTCGGGAGAAGCTTTTCCTACACTACAGAGCCTGATAGCTGTTCCACAGACTTACAATGTAAAATTCAGCGTTGAGTCAACAGAGCAGTCGGTCACATTGAAGACCTCTGAACTCAGTGCTTCGGTATGTAAAGCCACAGGAAAAGTTTCCTTCAAGGATAAAGATGGCAAAGATATCATTTCAGAAAATCAACGTACATACACACCTATTGAAGTAGAAGAGACGAAAGGCTATACAATTCGTCAGGTATGGGACTCTCCAGAAGACGAGGCACTCTACGGCCTTGGTCAGCATCAGGCAGATGAGTGGAACTACAAGGGCAAAAACGAAGACCTGTTCCAGTATAACACGAAAGTATCAGTACCTGTAATTGTATCGAGCAAGAACTATGCTATACTTTGGGACAACTACTCATATTCGAAATTTGGTGACCCACGCGAGTATCAGCAGTTAGGCAAGGTTTTCAAGCTATATGACAAAGACGGCAAAGAGGGTGCCATTACAGGAACATACAAGCCTGCGCAAGGTGAGACACTTGTACGTCGTGAGGATTCACTCTACTTTGAGTACCTAGACAGAGAAAAACATCTTGACAAGGTCGTAAATACACCTGACGGATTCCAATATTTCGGTTCAAACGTACTATTTGAGGGTGATATTGAGCCATCAGAGTCGGGATTGTTCCGTTTCAACCTGTACTATGCAGGTTATATGAAGATTTATATCAACAACGAGCTTGTAGTACCAGAGCGTTGGCGTACGGCTTGGAACCCTAACTCATATAAGTTTGCCGTTAACCTTGAAGCTAACAAGCGCGTTCCACTACGCATAGAGTGGTTGCCTGACGGTTTTGTATCATACTGCGGTCTACGAGTTCTTTCCCCTGTTGACGCAGCTCAACAGAACAAGATATCATTCTGGAGTGAGATGGCAGATGCAGTAGATTACTATTTCATCAAGGGAGAGAATGCCGACGATGTAGTGTCGGGTTATCGTCAGGTTACTGGCAAGGCTACTATTATGCCAAAGTGGGCTATGGGCTACTGGCAGAGTCGTGAGCGTTACAAGACACAGGCTGAGCTACTTGACGTATTGAAAGAGTTCCGTCAGCGTCAGATTCCTATTGACAATATCGTACAAGACTGGAGCTACTGGGAAGAAGACCAGTGGGGTTCACACGAATTTGACAAGAACCGTTTCCCAGATGCCAAGGCGATGGTAGACGAAGTACACAGTCAGAATGCGCATATTATGATTTCAGTATGGCCTAAGTTCTATGCCAATACTGATCACTATAAAGAATTTGACAAGAACGGCTGGATGTATCAGCAAGCCATTACAGATTCGATTAAAGACTGGATTGGTCCTGGTTACCTTGGCTCATTCTATGATGCATACGCTCCAGGCGCTCGTAAATTATTCTGGGATCAGGTAAATGAGCACCTCTATTCGCTTGGATTTGATGCTTGGTGGGTAGATGCTTCAGAGCCTAATGTACGTGACTGTACAGATTTGGAATACAGAAAGGCACTATGTGGTCCGACATATTTCGGTCCATCTGCAAAATATTTCAATGCCTATGGTTTGATGCAAGGTCTAGGCTTCTATGAAGGTCAGCGAGCTACCAACCCTAATGACCGTGTATATCTCCTGACACGTTCAGGTTTTGCCGGACAGCAGAGAAATGCCACATCTACATGGTCTGGAGACATTGCTACACGATGGGAAGATATGCGAGCTCAGGTTACGGCTGGTTTGAATTTTGCCATCTCTGGTGTTCCTTACTGGACAATGGATATCGGTGGATTCTGTGTTGAGTCTCGATATGAGAGAGCACAAAACATCTTCGACCAGACAGGCAAAGAAAATGATGACCTCAAGGAATGGAGAGAGCTCAATACACGTTGGTTCCAATTTGGAGCATTCTGTCCTTTGTACCGTGCGCACGGACAATTCCCTCTTCGTGAGCCTTGGAATATTGCTCCATCTAAGCATCCAGCATACGAATCTATCGTGTATTACACAAAATTGCGCTATCAGTTGATGCCATACATATATACTATGGCAGGTGCGACATATCACAAAGACTACACAATCATGCGTCCGCTCGTGATGGACTTTGCTGCAGACAAGAATGTGCTCAACGTACCATACCAGTATATGTTTGGAAATGCTCTTATGGTTTGTCCTGTAGCTACATACAAGGCACGTAATCTTGACGTCTATTTCCCTGCCGGTGTAAAGTGGTATGATTTCTACACAGGCAAGGCTGTCAGCAATGGCGGGGAGACCCTCAATGTTGCTGCTCCATACGAGAAGATGCCTCTCTTTGCTTGCAGTGGTCAGATTGTTCCAATGGGTCCTGTAATGCAGTGGTCGACCGAAAAAAAGGCAGATAACCTCACTATTATGGTATTTGCTGGCAAGGATGCCGATTATGAGCTATATGAAGACGAGGATACCAACTACAATTATGAGAATGGTGCTTACACAACTATTGCAATGCACTATGACGAGGCTACTAAGACACTCACTATTGCAGACCGTAAGGGCAATTTTGAGGGAATGCTTGAGAGCCGCAAGTTCAACGTAGTACTTGTAGACGGTAACAACCAGTACAAAGACTTCAACAGCCTCAAGGGTGTAAGTGTAAAGTACACTGGCACCAAAACTGAGGTTAAGCTATAATATAAATGAGAATTCTCAATAAAATAACATCATTAGTAGCCATCGCATCGGTGGCTACTAATCTTTTTGCACAGAAGCCACAGTTCGACAAAGACGAATTTGATTTCGTTTTCAAAAAGAACTGTCGCGTCAACAATGTTTATACTCCTCGTGAGGATTACCTCAACCTATATGTCAATTACAAACTCAAGGTAGCAGAAGCCAGGAATATGCAGCTTGATACACTTTCGTCATACAAACGAGAATGCAAGCTATACCAAGATGAGCTAATAGCGCCATATCTTGTAGACTCTACGGCAATAGAAGCATATAAGAATACTGTCAGAGAACGAGTTGCAAAGCGTATACATGGTTCACACATATTGGTACCGATAGCTACAGATGCTTCCCCTAAAGATACTCTCGCCGCATATAATAGAATAGCCTTAATTAGAGATTCATTATTAAAAATTGCGAGCAACAAGGGAGATCATAGGGAGAAGAAAAGGATTAGAAGGGAAGATCTGATAGAAGAAGATTTAGGGTTTTTCACTACACTACAGATGGTAGCACCATTTGAGGAGGCAGCTTTCAATACCCCTGTAGGTGGTGTATCAGAGATAATACGCACACAATTCGGCTACCACGTAATGAGGGTATACGAAGAGAAACCAGCGAGACAGATTCTTGTGGCTCACATTATGCGTCAGAATCAAGATTCTCTGACCAACATAAAGGATATGCACCTTATGGATAGTCTGCTACATTGCATAAAGGCAGGCGAGTCATTTGAGGAGCTAGCCAAGAAGTATTCAAATGACGGACAATCGGCAGCCCATGGTGGTCTGATGCCTTGGTTATTTGAAGACACACAGATACCTGGATTTATGTCGGCTGCGCTGAGCCTAAAAAACAAAGATGATGTGTCGGGAATCGTCATATCGCCATTCGGATTGCACATAATAAAGTATATAGACGAAAGAACGTCCATTCCTGAGGCACAACTTAACCATATGTTCAGAGAGATATTGGTTGCATCAAAAGTACAAGAATTAAGTTCGCGCACCATAGCCAAACAGACTGCAAAGAAATATAAGGCTGCTGTGAACGCTGCGACACTTAACGATATAATGGATATTGTTCTTTCCAGTGCATCAGATGGAGAAAAGAAGAGTAAGATAGATGCGCTGAAACAGCCTATAATTACGATAGGAGAGAAGAAGATCATGGCATCGGAGGTAGAAATTGCTACGACCATATCAAAGCAACAGACTCCTGCCGAGTTCAAGACGGCGATAATCGACAAGGCATTGTGCGATTATTATAAGGAGCAACTCCCTGTAGAAAACGCACAATATAAATACACATTGGCAGAGTACACTGATGGCCCGTTGGTATATGAGATGAACATACAACACGTATGGAAACATCAAGCTAATGACAGCACTGTGATGGATCTGCTATATGCCCAGAATCCTGCGCGATATGCTAAGGATGGAAAATTCTCTGGTAGAATATACGTGTGTGACAACAGTAAGAATGCTGACAAGATCAAACGTGCTATAGAACGAGGCAAAACTGTAGACAAAGACCTATATGTGGAACTCATAGAAGGAGACCAGACACAAGGAGGATTATACGACGACTACCTATGGCCTTGCTATAAATCGGACTGCATTGTTGTAGACGGACAATATACAGAAGGACAGCGTTTCGACAGACAGTTGGCAACACAACAACTGCAGTCGGACCTAATCTCCTATCGCGAACGGGAATTTGCAAAACGTCTTCGCGAGAAATATAAGATTACACATAACCCAAAGCTTTAATTGTTTATAGATGGGAGGAGAACCAGAATCAAAAATACAACTTCAGGTATTAGGCATCACAAATGCGTCACACCCAGACATGTATACACTCCTTTTAGGAGAAACGTCTGGAGAAGGGCGCAAGATACCTATTATCATTGGCTTGCCAGAGGCACAGTCTATAGCAGTTCGACTTCAGGGGCTACGTTCTCCTAGACCGCTTACGCACGATATATTTATGACCATGGCTCTCTCGTTCCAGATAGAGATGATAGAGGCCATAATATACAAATGTGCCAATGGAGTATTTTTCTCGCAGGTAGTATGTAAGAGAGAAGACAAGGTAATATATATTGACTCCAGGACATCAGATGCCGTTGCGTTAGCCATTCGTTTCAATGCACCTATATATACATACAACAGCGTATTTGAAGAAGCATTAGAGAAGCTGCAAGAATTGACATCGACGATGGTGAATAACAGGTCGGAAGAAAAGGAAGAGGCTCAAGACATAGATCTTACAGATCGCGACTCGTTGAGTTCGCTTGATGATAAAACGCTGCAGGAGTTGATGCAAAAGGCGATAAGCGAAGAGGATTACGAACAGGCTAGTATTATCAGAGATGTGCTAAATTCACGCAAGTAAATGGTTCTCAATTATATCTGGATATCATTAGTAATCATTGCCATAGCAGCAGCATTTATACGTTTCTGCATCGATGGTGACGCTTCTATTTTAGGGTCGCTCGTAGATTCTACGTTCTCCAGTGCGAAAAACGGCTTTGAAATATCGCTATATCTTACTGGCGTTCTATCGTTGTGGCTAGGTATAATGAGAGTAGGAGAGAAAAGTGGTGCCGTGGGAGCACTATCACGTATAGTATCGCCATTCTTTGTAAAGATATTCCCAGGAATACCCAAAGGGCACAAATCCTTTGGCAGTATTGTCATGAATCTATCGGCCAATATGCTTGGTCTGGACAATGCCGCAACCCCAATGGGGCTAAGAGCAATGAAAGAGATGCAGGAGCTTAACGACAAAAAAGATACTGCAACGAATGCACAGATAATGTTTCTAGTGCTCAACACATCTGGATTGACATTAATACCTATATCCATAATTGCATACAGGACTCAATGTGGGGCGGCAAATCCGACAGATGTTTTCCTACCTATATTAATCACCACATTCTTCTCTACTATGGCTGGATTGATAGCAACGGCGATAGTACAGAAGATTAATCTTATCAACAAGGTAGTCTTAGCCTATATAGGGGGAGTGTCCTTGTTGGTCGCAATTTTATTATATTGCATAAGCGGACTAGAGCCATCAAAAGTAGAGTATATAAGTAACGTTTCATCAGCATTAATTCTACTATCAATTATATTATGTTTCGTTCTCTTGGGATTATTCCGCAAAGTGAATGTATATGATGCATTTATTGAAGGTGCGAAAGAAGGATTCTCAACTGCGATACAGATTATACCATTTCTGATAGCCATTTTGGTAGCAGTAGGTCTCTTCCGTGCCAGTGGAGCATTAGACATAATGATAGATGGAATCAGATGGGTAGTCGGATTATTTACGACAGACACCAGGTTTGTGGACGCACTTCCGACAGCCTTTATGAAGCCATTGAGCGGTTCAGGAGCCAGAGGGTTCATGATAGAGAGTATGAATACATACGGTGCAGACTCCTTTGTTGGTCGACTCTCATGCCTGTTTCAAGGGGCGGCAGACACTACCTTTTACATCCTAGCCGTATATTTCGGGTCTGTTGGAATCAAGAATACGCGCCACGCTGTAGGCTGCGGACTCTTTGCAGATTTGGCCGGAATAGTTGCAGCAGTAGTCATTTGTGGCTTATTCTTCTCATAGTAAGAGTATTATATCATCAGTAAAATACGTATTTATGAGATTTTTAAGAAAATTAATACACAAGTAAAGCAACAAACGCTTAACTTTGCGTATATAATTTTACATATTGAGTTAAATATTTCACGACAATATACCTTAGAATATGAAGATAATGAAGTTTGGCGGCACATCTGTAGGAAGTGCCGAAAGAATGAAGAGTGTAGCTGACCTTGTACTAGACGGTCAGGTTAACCTTGTAGTGCTCAGTGCGATGAGTGGTACAACCAACAGTCTTGTTGAGATTTCGAACTATCTTTACAAAAAGAACAACGATGGTGCCAACGAGGTAGTAAACAGACTTGAAGTTAAGTACACTAAGGATGTCAACGAGCTCTACTCTACAGAAGAGTACAAGGCAAAGGGTCTTGCTCTTATCCGTGAGCACTTCAACTACATCAAGTCATTCACAAACAGCATCTTCACAGTATTCGAAGAGAAAGTAATCCTTTCGCAAGGAGAGCTTATCTCAACAGGTATGTTCAACCTCTATCTTCAGGAGCGCGGAATAAAGTCATGCTTACTTCCAGCACTTGACTATATGCGTATTGACAAGAACAACGAGCCTGATACAGCATATATCCGTGAGAACCTCACTGCACTTCTTGAGAAGAATCCAGATCAAGAGATATACATTACACAAGGATATATCTGCCGCAACGCATTTGGTGAGGTAGACAACCTACAGCGTGGTGGTTCAGACTACACAGCATCACTCATTGGTGCAGCACTTCTTGCAGACGAGATTCAAATCTGGACAGATATTGATGGTATGCACAATAACGACCCACGTTTTGTAGAGGGTACGAAGCCAGTAGATGAGTTGTCATTTGACGAAGCTGCTGAACTCGCATACTTCGGTGCAAAGATTCTTCACCCTACTTGCGTTCTTCCAGCAAAGATAAACAATATCCCAGTTCGACTCCTCAACACCATGGATCCTAAGGCAAAGGGTACGCTCATCTCATCACATCAGTGCGAGAACCGCATAGCTGCCATAGCTGCCAAGGATGCCATCACAGCTATCAAGATTAAGAGTGGTCGTATGCTCCTCGCTTATGGGTTCCTCCGTAAGGTATTTGAGATTTTCGAGAGCTACAAGACACCTATTGATATGATTTCTACATCAGAAGTTGGTCTCTCGGTAACTATTGACAACACACGTCACCTTGATGATATTGTTGATGATCTCAAGAAGTACGGCACTGTAGAGGTAGACAAGGATCAGGTTATCATCTGTATTGCTGGAGACTTCCGTTCGTCGAACGTAGGTTACGCAAGCAAGGTTGTTGAGGCACTTGACACAATTCCAATCCGTATGATTTCTTACGGTGGTTCATCACACAATATCTCAATCCTCATTGACGCAGCAGACAAGGTTAAGGCGTTGCGACTCCTGAGCGAGAAGTTGTTCTAATAAAAATAGTATTATATGGCTTTCCCAATAAATAAATTTCAAAGTCAGAAGACACCATTCTACTATTACGACAGGGAGATTCTGAAGCAGACTCTCTCTCTCGTAACAGAGAAGCAGCGTCAGTATGGCTATCACGTACACTTCGCTGTAAAGGCTAACGCCAATCCACTTGTCCTCAACGAAATTCGTGAGGCTGGACTAGGTATTGACTGTGTAAGCGGCAATGAGGTACAATGCGCCCTTGAGAACGGTTTTGAGGCAAATAAGATTGTATTTGCTGGAGTAGGCAAGGCTGACTGGGAAATTAAACTAGGTCTAGAAGCAGGCATACAATGTTTCAATGTAGAGTCACTTCCAGAGCTAGAGATTATAAACGAATTGGCTGGCGAGCTCAACAAGACAGCAAACGTAGCATTGCGAATCAATCCTAATGTAGATGCCCATACTCATTCATACATTACTACAGGTATGGAAGAGAACAAATTCGGCATTGGTCTTTGGGAAGTAGAGAGCATCTGCGAGAAAGTGGCTGCTATGAAGAACGTACACCTTAAAGGTATTCACTTCCATATCGGTTCACAGATTACAGATCTCGATGTATTCAAGGTGCTCTGCACGCGTATCAACGAGATACAGAAGAATCTTGAGGCAAAGAAGATAAAAATAGAGAGTGTGAATGTAGGCGGTGGTTTAGGTATTGACTACGAGCATCCAGACGAGCGACCACACGCAGATTTTGGTAATTACTTCGATATTTTCCACAAGTTCCTAGAGCTTCGCAACGGTCAAGAATTACATTTTGAGCTTGGTCGCGCTATTGTAGCTCAGTGTGGTTCACTCATCACCAAGGTTCTTTACGTGAAAGAGGGTCAGCATAAGAAGTTTGCCATTGTGGATGCAGGTATGAATGATCTTATCAGACCAGCACTCTACCATGCGTATCACAAGATTGAGAACATCACATCTACAGAGGCTACAGACAAGTATGACGTAGTAGGTCCAGTATGTGAATCGAGCGACTGTTTTGGTAAGGAGATAGTTCTCAACAAGACAAAACGAGGCGATCTCATTGCTATCCGTTCAGCGGGAGCATACGGCGAGGTTATGGCATCACATTACAATCTACGAGAGTTCGCTCCTTCGATTATGCTATAATCGACAAAGTAATAAGCAAAAAAAGCGCGGCATCTGATGGATACCGCGCTTTTTATATATTGATATTGGAGATTCGATTAGAATGGAAGTCCATCTGCGCCCTGATTAGCACCAGGCGTGAACCCAACAGATGCTTGAGATGGCTGCATAGGCTGTGAAGCAGGAGCCTGTTGAGGAGCGAATGGCTGCTGATAAGCTTGCTGAGGTGCGAAATTACCCATTGGCTGCTGGTATGCTCCCTGTTGAGGAACATTCATGCCACCTTGCTGCATGGCCATCGCTGGATCGTATCTATTGATACGCCAAGCATTAAGGTTCATAATGCAACGCTCTTCGCCCTGAGGGTTAGTCCACATACGACCTCTGATATCAAAAGTAACGACTAGTTCGTCGCCCTCGTTGAAATTATCCACAAGGTTAAGACTATTACCTGAAGCCTGGAATGGTACATAGTTATTCCACTGAGGGTTTTGAGGGTTAGTTACCTCAATAATGAATTCTCTGAACTGAAAGCCATTAGCGCCACGACTCTGCACTTGACCTTTTCTGTAAAGCTTACCTATTATGTCCATATTTATTTATTTAACATACCCAAAGTTACTGCTTTTTTCTAGGACTGAAAGCAAATGAGCCTAAAAATAGTATAATAGTACCCACTTTGACAAACGAGAGAAAGTATAGCAAAACTAAGATATAATATCCATAAAATCTCTACGATAAGACCTAGAAACAGGAATTCGTCGTTCACAGCCATCTAAAGTCACTAGATTACCTTCAACGTGACAGACCTTAGAAATATTAATAATGAAAGCACGATGAACTCTCATAAGATCAGTACGATATAATACCCTCTCTTCAAAAGACTTCATAGTATCGCGCAATTGCAACTCCTTTAAAACTCCGTCCTCAAGCATTTTGATATTTACATAGTTCCTATCAGATTCCACAAACAATACATTTGCACAATTGAGCTGCAATGGAGCATCTTGACCTACTACATCAACATCAATAACATAATTGATACTAGGATCGTCCTGTCTACTAGTTATCGACTCATTTATGCTGTTGAGTTCTTTTCGAAGTTGCTCTTTCTCCATATTGTACTTGAGACGAAGAGGATCCTCTTGGTTAACATATGACGCCATTGAAATAAATGCTGGGACAAGAGCTGTTATCAGGGTCTCTGGGAAGATAAACTGAACAATCGCAACCAAACCCATTGCTAAAATGATAGTAATAGAATTCTCCCTTTGAGGGCCCGAAGCTTTACTCCAATTAGAGACGAGCATAGAAGCGAGAAGAATAACATAGAAAAGAGCCATCACGAAACAAGCGTATACAGGGACTCCGATAGAGTACGCAGTAGACTCACCTTGCGCATATTCCAGTAAAGGCATAGTGAGAGTGACGACTACCATATTTAGTATAAAAAGTACACGGACTATTCTTCTATTCCATTTATAAGATTTGACATTAGGCAACGATGACAAAAAATAGACATAGGCACAATACATTAAAGCATCTATCGACAATAAAAACAGGCAATGAAACAAATCATTAAGTCTCAATGGGACGGAGTGACTATTGACGGAATAGGCCGTCACCATGTCAAAAATAGTCTCAATGAAAGATACGCACAACAAAAGCCTAAATGCAGCGGAAGTATTGGCTGTTGGGCAGATTCGGGATAATCGCGTGTAACGAACGAGAATGAAACCTGTAATTAGGAAACATGCAAATTGCAGTTTAATCATATGCTTAGTTTAATTTGATAATCGTGGTTATGCTAACTCACATCACAAAATTAGGGTTTTATAGTCAAAAAACCTTGAGGCACTCAATGTATTTAACATAATTTAAGGGATGCACTGCTTGAGTTTCACGGATAACAAAAGTTTTTCAGTTCTATTCTTGCCTCTTGTAGTTAACTCAACCTTCTGATTCTCATAACCTGGCGCACCACAAAGGATGATGTAATCAGTCTCTCTTTCCAACGTAAGTCCATATTTTCCATCATCATTAGGATGCAGCTTGACGTTCGTCCCATCTGAACCGACGATCCTTACGAATGCTTTATTGACCAAATTACCTTTCTCATCTGTCAACTGTCCAGACATAGTTAACAATACATCTGGCAACTCAAATGCATAGATATGATCAATTCCTTTACTATTACCTCTATTACTAGATAATAATCCTTTCTCTTTATTGCCTTGGAATACGATTCCGAAATCATCGCCCATAGAGTTAAACGGCAGACCTAGGTTCTTCACATCCAATCGACCAGTAGCTGTAGGCTTAGCGACAAAAATATCCAATCCGCCATAACCTATATGACCATTTGACGAAAAATACAAGTCACCGTTATCGCGAACATAAGGAAACATCTCGTCACCCTTCGTATTAACCATGGCTCCTGCATTCTCAGCCTTAGACCACCCTTCCTTAGTCTTACGAGTTAGCCAGATATCCTTACCACCTATACCTCCCGGAGCGTCACTGACAAAATAGAGAGTAGAACCATCAGGGCTAATAGCAGGATGCGCAACCATCATAGTAGAATCTCCTCCAGGAATAATTCTCACCGGTTCACCCCATCTACCGCCAGAGCGAGTTACCTCATAAGCTTCTGCTACATTCTCAACCTTATTGCTCTCTTTGGGATCATTAGCAAAATTTGCCTTATTATATGGGCAACGAGTAAAGTACATCGTCTTACCATCAGAAGAGAAATTAGGTGTACCATCATCTATCTTGGACCCCCAAGGCTCAGGGAGAGCCTCTGGAACAGTCCATTCATCACCTCCATCGTACTTGCTAACATATATAGTACTATTACCCTGACCTGTAATACGATTAACCTTACGTCTTCGCTTTGCAGTACGCATGCTAGTAAAATAAACTACCTCATAGTCATCCCCAACATAAGCAGGCGAGAAATCAGAAAATTTCGAATTGAATGGTTTCATTAAAACCAACTGGTACCCAGTATCTACTGCAGCACCACTTTTATTGTCGGGCATAAGCTTAGAAGAATTCTCCTTTGCCAAAGCACATGACTGGAGTCCGTACTGAGCCCTATTATCTGTCTTCCTCTGTCTTAAATACAATTCGTACGATTCGGCAGCTTCATCGAATCTACCAGTCTGACGATAACAGTCACCAAGATACAATTGTACAATTGCATCTTTATATCCGAATTTTACTGCTTGTTTATATGCTCCGACTGCTTTATTATAAAGACCTTTGAGTCGATAACAATCACCTAGGTAAAAATTGTATTGAGCCCGGTCATACTTATTGTCGGCACTTTTTGCGTGCTTATACAATATTTTTTCTGCACGATCATACTCTCCAATAGAATAAGCAGCTAATCCGGCCTGAGGGCTACGGCTCTTACAACCAACAAAGGCGACTGTTACAAATGTAACAATCGCCAATATTGTAATAGGAAATTGACTATTCCTCTTAATCATCAACGTGATTTTACGCTTATCGTCTTCTTGGACGGTCTTGTGCGTTACGCTTGAAGAGTTTCTTGTTCTTCACGTAGTTACGACGGTTGTACTTATTGGTAGTATAGAACATCTGGTGAGAAATTCTATAGCTCATACCGAACATCATGTTGTACATATAGTCGTTACTCTTACTTTCATGCCAACCTAAATCATCTCTGAAGCCAGTATGGGCATCTACATCATCGGACAACAAAGCATATGGACGAATTTCAGCAAAAGCAGTCCAAACAGGAGTAATACGATACTTACAGCCAATTGCTCCCCATATGAAAGGTGCTGTATCCCAACCATTATCAACATCCTGCCAGTTGTTCATTGGATCCTCCTTATCATACAACATGTGTGCTGTCTTCTTCGCATGGAAGAACATAAGACCACCACCAATGGCGCCATAAGGTACGATGACACGATCTGAATAGTAACCCTGAACGAGATCAAGGATGGAAATCTTTGCACCAGCATTGACGTCTACAAAAAATGTCTTGAAGTCCAAATCTGCGCCCTGAGTCATATAACCATGAAGGAACCCGCCATCAAACTCAAGTTGAGCTGACATCCAGTTAAACACCTCACGCTCAGCACCAAGAGACAAACCTACACGATATCTTCCCTTATCTACCAAGTCACCGACCCAAATATTAGGGCCAACCTTTGCATAAACATGCATACCCTCGAGGATTCTTGGCACCTTTCGACGGCCTTGGTAGGAGTTATACTGTGCACTCACCACTTGACTCATTGCCAAAAATAGCAACAATATATATATAAATGGCTTAGACATCTTTCTAATATGTAGTTTATTATTTATTTCTTAACTTAGTATTGTATATATTACAAAGTTCAAAGTTGACAATAATTATTCACATAAAAAAATATTTTCCCCTATTTATCACCTATTTAGAAGATTCTACTCTAATATTTGAATAAAAAATGCATCTTTGCGAACTGTAAATTACTAATGTTGCTCTCACCAACAATAGCAAAAGTTCTATACGATGAATACAACACAAAAGGTTTCCTTAAAAGCACATAATTCTTTCGGTATTAATTCAATTGCCGATAAATATATAGAATGCACCACGTTTGAAGATGTCATAAGTGCTCTCCCAGAGCTTCGATCTTCCAAGTATTACATACTCGGAGGAGGCAACAATATTCTTTTTGACAAGCAGTATAACGGAACCATCATACGACCTAATGTCAAAGGGATAAACATTATTGCCGAAGATGATGACTACATCACAATAAAAGCAGGTGCAGGCGAAGACTGGGACTCTTTCGTTGAATATACTGTAGACAATAATTGGGGGGGGATTGAGAATCTTTCACTTATTCCTGGTACAGTAGGCGCTTCCCCTGTACAGAACATCGGAGCATACGGAGCTGAGGCCAAGGACAGTATCTTATGTGTTGAAGGAGTGTTCGTATCAAGTGGCAAGACCTTCAATCTATCTCGTGCTGAATGTCAGTTCGGATACCGTGACAGCATATTCAAGAGCCAGTTCAAGGGTGATGCAATAATAACACACGTTACTTTCAGGCTTAACAAGCATCCTGAAATAAATATAACCTATTCGCCAGTACGGGAGGCAATGGCGAAACGAGGGTGTAATACAATCCAGGCTGTCCGCGAAGAGATTATCAACATACGCAACAATAAACTACCTGACCCTAAGGTTCAAGGTAATGCAGGAAGTTTCTTCAAGAATCCAGAAATACCCGCTAAGATGTTCGATAATCTAAAAAATAAATACCCTAATATCCCATCCTACCCCTTAGTAAATGGAGACATAAAAATACCAGCAGCCTGGCTGATAGAACAATGTGGGTGGAAGGGCAAATCATTGGGTCGCGCTGCAGTGCACCATATCCAACCATTAGTTTTAGTAAATAATGGTGAAGCAACAGCTGATGACATACTCAACTTAGCAGAAACAATAATATCCGATATAAAAGAGAAATTCGGCATAGAGCTGAATATGGAGGTCAACTATGTAAAATAACCTACATACTCCTCATGACATAATGCTTCCAGACAATACTACCTTGAAGTATTTCTGGGAGCATTCCTTTTTCCCTAACATTAGATTGTATCTCTCGTCTCTTAGCGAGCATTTTCCTGAGAGACCTCCACATATCTATATGAGCCTTAATGATAGCCCAACAATGCGAAACCTGACCACTCAATACAAATTTAAATCCAGCGACCCCATCCAAAACCATTCTTAGGAATAGAATCAACCACCATAACTTACTAGTGTGATTCTTTATCATCATCCAAAGATTGTTTCGGAAGTTGAGGTATGTCTTACGTGGATTGGCACTATTCAATGTCGCTCCGCCCAAATGAAAGACTTCGCTTTCTGCTACGCAAACTATTCTATGCCCCATATTCCTCAGGCGCCAGCACAAGTCAATCTCCTCCATGTGAGCAAAAAACTCTTCATCCAGTCCACCACACTCTATGTATTCCTTCCTTCTGACCATAAGTGCGGCACCACTTACCCACAAACAATCTGCATTAGAATCATATTGACCCAAATCTTCCTCTACCTTCTCGAAAACTCTGCCTCTACAGTATGGATACCCGTACATATCCACAAAACCACCAGCTGCACCAGCATATTCGAACATCTTACGGTCTTTATCATCCTTTATCTTCGGACCACAAGCAACGACCATCTCATCAGTCTCCATCAGTTCCACCATAGGTTCAAGCCAACCTTTGGCAGGTGCTACATCAGAATTAAGCAACACAACGGCATCATAGTCACCCAGCTGTGCAATAGCTCTATTGTACCCTCCGGCAAAGCCATAATTCTTTTCGAGCAATATCAACTTACATACAGACCAAGCAGAACGCATATAGAGTACGCTGTCGTCTTCGCTGGCATTATCCGCGACTATAATATCGGCACCAGCATAAGTAGTAGATTCCACCACTTGAGGAATATATCTCTCAAGTAATGCTCTACCATTCCAATTCAATATGACGACAGCAATTTTCATCATTTGTCAAAAGCCGCCTTAGTAGGAATCATAAACTCATCGAAGATAATACCATTAGTAGCTACTATCTCTCTGCCAAAAATATAGTTTTCCCCACCGGCAAAATCTGCCACCTTACCACCAGCTTCAGTAACAAGCAATACACCTGCAGCAACATCATAAGGCTTAAGATCATACTCGAAGAAAGCATCAAATCGGCCAGCAGCGACATAAGCCAAATCTGTTGCAGCTGAACCATGTCTTCTCAAACCTGCAGAATTATGAGTCAGGTGCATAAACAGTTTCATATACTGCTGCATTCTCTCAAAATTACTATAAGGGAATCCTGTAGACACTAAAGAGTCGCCCACAGTAGGAGTTTTAGATACATAAATCTGCTCTCCATTCAAATAGGCGCCGCCACCAAGACTAGACGAAAAAAGTTCCTTACCGCATAGCTCATAGATAACACCTACGACAATTTTGTCATTTTCCATCAAAGCTATGCTGATAGCGTGAGGAGGTACGCCATGAATGAAATTAGTCGTACCATCAATTGGGTCGATAATCCAATTATATTTCTCTCCCCTATCAGTACGAGTACCCTCTTCTGCAATATAGCCAGCCTCCGGCAACAATTTAGACAAGCCTTCGACGAGTAATTTCTCTGAATACTTATCCATCTGAGTCACAAAATCGTGCTTACCCTTAACTTCAACCTGTACTGCATTCTCCTTTCGATACTGCATAAGTTTTGCGCCGACCTCCTTTGCAAGCTCTGCCACCTGCTGAGATAATATCTTGTAATCCATACTATATACTATTTCATTAAATCAACCAAGTTATCCTCTGTGAGTCGTACCTTAATTATGGTATTATCCAAAGCCTCATCATAAGGAACCCCTACCTTTATATAATTCTCGGTGAATCCGTACATCAACCCATTATGATTTCCGCTCTCCACCAAAACATTCATTTCCTCACCGATAAAACGTCGCAAGAAATCCTCGTGTTTCTTATGAGACAATTTCTGCAAGACCTCATTTCTTCTATGGCGTTCACCATTCTCTACTACAGGTTTAATTTTCAGTGCCATAGTATTCGGGCGTTCAGAATAGGTAAAAACATGAAGGAAAGCATAAGGTATCTCCTCAAGGAACTTAACCGTCTGCTCGAAATACTCCTGAGTCTCACCATTCGTACCCACTATAACATCTATGCCGATAAAAGCATTAGGAATAAGCTCTATTACTCTATTGACCTTAGCCCTGAAAAAAGACGTATCATATCGTCTGTGCATAAGTTTCAGGACCTCATCACACCCCGATTGAAGAGGGATATGAAAATGCGGCATAAATTTCTTACTCTTTGAGACATACTGCAAAACCTCCTCAGTCAAGAGATTCGGTTCGATACTAGATATCCTGTATCGCTCTACCCCCTCTATACTATCCAAGCCCTCAACCAACTGCAAGAAAGACTCACCATTTCTATGTCCGAAATCTCCGATATTGACTCCAGTAAGAATTATTTCCTTAGCACCTAGATGAGCCGCCCTCTGTGCCTCAGCCAAAGTATCTGCCAAAGATGCGCTTCGTGATGCGCCTCTAGCTAGAGGAATAGTGCAATAGGTACAGAAATAGTCACACCCATCCTGAACTTTCAAGAAGGTACGTGTTCTATCACCCGACGAGAAACTAGGCTTAAAAGTCTTATCCTTCAATATAGCTCCGACGTGTATTACCGTCTGTTCACTTTTTTCGAGGCTAGAATCTATATGCTCCAAGATATCGGTTTTTTCATTAGAGCCCAGTACCAAGTCTACGCCCTCGATATCTGCTACCTGCTGAGCCTCGAGCTGTGCATAGCAACCAGTGACAACAATATAGGCTTTAGGATTAAGTCTGATGCAGCGCTTAATCATCTGTCTACATTTTTTGTTTGCCTCCTCAGTAACAGAGCAAGTATTTATGACATACATATCAGACACCTCATCAAACTCCACGCGCTCGTACCCTACGGCCTGCATTTTTCTGCTCATAGCCGAAGTCTCACTGAAATTCAATTTACATCCTAATGTATGAAATGCTACGGTTGCCATCTAAAAATTATTGATGATTAGTCTGATTATTTCAAAAATAGCATAAACAACAAAAAGCGACATCAACCATTAAAGTTTCTGTCGCTTTTTATTTCGTCGTCTCACCACTCACATGGCTGAGAATGAAGAAAACACTGCAGCGTAACTAGTACGCGACAAATTACTTCTTACGATTCTCGAAGTGCTTCTGGTAACGGCTCATGAACTTATCAACACGACCTGCTGTGTCAACAAGCTTCATCTTACCTGTATAGAAAGGGTGTGAGCTGCTTGAGATTTCAAGCTTTACCTGTGGGTAAGTAACACCGTCGATTTCGATAGTGTCTTTAGTTGCAGCTGTCGAACGAACGATGAAAGTCTCGTTGTTAGACATGTCTGTGAAGGCTACCAAACGATAGTTCTCTGGATGGATTCCTTGTTTCATTTTTGTCTAAATTATAATTTTTCGAGTCGCAAAGGTAAATACATTTTTCATGTGAAACAATATACAACCCGAAATTTCTTCTTTTTTAAGAAGTTCCGCGATTAAATAGTAGACAATCCGCACATAATTGTTCTAATTCCTGCCTTGCATATTACTTGGCAAGCAATGGATTGTAGTTTCTGAATCCTCCAATCCCTCGGAACTTGCGACTATTCGGATATTACCCAGTTCGCCATTACTCTGGAGGACCAAGAGACATTTTCCGTAGAAAGCCTTACGTTTGTTATCCTTGAATCTCTCGAGAGAAATTGGAGAGCCATTATCTACGCCGGCATTGAAACCTGTACCATCGACGAAGAACTCGATCTCGTTATCGGCGTTAGGGCAAACATTGCCATCGATATCGACAATTTCTGCGGTAACGAAAGAGAGGTCCTTACCATCGGCGATGATAGTAGTACGGTCAGGAGTAAGCCTTATAGTGAATGGTTCTCCTGCGGTACGACGTATGGTCTCACGTACTATATCGCCACCTCTTCTAGCCACGACTTTCACTTCGCCAGGTTCGTACATGACGCGCCACATTACGTGGAATGTATCAGGTTCCTTTCTCTTTACGCCCTGCGACTCACCATTTATGTAGAGTTCGACCTCATCAGCGTCATTATAGTAGCACCACATATCCACCTCCTGGCCCTCGCGCCAATTCCAGTGAGGGAACAAATGGAGCACACCCTTGTTTGTCCACTCACTCTGGTACATATAGTAGATATCCTTAGGGAAACCAGCGAGGTCTATTACACCGAAATAAGAAGAACGTGCTGGCCAACCATAAGGAGTCGGTTCGCCTATATAGTCGAAACCAGTCCATATATACTGTCCGCTTACGAAACTATTATTTTTCACGATAGCCAGAGTTTCCTCGTGGGTACTACCCCAAGGAGCGTGACAATTGTCGTATGACGGGCACGAGAAAGAAGGGTCAAAGAAAGGAATATCCCAACGTACAGGCCACAGCAACTCCTGGTCGCTAGGCATAAGGTAGTAACCACGAGTCATCAAAGCCGACACACTCTCGGTAATGATGAAAGGCTTATGCTGGAAATTAGCAGGCACATCAGGAATCCAATCGTTATGATAATTGAATCCGATGATATCCAACGCTTCAGATTTAAAGAGGTGGTTGCCAGGATTAGGCTCATTATTTCCAGCAGTGATAGGGCGAGTATGGTCAACGCTTCGGACCAAATCGCACAAATGCTGGCATAGCAAGCTATTGACACTCAACTCCCCATCCTGAGACAAAGAAGAAGGGTCGCGCTTCATATTCAAGATAAGATTAGCTGCGGCGAGATCCAAAGTATCTGCATTAGCATCAGTCCACTGTTCAAGCACCTCGTTACCTATAGACCACATAAAGATACTTGGGTGGTTACGGTCGCGCTTCACGAGGTCGGTCAGGTCACGCTCATGCCATTCATCGAAGAAACGAGCATAATCCTTCTGAGTCTTTTTGCGACGCCACATATCGAACGCCTCATCCATAACGACAAAGCCCATAGAATCGCAAAGTTCGAGCAACTCAGGAGACGGAGGGTTATGAGAGCATCGGATACCATTACAACCCATCTCCTTCAATATCTGGAGTTGGCGCTCGATAGCTCTTCTATTGACAGCTGCGCCGAGACATCCCAAGTCATGGTGCTGGCATACGCCATTAATCTTTACGATAGAATCATTAAGGATAAAACCCTTTGCGTCATTGAAGTAGAAAGTACGCACGCCGAATGGGGATACATAAGAATCCTTCAATTCCTCATTGTTATAGACCTCAGTTATGACCTTATATCTATAAGTATCATCGAGGTTCCAGAGATGAGGGTCGGGGATAGCCATAGAATGAGAGACGGTAACCTTAGCCTCAGGCTCAATATTATGAGAGCTACTAGTAGACGTAACGACCTCGCCCTCTGCACTGACTATAGTCTGGCGAACCTCGACATTGACTTTATCAGAAGATTCGTTGACGATATCAGCCTGCACCTTCATATCAGCCTTTTGCTCGTTGACCATAGCGGTATATATGAAAGTACCCCACAAGTCGACGTGGATATCAGAAACCTTATTCAGCCACACATTACGGTAGATACCGCAACCGCTATACCAGCGCGAGTTAGGCTGATCACTGTTATCCACCCTAACAGCTATGACATTATCGCCAGAGTGAAGATACTTAGTAATATCATATTCGAAAGAGATATAGCCATAAGGGCGATAACCCACCTTTTCGCCATTGACATATACGGTAGAATTCATATAGACACCATCGAAGCCGATTCGGATATGCTTTTTCAAATCAGCCGATGAAATTCTAAGGTGCTTACGATACCAGCCGATACCGCCAGGGAGGGCTCCGCCACCTGTACCTGAAGGATTATCCTCGGAAAAGTCACCCTCTATTGCCCAGTCGTGAGGCAAATTCAATTGTCGCCAGTCGCTATCATCATACTCCTCCAGACAAGCGTTTGCAGAATCGCCCAACTGGAAATACCAATTATCTGTAATCAGATAACGTTCACGAGGATTCCCTTCTCTGCTGCAACCAACCAACATTGCAACGCACGCAATTGCAAACGACAACAATAGTTTATTCATACCAAAATCTATTACGACATAAATATTATGTAGTTATATGTCTACAAAGATATAAAAGTTTTATTTGTGAGTAAGCAGAGGAAAGAATAATACTAGGACTACGGATGGTAGTTTGAAAGTCCTATATAAGTCCTATATGCGTCCGATGTGCGTCCAATGAGAGTCCTTGTTCATCGTAATTTTTTTATTTTGGATGAACGGACAAAGAAGAAAAAAGACAGACGTTGGGACCTTTGACTACAGTTGGAGGATACCTCTGCGGATAGCGTATCTTACCAATGCCACATTGTTATTGATACCCAACTTTGTAAAGATATTAGTCTTATGAGACTCGACGGTACGGATAGAGATATTCAGCTGGTCTGAGATATCCTTAGCGCGCAAGCCCTCGCAACACAGACGGATAATTATTTTTTCGCGCTCACTGAGGTCGATGTGCAATTCAGAAGAGTTACAGACATCGCGAATCAAACGTGCGATATCCTTAGCGAAATAAGTACCCCCATTAACTATCGTATTTATAGCCGTCAGCAATTCATCGGTTGGGGCATTCTTACTCACAAAACCCTCTACGCCTATTTCGGTAAGACTCAATATAGTAGGTTCAGAAGACTCGGCAGAGAGCATAAGAATCTGTATATTCGGGTGTTCGGCGCGTAATTTCCTAGCGATATCCACGCCACTGATATCTGGGAGGATGATATCGAGGAGAGCCAGTTCAGGTTCCTTATCCAATGAATCCAGTTTAGAGAAAAACTCCTCTCCAGAAGCGGCTTGAGCCACCACGTTATACTCAGGTTGCGAACCGAGGACCATTGTTGTTCCCATACGGAACAAATCGTGATCATCTACTATAATTATGTCTATCATCTTATTTACTGAGAATAGGCAATTGGCAATTAAGAATTGTCCTTATGCGTTGGGTTATTATTATTCGTTATGCTTTAGGGAGATATATTCTGAAGGTAGTTCCGACGCCCTGGGTACTAGTGCCCTCTATTTTACCCTTATTAGCCTTAGCCATATCGAGGCAGACGGCAAGGCCAAGGCCACTACCCTGTTCGCCTGCGGTACCCTTCATAGAGCGAGAATGCCCCTTAGTGAAAATACTCTCCAGCATATCAGGCGGCATACCGATACCCTTATCGGCTATAACAAGGACTACCATATTACCAGACACCTCGTAGTCGAAAGATATAGAACCACCCTTGTGAGAGAATTTGATAGCATTCGATACTATATTACGCACGATGATTGATACCATATTATTATCGGCGAAGATGAAAATACCTTTTGCATCAGGGATGACAAATGATATATCCTTAGCCTTAGCCTGAAGAGCGAGGAACTCCGTAACATCAGTTACCGTGCCACAGATATCCATCTTTGAAGGTTCGAACTGCATACGGCCCATCTGGAGGCGAGTCCAGTTGAGGAGGTTATTGAGCAAATCGACCTGTACGACAGCAGACTTATGCAAATCCGAGTAAGTTTTCTTCAGCTGTTCCTTAGGGAGAGACTCCCCATAAGTAGCGAGAAGCTGGAGAGCATTACATTGAGCTATAGCAGGATTCTTGAGGTCGTGAGAAATAACCGAGAACAATTTATCCTTAGTATCATTCGTCTCCTTCAGTTCCTCGTTACGTTGACGCTGAATCCTCAGCATAGTAAAAGACTGAGAAATGATTATCAAGAGAAGAACGGCGAAGATACTGATACCCACGATAGTGATATAATGCACACGTTCGTTACGAGCCTTCTCTTCAGCAATGAGCTGCACCTCGCGGGCACCCTTCTCGCGCTCGTAGTTGACACGAGTATTCAAGAAACTATTATTCTGGCGTTCATTCTGCACACGATTAGAGAACTCCTTAGACTGCTGGAGGTAATTCAAGGCACGAGTAGGATTATTGTTACCCTGTTCGTATTGAGCTAGAAGAGCGCAAGCAGTCTCAGCCTGTTCGGGAGCATCAATCTCGATAGCCACCCTATAGGCATCAGAAAGCAACTCAGCAGCCTTTTGCTTATTACCCAAGAGCATTTCGACGCGACCCAGAGAGAGGCAAGATACCAGCCAATGCCAGCGGTCGGGGTCATTCAGAAGGATATCATAGCTTAACTGGTACTGGACGCGGGCAGAATCAATCATTTCGCGCTTCTCATATATTTCGCCCAGCGCGTTATAGCATAGAGAGATACCCACGGTAGAATTAGCCCGTTTATTGTGTGCCATAGAGTGGCAATAGTATGCGAAAGCAGAGTCATACTGCTCCTCATAGCTGAATATAGAACCGATATTAGCGAGGTTGATAGCCTGGCCGAGGTCGCTACCGAGAGAAGTCTCGATAACCATAGCTTCGCGGAAATAATACTTAGCCTCCTCGTAGTATTTAAGAGTGAGGTCTATATTACCGATACCATTAAAAGCTATAGTCTTATTCTTTCGGGCAGCGCTACTAGACTTATCAGAAAACTCATCAGCCAACTGAAGGGCCTTGTAGTGGTATTGCGTTGCCTCGCCCAAAGAACCTATGCGGCGGAAGTTAGTAGCCAAGTCATTCAAGGCCTTAGTCATCTCTATGGTATCGCTAATAGCCTGAGCCAAGGCGAAAGTCATCTGACATTGGGATATAGCATCAGAGAAACGAGATGCGTGGCGATAAGAAGAGGCTATGAGACGTGAAGCGATGACATTCTTGACAGAGATAGAACTGATGGTGTCGCAGGCATAGCGCTCTATTTCTGGTTGCGATGCGCCTTTGAACTCAGCTTCCGCTGCTTTTCTTTCCTCCTCGGTGACTGGGGCATATTCCACGGGTGTAGAACAAGAGAAAAGAGACAGCAGCAACAGGCTACATAGGGACAGATATCTCCATATATTTAAAAAGTAGTTTGCCATACATCAGTTTATACCCGGTGGCAAAGATACTAAAGTTTTTTTGATTTATTAACATATACTATTATGCTATGCTGATGGAGTAAAAAAGAAACGCAAGCCGATTTGGGACCGGCCTGCGCTATATTGAGATAATTGAGAAAATCCAGATTACTTATTCTTGAGCAAATCACGAATCTCTGTAAGGAGTTTCTCCTCGTTGCTTGGTTCTGGAGCTGCTGGAGCAGGAGCCTCCTCCTTCTTCTTCTCTGTGAGCTTAGAGATAATACGGATTACCATAAAGATAGAGAATGCGATGATGAGGAAATCGAATGCAGTCTGAAGGAAGTTACCATAATTAAGAGTAACAGCGTCTGCACCGTCCTGAGCCTCTTTGAGAGTAATTTTGAGGTCAGAGAAATTCACGCCACCGACGAGCAAGCCGATAGGAGGCATAATAACATCCTGTACGAGAGATGTAACGATTTTACCGAAAGCGCCACCGATAATAACACCGACTGCCATATCGACAACGTTGCCCTTCATTGCGAAGTTCTTAAAGTCCTGGAGAAATTTTGAAGCCATATATTAAATCTGTTTTTGTTTTTTACCGCGTGTGTCCATTTATATGTATGAAAAGGGCAAAAGGTTGCAGACAGAAGATACGGGCTAGGTATACGCTAGTATAAGGGAAGTATAAGCTTGCTCGCAAATTTTTTATTCTTCGTCCAGATGGACGATGATAGGTTCGTGATGGATAGCAGGGAGAATCTTCTCCGTTAAATCCTTGATTTTGAGGCGAAGACTTGATGTATTCATACAAGGATGGCATCCCACCATCTCACTTTGCAGCACATCCTCGTCAATGAGTAACTGAACGGCATTCTCGTGGTCGTTCATAAGGCCCAATACAGAGACCGAGCCAGGTCGGAGGTCGAGATATCTGAGCATAAGTTCCTCACCGGCGAAAGACAAGCGGGCCGAATTAATCTGCTGAGAAAGGAGGCGAGTAAGGAACTTCTTATCGCCCGGCATCATCAAGAGGTAGAACTTAGTCTGCTGTTTATTAGTCAAGAAAAGATTCTTACAGATGATAGGGTGGCCAGACCTATTATCATCTGCTGCCTCCTTGAAAGAATGGAGCGGCAAGCGTTCGAATGCGGCATCAATCTCGGCGCAAATCTCCATAGTCATAGCAGGTTCGTGATCAAGTCGGTCGTATTCGATAGACAAGCTATCGAGAAGATCATACACCCTGATTTCGCGAGGTTCGCGAGAAGAGCAATCGGCTGGTCGGCCGTGAAAGATAGTCAACATAACAATTGATTTGCTTTATCTACGTTTCTTTTTCTTAGGGACCACACCCATACGGATATTAGTCTCCTTGTATTGTTTACCATCGAAAGAAGAGAATACACCGATATGGAAAGCATCCAGGACATTAAGGAGTTCGTAACCTACCTCGGTGTATATCTTATCCCTTTGGGCGGTATAGACATTAGAAACAACAATAGACTCACCCAAGAAGAGATAATTGAAAAAAGGAATATTAAGCAGCAATAACCTATCCTTGAAAAGGCGGAAAGAAGAATCGACGTGCCAGTCGTTAGTTGAGAGAGCGTATGGGTACTGCGCCACCAAGCCAACGATACCAGTCCTCTGGTCGCGCACAGGAAAAAACTTCTTAGAAGTCTGGAAATGGTACCACTCGTGAAAAGAGAGATTATCAACATTGTGCCCTACAAAGAAACCAGCATTGATTTTCCAGTGAAGCATATCAAACTTTGAACGACAGACAGTCTGAGAGAGAGTCAACTCGGGGTGCAAGACACGGACGTGATTGATATATCTTACATTGATATTCAGCGAAGGAGACACATCCTCCTGACCGAGAGAGAAGCCACCAGAAAAAGAGAATGCAGACACTCCAGAGCGGGAATTAAGGACGCGGACGCTATCAACATATTCATTATCAGGGACATTAGGTCGATATTCGCGACCATACCTTACAAAAGAAAAAGTGCTGTTATTCTCCATCGGTTCAATATCATAACGGTCGTATGATAGTCCAACATAAGAAGATTCAGACGGTCTATATGTATAGGACGAAGAAAAATACATCTTATCCACCAGAACCTTAAAATTCTTATGGGCGAAGAGAGCCGAATAAGTATTCTTGAGCCAGCGCATCTCGGTACAAGAATCACGTTTCCAATCGTGCAACTCCCTACCGGCGGTCAGCGTTATACTATGTCTGTTATTCAGATTGAGGTTCAGGGCCAGTTCAGGTTCAAAAATATGAGGCAAAAAAGCATATTGAACCCTCAACGCCGTAGACAAGACGACATCAGTATCGGGAATAAAAAAGAAATTGACAGACTCCTGAAGATCGAGACCATTAACCGGATGAAAGCGAAGATTGTCCTCCTTAAGGATATCATAACAGAAAGAAACCTTAGGAGACAATGATACTGTATCACACAAAATTCGACCATCGGCATATATAAAAGATGTCGATATCAGCAAAAAATATATGATACCGATCAGTCGTCTCATTGGCGCATCAATAGAGAAGAATCGCCATAAGACAAGAATCTGAAATCGTGAGAGAGGGCATAATCATAAATCTTATGCCAATCATCGCCCACAACCGCTGCTATGAGGAGAAGCAGAGTGCTATGAGGCTGGTGGAAATTGGTAATAAGACCATCTATAACTCGCAGCGTATACCCTGGAACAATCATAATCTGAGTCGCGCTATGAACCTCATCGAGTTCATTCTCAGAGAGATAATCCATCAAGGCAGAAAAACTGTCGACCAAAGAGACATTCTGTGGAAGATTATAGGCATCCCATTGAGCGAGGGAATCTATATTCTGGTTCTGGAGGCGCTTCACACCCAGCCAATAGAGACTTTCCAGAGTACGCACAGAAGTAGTTCCTACTGCTATAAGTTTTTTACCAGCCTTAGCATTATTGAGAATAGAAAGAATAGACTCCTTAGTAACGACGATATGCTCAGAATGCATAACATGATCCTTTACATCGGCAGTCTGGATAGGCTTGAATGTACCGGCACCAACATGAAGAGTAAGATTTACCAGTTCGTGTCCATTAGATTTTATCTCATCAAGGACACTATTTGTAAAATGAAGGCCTGCCGTAGGAGCTGCCACAGACCCCTTATGCTCGCTATATACAGTCTGGTAGCGCGTATTATCAATATCCTCAGTCTCACGGTTGAGGTATGGAGGAATAGGAGTAACACCAGCGTGTTCGATTATTTCTGCAAAAGAATAGGCATTATTATTCCAAGTAAAACGCACTATACTAGTATTATCTGCGGAAGACAACCTCTCGGCACTAAGAATTACCTCATCATTACCAATATTGAGAGTATGGGTAATAAGACCCTCTTTCCATTTCTTGCTATTTCCTACGATACACTTCCACTCAGTAACATCCTTTACGGCGAAAGCCTGCTGGACATCAGAAGGGAGAGTCGGTTCCAGACAGAAAACCTCGATATTAGCACCAGTAGACTTATGCATAGCGAGGCGGGCGCGTATAACCTTAGTATTATTAAATACCAGCATTGCACCTTCAGGCAAATAAGAGCCTACGTTACGGAAGATACTCTCCTCTATATTATGGTTGCGGAAGACAAGTAGCTTGCTAGCATCGCGCTCTGGCAGTGGATACTTGGCTATTCGCTCATCTGGAAGTTCGTAAGTGTATAACTGTGAGTCCAATGTGAAATGGATTTATGTTGATTAGTGATTATTTCTTAACTCTAGAAGGGTTACGCAAGGCGAACTCCTTCCAACTCTTAGCGGGGCCACCTGTAGTACCAGACTTAGGAGCACCTAATGGGCTGATTACCTGCAAGAAATGGCAATATGCTGCGGCGAGAGCATCAGTAGCATCGAGATGACCAGGCATTTCGGTAAAATGCAACATACGCTGCAAGATATTAGCCACCTGCTCCTTAGAAGCAGAACCTTGACCAGTGATAGCCTGTTTGATACGCATAGGAGCATACTCTGTAACAGGCATTCCATTAGCAGCGGCTACGGCAATACATACACCCTGAGCGCGGCCCAATTTGAGCATACTCTGCACATTCTTGCCGAAGAAAGGCGCCTCAATTGAAAGTTCCTCAGGCTTATACTCCTTGACAATAGAAGAAACGCGCTCAAAAATATATTTCAACTTGGCATAGTGATCAGGCAATTTACCCAAATCCAATACACCCATAACGACTATCTGTGCCTTGTTGCCAGTTGTGTCGAGAACTGCCCAACCAAGAAGATTAGTACCAGGGTCTATACCAAGAATGCGCATACAACATTAGTTGATTTGCTTCATTACACTAGAAAAATGAAGTACCTTCTCCTCGCGACCCTTGAGCTGCTTGAAAAGTTCTTCACTATAAGTATTGACAACTTTCACGTCGTTCAAAGATTCAACATGCCACTGAAGAGAGAACGTCTGGGCAGATTCGCCACCTTCAACCGGGGCATCGTAGACGCGATAGAGTTCCTGACGGACACCTGTTGGGAGCATATTCTTGATGACAGGTATGAATATAGTATTCATCCAATCCTTCCACCAGAAATTCTCAGAATCAGCAACAACGAATGTAGTATTACAAAGAAATCCCATAGTAAAAGGTTACTTCGTTAGTAATTCAGGTGCGAATTTGCGGATATCTACTCCACCAAAGTTGCCCGAAGTCATTATCAAGAGGACCGTATTTTCGTACGACTCCCCATTGAGGTCAGCTACAAGCTCCTCTGACGCAGTATATACTGTTAAGTTGGGATGGGCAAAATTCTTAGCAACATCCTCTTTGTCGAACATTTCCAGACGTTTATGTGCAATAACCTCAGGATTGAAGAATACGATAGCCTTATCAGCTGCATTCATCGCACCTTTATACTGAGGGAGGAAATCCTTACGTAAACTACTGAAAGTGTGGAGCTCCATCACTGCTACTACCCTGCGGTCAGGATAGCGCTCACGGATAGCATTTGTGGTTGCTGTCAGCTTTGAAGGAGAATGGGCAAAATCCAGATACGCTACTCTATCTGCCCCCTTATAGAGAACCTCGAGACGTTTAGAAGCTCCTGTGAAACTCTCCATAGAGCGGAGGAAATCCTCTTTAGGCATACCCACGCGCTCGCAAGCAAGCATAGCAGCGTGCATATTGTACATATTATGCTTACCGAATACGCCGACAGGATATTTCTTACCTGCATATACCACGTAATTCTGGTCATTCTCCACTACGCTCTCCAAAGCCTTATAACCTGTAGCCTCAGCAGAAGCAGGAATACTGTCTGCTGCCTTTGCCGCGCCCTCGTCATCAGCACAATAAATAAGTATTCCACCATCTTTCTCATAAGAAACAATGGATGAGGCATACTTACCGAACTGTGAGAGATACCCTTCCCAAGTCGGGAAAACATTCACATGGTCCCAGGCAACTCCGGTGATGATAGCTACGTTTGGCTTATAGTGAAGGAATTTAGAGGTAGGATCAAGTGCAGATGTCAGATACTCATCGCCTTCAAATACAGCAATCTTAGCATCAGTAGAAAGCGCCACCATACGATCGAAGCCATCAAGTTGGGCACCGACCATATAGTCATATTTCATACCAGCAGCCTTGAGCGCATGCATTATCATTGCAGTAGTTGTTGTCTTTCCATGGCTACCACCCACAACGATACGCTGCTTGTCTGATGTCTGCTCATAGAGATACTCTGGGAAAGAGTAAATCTTGATATTCAACTCACGTGCACGTTGCAATTCAGGGTTGTCATTAGTTGCATGCATACCCAGGATAACAGCATCGAGGTCGGTAGTAATACGCTCAGGATGCCATCCTGTCTCTTCTGGAAGGATGCCAGCAGCTGCAAGACGAGACTTAGAAGGCTCGAAAAATTCATCATCTGAGCCAGTAACTTTATACCCTTTATCATGTAGAGCCAAGGCGAGGTTGTGCATCACACTACCACCCACAGCTATGAAATGAACGCGCTTAGTCATTGTCATTACTTAATAATAGAACCTAGGTCGAAACCAAGGGAGATACGGATTGTATTGTTAAGAGCGCTATTATTGTTTGCGTCACCAACAGTAAATACGTAGCTGGCATCGATTTTCATCAACTTATACTTAATACCGAGACCTGCTGAAGCGTACTTGAGGTTACCCTTATTTTCATGGTTATGGTGATAACCGAAACGTGCTGAAAGGAGGTTGTTGTATGTATACTCAACACCGCCACAGATATCAACCTCCTGCCACTCTTCCTTCATACCTCCAGGAGCATCACCAAAAGAAGAGAAGATTGAACCGATAACGCTCTTATCGTAGTACTTCATCTTGGCTTGGTAGACATCCTCTTCCGAACCATCAAGATTCTTATAATCAGGAGTTGGAACAAGGAGCTTGTTGAAATCTACAGTAGCACCAATCTTGTTATAATTGTCAAGATTATACACAAAACCTACACCAAGACGCATATTTGCCGGGAGGTACTCGTTTGTCACACCATTATCGTATGTGATTTTTGTACCGATATTCGAAATATTGATACCAGCCATGATGTCAGCTCTCTGTCCTGCAATATTCAGGTCTTTCTTGTAGTAGAAAGCAATATCAGCAGCGAAAGCATTACCTGCGCTATAGCCATCGTCATCTATCTGGTAGCCCAAATCTGAATGAATGTAGCGCAAAGCAACAGCTCCACTTAAGTTATTCGAAAGCTTAAGTGAGTATGCACCATCGATAGAGAACTCTGTTGCCTTGTGAGACCCCTCTTCGTTACCTTCATCATCTGTAAAGATGAGGTCGCCAAGTGAGAAATACTTTATAGAAGCACTGACTGTGTTGCGTTGCTTCAACTGATAGTAGCCTGCAGCATAGAAAAGGTTAATATCGCTGATGATATTACGCAACCAAGGGGTTACGGACAATGAAGCACCTGCCTTACTGTCCATAAATGCGTACTTAGCTGGGTTCCAGTGCTGAGATACAGCATCTGGAGTAGTGGCTACACCAGCATCACCCATAGCTGTACCACGTGCTTCAGGCCCAATATTGAGCATCTGAACACTGGAACTGATAGGGTTGTATTCAGAATCCTGAGCGAACATACTATTCGCTAGGAAAAATGATAATATCGTTAAACAAAGACGGTTTACCATTGATGTGGCTTTTTTCATTATTAGAAATTATTAAATCGATTCTTATTTACTTCTGTTTCTACTTCTTCTGGTTCGATAGGAATTCTCTCACCGAGATTCTCACATCCGTGACGTGTGATCAAAAGGTCGTCCTCAAGACGGATACCACCGAAAGTGCGGTATGCATCAAGTGCATCGAAATTGATGAAGTCTTTGCATATACCTTCTGATTTCCACTTGTCAATAAGTGCAGGGATGAAATAGATTCCTGGCTCGTCAGTAACAACGAAACCTTCTTTCAGTCTCTTGCCAAGGCGTAATGACGCGAGACCAAACTGTGTGGATTTTTGTATCTCATCGTCATATCCTACTAGTACCTCATTATAGCTCTCCATATCGTGGACATCCAAACCAAGCATATGACCAATACCGTGAGGCATAAACAATGCATGAGCTCCTTCCATAACGGCCTCATCCACATCGCCCTTCATAAGACCTAGCTCTTTCAAGCCGCTGGCAATGACACGACAGGCCATCAGGTGGACTTCCTTATATGTTATGCCTGGCTCGCAGGTAGCAGCCACTGCGTTGTTGGCATCAAGAACTATCTGATATATCTCTCGCTGCTGTGCGGTAAACTTACCTCCCACAGGTGATGTTCGGGTATGGTCTGTGGCATAACACATCGGAGATTCGCTACCCGCATCAACAAGGAGAAGCTGACCGTTCTTCAATGTGTTTGGGTAACCATGATTGTGAAGTGTCTCTCCGTGAACAGTACAGATAATAGGGAAAGATACCGGGCCTCCGTATCTCTGCGACATACGACCGACCATTGCCATGATTTCTGCCTCTGTTCTCCCGGCATGAGCCATAGTCATAGCTGCCATATGCATTTCTCTTCCTACCGCCATGTGCTTTCGTAACTCTTCTATCTCGCACTGCTCTTTGATTTCTCGCATAGATACTAGCGCTTTGATGAGCTTTACAGATGCACCGTTCTCAACCTCCTTTGTAGTTTTCCCTAAAAGTTCTGCTATACGGATAGTCGTAACTCCGTGATATGTAGGAACATAATGAATCTCTCTACCCTTATTTGCTTCTACAACACCTGCCAACTTCGATACTGGCATTACCTTGGTAACCCCGACTGTCGCTGCTTGATCTGATACAGAAGGCTGATTTCCCATCCAGATAATGTCATCCATAGTGAGTTCATCCATATACAGGATAGCCTCACCTGTTTCTGCATCTAGTGTGGCTGCTATGCCTGCAACCTTGAGACCAAATAGGTATAGGAATGTACTGTCTTGCCTAAAATGATAAGTGTTATCTTTATAATTGCACGCTATGTCAATATTGCCTATAAAAAGCATAAGACCCTGGCCAACCTTTTCGCATAGTTTGGCTCGTCGTGCTACGTATGTTTCAGCTGTGAACATAGTGGATTATTTGTATACGAGCGCAAAGGTACTATTTTTATTCGCAATAGACTAAATATTAGCCTCTCCATTAGACACTTCTACCATTTTGTTTTCCATAAGCTGAGTCAAAAGTGGAAGCGAGAAGATAAATCTTGCACCCTGATGGTATTCTGGATCAATCCATATCTTACCTCCAAAATGCTCAACAATGGTCTTGCACATAGACAACCCTAGTCCCGTACCTTGCTTGAACTCATCTAGTTTCTCAAATCGCTCGAATACTTGCTCGTATTTTTCTGTAGGAATGCCTACTCCTGTATCTGTAACACTCACATTTACCATTCTTTCTCCCTCTGCAAGTTCAACATTGACGCTGATTGTTCCTCGTTCGGTAAATTTAGAGGCATTGGACAATAGATTCAAGACTACTTGCTGTATGCGTTGCTTGTCTACCATCACCTCTAATTTGTCTATTGACGAATGGAATTTGTACTCTACCTTACTACGGTATGCCGATTTGGCGGACAATAATGCAGTATGACAAAGATTTATAAGGTCTACCTTCTCTATCTCGTACTTTGTCTTTCCTGCCTCAAGTCTCGACAAATCTAGAATTCCGTTAATCAAGCCCAACAATAGGTTTGCATTTGAGTTGATAACACTGGATATCTGCTCTTTTTCTTCTTTTGACAATCCATCTCCCATAGTCGTCAGCACCTCGGAAAAACCTACTATGGCATTCAATGGCGTACGTATCTCGTGACTCATATTGGCAAGGAACGCCGATTTCATCCTGTTGCTGTTCTCCGCATGTGTCTTCGCAGCAAAAAGCTCCGACTCTCTTATCATCAGCTTGCCTTTGAGTGTCTCTGAGCGTGAATAAAGAATAAGTAATACTATTGTCAATATTATGAGAATCAATATGACGATAGATATAATCGTTATCTCAAGACTGTATGTCTCAAATATCGACGGCTCTTTACCTTCGATATTTGTACCCTCTGGCAGTTTCTCTTGATATCTGGGTATATCCTTTATCTTGCTATAGTTGACTCTGTAATGACTACCTACAAATTGTATGTCTTCTCTGCCGTTTGACTTGCCGTTGAGGTAGTTATAGGCCTGATTTGCCAGCACAACACCCTCTTTATAGGTATTATAAATCGGCATATATCCGCCTAGCGATATCTCAAAACTTCTTCCTGTCAGTGAGATAATAGGGACATTAGGACATAATTTGGGTATGTCATTAAGCGCACTGGCTTCGTAATATCTGTTATTATAGTCTACTTTCCACGTACCTATGATAATGGCGGTAGTGCTGTCTGCTATCTCGGAGGCTTTCTTCAATAGGTCTCTCTCGTTATACTCACGACCGTCTAGTACAATGAAGTTATTTTTGTTTCTGAGGTTCTGCCTTACAGATTCTTTGCAGAAAGATAATAGGTTAACTCCACCATAGGTGTTGTCTGAGATGAAAATAATGTTCTTCTTGTCTGGATAGAATCTGTATAATAGGTCAATGTTGTTTATAATGTTTGTCTCTCGGAGAACTCCTCCTACTATCTTGTAGTTTGGCGATAGCTCCATGACATCATAACTGGTAGGATCCCACTTAGCAATATTCTCTATCTTGTCTGGTATCAATGTAAAATTCCTACTGCACATACCTGGCATGGCAGGTACAGCTCTCACTATCGGATTATTGCTGGATATATATGACGACCACGCTTCTTGTCCGAATAGTATCATAAGGTCTGGAATCCGACCGCTGTTGACGTGCGATTCTACTATGGTCTCGAATCTTGACCTCCACATCGGGATGTCTGTCAGAGAGGTACATTGTATAGTCTCAATGCCTATCTGAGCTTGTCCTCCCAAATCTTCAAATGTATGGATAAATCCATTGGTTATCTCCGCAACATAATTATTGTCAAGAGCATAACTGGCAACGATAAGTATATAGGGTTCTTCTGTACTCTGTGCAGATGGCAAATACATATCTTGTGCACTACTCTTTACTGGAAAGAGTAGTGCCAAGATACATACAATAATATTTTGAACTGCTTTCGTCATTTAAACTGTTGACCCTTTTACGGCCATATAGTTTTCTCCGCTTATGCGGCTGTTTGAAAGTCTCTTTCTTGTCTCCCTATGTCTCTCATTGAAATTCTCATTGGACATTTCTGTCTGAGTCTCTTTCTCATGATAGTGACGGGCTCCCTGATTACGGTAACGGCTGTATTGCCACCACCAGAACAATGGGCCTGCCAATAGGAAGAGGTAAGGGAATATGTTAGCTTCATCATCACAGCTATCAAAAAATGGTATCATTAATATCATCAATATAATAGCAATAATTTCCACTATTGTCGAGAAAAGGAATAGCTTGCCTTTGTTGATAGGCACACTACCCATCGTCTCTTTCGTACGAGCATTCACAGCCACATAATGCAGCATCTTGTTCGTGTCCATATAGCTGTATAGCCATACAGGGAGGTATGCAGCACTCCAATTGATACCTAATACCTTGTAAAGTTCATTGGTCCATTTCACTCCACGGTCAAATTTCCCCAATGAAGGTACTGCCGCATGTCGAGAAATATCCGACAACTGTGTGGTAACTATCGGCTTCAACTCTTCTACATTGACGTCTCGCTTTTCAGACGTAAACCCTCGTAGATAGTTTGAGTCATATTTTACACAGTGCTCAGTATCAAATGGCATTATCGAGTTAATGACATTGTTGGTCTCCGACTTCGACTTGTTGTTGAGCCTCTGCTTGGACGACTCTACTGTCAACCCCTTGATAGCAATGTCAAATTCTCGCTCTACATCATATACATCGGCGTCATAGTACTTTCTCTTGTTGTTCTTGTCGCCGACATAATAGCTTCTTAACAGGACTTCTCCCTCACCCTGAAGGTCAACGTGCTCATTTGCATCTACTATCATGTATGGGAAGTAGACACCCATGATGTTGTCCGTCGTAAATTCTTTCTTGAACCTAGGGTGCGCAAAGAAGCGCCTCTCTCCGACAAAGTTGTTGATAAGTCTCTGTGCCTCTTCCTTTTTTACCTGGAATGGCAATATCATATCTGGAACAGCTCCGTTCGGAATAACGTCATTTATTGATAGATGACTACGGCACCAGTGACAGCGAGCGCCTGTCGTGTGTTCTGTATCTACAACAACTTCCGCTCCGCAGCTTTTACACTTGATTGTAATCTGCGACGACTGCGAGTCGTTGATATCTGCAGCTCCACTACTTACATTCTCTCCCTCTAGTTTTGATGCATCTTCGACTATCTTGTCTGAAGCAATAGGGTCAAACTCATGACGACAGTAATTGCACCTGAGCTTGCCATTGTTCATATTTAACGAGATGTCTGTAGCACCGCACTTGGGGCACTTGACTTGCTCGCCTTTTGGTTCAGCTGCAGCAGCAGGTTCCTGAACTGGTTGTTCGTCTGCCGCTGCATTCTGTTGCCCATAAGGGTCCATCATCGGATTCGTATATCCATCAATCGGTTGCTGGGTATTTTCTTCCATAGGATATTTGTCCTACAAATTACATACCTAGTACCTTTGCTTTCAATGCATCAAATTCAGCCTGACTGATGATACCCATATCAAGTAGCTCCTTTGATTTCTTGAGCTTCTCGTATGGATCTTCTTGCTGAGCTGGCTGTTGTGGCGCTTGGTAGCCTTGCTGATAACCGCCTTGTTGTGGTGGTTGCTGATAGCCTCCTTGCTGTGGATAACCCTGTTGTGGATAACCTTGCTGAGGATAACCTTGTTGAGGGTACCCTTGTTGTGGATAGCCCTGCTGTGGATAGCCTTGTGGACCTGTTGGCTGCTGTAAACCGCTGAGAGCTCCGCCAGCAGCATTCATACCCATGCCCATAAATGCCATGCCGCTGCCACCGCCGTTCTCTCCTGCAGCCTGCATACCTCGTGCTACCGATTGCTGCATGAATGAGTTGCCTCGTGCTCCCATAAGAGCATCTGCCTTCTTAACATCGCTGAGCAATGCCTTTGTATCCGCATCGTATTCTATAGATTGGATCGCTACCTTCTCTATCTCAAGACCTCGCGTGCTCTTCCACTGGTACGACTGCTCTACTACTGCCGAGAGCGACTTGGCAAAACCTATCTGGTCTCCCTGTATCTTCGTGATACGGTTACCATGACTAGGATCGTTTGTATACAATGAGAATGCACTCGACAAACTGCTCACTACTTCATTGAAGAGCTGCTCTCCTGCAGGATTGTCCATGTCTGAGAAGTCAAATACCTTGCCCTCATTGACATACTGCATTGGTACAAACTGCTTGATGAAGAGTATCGGATCTGTAATTCTCAATGTATATGTACCTCTTGTCATACAGCCTACCTGAGCATTCAAGTATGCATCATCCCAGTAAATCTCGCTCTGTGTACCGAAACGGTTGTTAGGAATCTCCTTGAGGTTAACATACAATGCTAACTGCTGAGAACCTGGCTGACCACCAAACTTGAAACGCTCCCATGTCGACATAATGAGTGTACCGAAAATGCTGTCACCCGCAAAGATCGACTTCGCATTTGGGTCACTTGTCGTAAATGTATAACCGCCTGGCTCTGTTACAAGACCTGTGATACCACCATCCTGAAGTGTAATAAGGCCAAAACCATCAGGAACCAAAATCTTACTGCCGTTCGAAATGATGCCTTCAGAACCACTCGTATTTGATCCTCTGCCGTTATTCGTGCCCTTTGCTACCGCAGGTATCACACCAGCTGTAGCTGGCGCACCAGGCATTGGCATAAGGAAGTCTTTCCACTGATCTGCAAATGTGCCGTCTAGGGCACCAATAAATGCTTTAATAAATCCCATAGATGCGTAATTTAATTTTTGTTCATATTTTATTTGATATACTTCTACGCCTAAACACTCATTTTGTTACGTAGATTATTCTGATCCCATTTTATTAAAAAATTACGACCAACAAGGGACTTCTTCGAAAGCAGAACGTAACCAGCATATACTTTCACTATTGTTTTTCTACTAATAAACACTACCTTTGCCTCAAACCAATAAATATTAGTTTCCATGAAACGCTACTTCCAATATTTCTTCCAGGGACTCCTCTATATCGTCCCTATTGCCGTTACCGTATGGGTCCTCGTATGGGCCGTTAACGCCACCGACCGACTCTTTAAATGGCTGGGAGAAGGAACAATTATCGACTTCCCAGGACGTGGAATCATTCTGATCGTCCTCCTCATATCTCTCGTCGGATACTTCGCGCCTAAACTTATCTCTCCTAGCATCGCTTCTTGGTGGCAGGGTAGATTGAAGAAAATGCCTCTGATTGGTATGATATACTCTTCTGTGCGCGACCTCATGGAGGCGTTCGTCGGCAAGAAGAATAAATTCAATACCCCTGTCTTGGTTTGCCTCGATAACGATGGAATCCAACACCGACTGGGTTTTATTACTTCTGAAAACCTCGACTTAGTCGGAATTAGGGATAATAAAATAGCCGTAATATTCCCTATATCTTATGGTATGTTCGGCGAACTGGTCATCGTACCTGCTAATCGCGTCGAGAAACTTGACGCTTCGTCTGCCGAGGTGATGAAGTTCATAGTCTCTGGAGGCGTCATCAATATCGATGATAAGGATAAATAACATATAATTTCATCCCCTGCTCTATGCTTGAAAATATCCACCTCTCTGGCCATGCAGGCAACATCGACCTCATCGATTATCCCCACATAACTTTCTTGTGCTCACGAATAGTCCCTTCTTCCCACATCTCTTCAATACTCGGATGGGCTCAGGGCTTCTTCGATAATTCTCATTGTATTGTGTGCGGATGCCAGACAAGTATCGAATTTCAGGTCGTCAAGGCTCTGCTCATCAACCGCGTACCTGTAATCATCGTATTCTCTACCTCTATCCCAGAGATGATCGATGAAGATTGGAGAATTGCCGTGGATGAAGGCCGTCTTCTTCTCCTCTCTCAAAATGAGAATGAAAACCCTACCAATGAGGCTTACCTTGAACGTAATACTCTGATGATTGAATTGGCGGAGCAGATCGTCGTGGGATATTGCACTCGCGGGGGTAATATCGCCCGACAGGTTCAGGGACGAAAAAACGTGACTTTCTTGACGTCTTATAGTGAGTACGACAATTCTGACCACACTCTATGGAGCCGCTCGCATCGTATGTCCGACGGAGGAACCGTATTCATTAACTTGCATTCCTTGAATAGACAGTCAACCTACCTCGAGGTCTCTAAGTCTTTCTTCTCTACCGAATCTCATAAAACGGAATACACTTCTATCTATATTCCTCAGGATGATATCGAATCAATAAATAATCTGCTTTCTGATGCCCTCTTTTATCAGCGTGAACACAAATCACGCCTGGAGTACAGTAAATATTGCCAGTCTCATACCCCGAAAGCTGCCGAGGAACTTATGCCATGGGAGGATGACGTACGCGTGAAAATCGTCCAAATGTACCATGAGGGTATCTCTAAAGAAAAAATTGCGATGAACCTTAATGTTTCCCGAGACCTCATAGATAGCATCCTCGGTCTCGAAGCATAGCTCTGACTAGGGCGAATACCCTTATCACCCTTCCATTTTCATAAAAATAAAAAATGCCCTTGCAAGCCGTCACGGACACAAGGGCAAATAACTACTAAACTACTATGATTAAATTAACAACTATGAACTTTCTTTCTCTACGTATTACCTGACCAATTTGTTTGTAAATGTGTCAGGAAATATAACTTTAGGCTTATGCTCTGATGCCTCCTTCTCGTCGATAATGCCGTATGCAATAATGATAACCACATCACCTACAGCCACCTTTCTCGCCGCAGCACCATTAAGACAAATCACACCAGAACCTCTTTCGCCTGGAATGACGTATGTCTCAAAGCGTTCGCCATTGTTGTTGTTCACGATCTGAACCTTCTCATGTTCATAAATGCCTGCCGCATCTATGAGATCCTCATCTATAGTAATACTACCGATGTAGTTGAGGTTGGATTCTGTAACGTGAACATTGTGTATCTTAGATTTAACTACGTGTATCCACATGTTCTACTCAGATACTTTATATGTGATATTATCTATCAGTCTTACTTTACCGCAGTAGCATGTTATACATCCTACTACATAATCTGTATCCGTCCAATCATTGACAGGCTGAAGCGTCAAACCATCAACAATCGAATAGTACTCCACTTCAAGATGCTCTATCTTGTTCAGCGTCTTGGTTACCCAAGATATTACCTCCGATGGAGTCATCTCATATTGCTTCTCCTCAACCGATCGTCTCAACGTTGCTTGTATAATCGGCGCAATAGCTCTCTCGTCTTCTTGCAAAAGCGCATTACGCGAACTTACAGCCAACCCATCCATATATCTGACAATCGGACAACCAACTATCTGAATCTTGAAATCCAGATCCTTCACCATCTTTCGTATGATGGCCAACTGCTGGAAGTCTTTCTCCCCAAAATACGCCTTGTCTGGCTCAACGAACATAAATAGCTTACTCACTATCTGTGCCACCCCGTTGAAATGACCAGGCCTATGCTCTCCCTCCATAACTTCTGCTATCGGACCGAAGGCAAATTGGCGAGTGTCAGGCTCAGGATATATCTCCTCTACCGAAGGCGCGAATACAACTTGTGCTGAAGTATTGTCTTCAATAAGCTTCTTGTCGGCCTCCAACGTACGAGGATATGTACGCAAATCCTCAGGATTGTTGAACTGAGTCGGATTGACGAAAACACTTATTACTACAAAATCACACTCGCTGCAAGCTCTCTTTATCAAAGACAAATGCCCGATATGCAACGCACCCATCGTAGGAACAAGACCTATAGTCTTACCCTCAGCACGCGCACTAGCAACAACTTGCTTCAATTCTGATATAGTAGCAATTGTTTTCATTCGCACGCAAAGTTAGCTAAAAGAGTGATACATTAATCTTAAAAAAAGTAAATTCTTTACTCATTCGGATTAATCTTCACTTTTACCCCACTAATGATGCCCCTTATAATCCTTAGGTGAAACACCATAGGCCTTCTTGAACGCCGTTGAAAAATGCGATAAGTTGGAGAATCCTAGCGCATAAGCAACCTCTGATATATTGAGTTTCTTCTCTGCCAAAAGTATCGCCGCCTGACGTAATCTTACTGTCAGGATATACTCTCGAGCACTTTGCCCTGTCAACTCCTTGAGCTTTCTGTGCATATGTACTCGCGATATGCTGACTATCTCTGCTAACTTGTCTACATTCAACGTCGGGTCGGAAATATTAGCCTCTATGTATTCGGTTACCTTTTCCATCAACATGTCGTCTGTAGAACGTAGCTCTACTTTCTTGACTTTAGCTCTGTCTCTTGCCGACTGCGCAAAACTTTGTAGAATCCTCTCTCTGTTCGCTAATATACTTTGTACCGTCGACTTGAGCATCTCTACGTCAAATGGCTTGGCAATATATGCATCCGCGCCGGTCAGTAATCCTTGATTCCTGTCAGCATCGGAATATTTTGCAGTAAGAAGTATTACTGGAATATAGTTGATTCTCAGATTGTGCTTTATCTTGTAGCACAACTCTAAACCGTCCATATTCGGCATCATCACGTCTGTAATGACCATATCGTATGCATTTTCGCTGTTGAGCAGCAAATCCATAGCCTCCTTGCCATCACATGCCGTAGTGATACGATACCTGTTCTTGAAGTGCGACTGAAGGTACCTTAATATCTCTACCTCATCATCTACTATAAGAAGGTGCTTGCCCGATGTAGCTGTACTGTAATACTGGGAACCGCTATTATCTCTGTCTAACAATAGCTCTGGAGCTATGTCTACTTCTCCATCAGACCCCACAACAACTCTGTCTGCATTTGCCTCTTCTGTCTGTGGCACCTCTTCTGGTTCAGACATTGTTTCTGGATGCAGTCTCGGGATGATTACCCTGAATGTAGTACCACTTTCTGCCCCTGCCTCTTGGTTGTCTAATGCTTCTATAGTACCATTATGTAGCTCAACAATGGATTTCGTCAAATTAAGTCCTATGCCTGTACCTACATATTTTGCCGTATTCTTTCCCGAAACTTGGTAGAATCTCTCGAAAATCGATTCTCTGTCTGCCGGATCAATACCGATACCATTGTCGGAAACGTCTATCCTTATAGTATCATCTTCTGCATTTGATGCCATACGCACTACAATATGCCCCGTCGCATTGGACACAAACTTGAAGGCATTGGAGAGTAGGTTGTATATGACTTTGTCAAAGTTGGATACGTCAACGTCTGCCATAGGATCTTCTATCTCATGGAAGAAATCAACGGTTATCTTCTTCGTACTGGCAATACTGTCGAATGATGCAATAATCTGCTCTAACATATCGACAATATTAACTTTCTGTATCGTAAGCTGAAGCTGTCCTTTCTCTATCTTGCGCATATCGAGCAACTGATTGATGAGTCGCAGGATTCTTTGCGCATTCCTGCTTACTGTAGACAGACTGGTCTTGTACTGTGGCTTCAACGTCTCATCATTCAGTAACTCATTGACAGGGTTGACAATAAGTGTCAATGGCGTACGTATCTCATGGGAGATATTGAAGAAGAACTGGAATCTGGCCTCATCTATCGACTGTTGCCTCAATTGCTCATTAAGCTGCTCCTTGATGACCCTGCGCTGAGATACCATCCTGTATATAGCATAGGATATTCCCAAGAATATGCAGAAATATATAGCAAGAGCCCAATGTGTTCTCCACCACATAGGTCTTACCTCAATCTGTATGGTCCTCTCTGCCGATACTACTTCACTGAGTCTGGCTCTGACTCTGAGTTTGTATGTCCCGTGAGATACATTGGTAAATGAGATGCGCTTATCCCCTTGCGATGTCGTCTGCCATATACCCTTTTCGTCAGGCGACTCAAGCACATATTCATATTTTACTTGCTCTGGATTTACGAAATTCATCGTGGACAGTGCTACCGAGAACGAATTTTCTGATTCTGAAAATGTAATCTCTTTCGCAACAGCAAGTGGCTCTGTCAATATCGGCTCGCCTTCTGATTTGTCTAGCGCTGTAACTACTCGCCCACCAACTACCAGCTGCGAGAACATTACCTTGAGCACTATTGGCTTTGGCCTTACTTGCATAGGCATAAACGATGTCACGCCTCCTGTACCTCCAAAGAATAGTCGTCCGTTACTGTCCGATGAGGCTGCTGCTCGCGAATACTCATTTCCTTGCAAACCGTTGTGATTATAGTAGTTTTCTATCTTCACACTGTCTGCCTTTATAGTTACACACGACAATCCTCCATATGTACCGACCCACGCTCTGCCTAGCGAGTCTGGCAATACTGATACCACGGAGTTGCACGACAAACCGTCATATTCTGAAATTCTCCTGCAGTATTTCGCAGAATATAGGTACCTGAACAAGCCGTCATTTGTCGCTATCCACAAGCATTTGCTCTTATGGTCTGCTACAATATCATATACTACTCGCTCTTGTATTACTTTCCTCAACTCGTCTGGAATGGTGGTAAACGCATCTACCCCTGTGTTGAAACAGCATATTCCTCTGTAAGTACCTACCCAGATATTGGCGCCTACACGACAAAGACAGTTTATCCAGTTGTTGACTGGCTCGTTTCTCGAATAGTCTATTCTCTCATTCGAGGAAACGTATGACTTGGCTTGCGTATAGTCTTCATTGAACATGAATACTCCACAACCATAACTGCCTACCCATAGTCTGCCTAGATTGTCATAGGTCATGGATGTCGTACGGCGGTTGTAGTCTCTGTGAGCCATCTGAAGTGGGGTATTCAACGACTGTGTAGTCTTCTTTGCTACATTATACTTTATAACACCCTCATTGTACGACGATAGGATAAGATTTCCCGTGGCCTTCTCGTTTTTCTCTTCTGGAAGAATATCCATAATTGTACGAGGAATGCCTGGCACTTCTACATGCTTGCAGTTGCCATTCACATTTATATGGTACAGACCGTCTGAGTCTATACCGACCCAGGCTTCATCTTTGCCTGGCGACATGATGGACATTACACTTCCTGAGCCTATATCGAATTTTCCAGTGTGATTATACGAAAACGTAGTGAAGCGCATCGACTTACGCGGTATCATCACAAGTCCTTTCTGAAATAGACCGAGCCACATGTTCTGCTCTCTGTCTATCAATATGCTGTGGACTTTGGCCTTAGAGAAGTCAATATGGGGTATGAATAGGTCTAGAACGGTCGCTTGCGAAGTCAATATGTTATGAACCACTAGACCCTGACCGTCTGTACCTATATAATAGTATTGGTCGTCGGATGTAAAATCAACCACCAAGGAACTCGCCCCAGGGGGTGTAATGGAGGATAGCTCAAACTGACCTGTAGCCGGATCGTACTGATAAATGCCGTCTGGAACAATATTTATGAATATTCGCCCATCTACACTATGCCGCACAAACGCCGTCTCATTTATCTGGGCATCATCTGGCAGCCTGACAAGCATTGCTTCTCCTGTATTGATGTTGCACCTGTACACACCGCTCTTGAAGGCTACCACCCACATAAATCCATCATGGTCTATGGACGCAGAGGTAATGAACTTGATGTTTTCAAGTGCTTCTAGCTTTGGCGACGACCTCAGACACCCGTCCTCACAGAGCACCATCATGCCTTCTCCACTGGTTGCCACCCATAGCGTACCTGCCGAATCTTCTACTATCCCCATGACATGGGCCTTGATAGTATCTCCTTGCACAGTTACTATCGGTGCCGAATGGAATGTCTCCGTAGCTCGGTCATATCTCTGAAGCCCTAGACGTGTACCTACCCATAGTCTCGATTTCGAATCTTCAAAGACTAAGTGTACGTAGTTGTCCGCTAACGTATTCGGATTCGAAACAGACGATCTGTATACCTTGAAGTCTACTCCGTCAAATCTGTTGAGCCCATCTTCTGTCGAAACCCACACATAGCCAAACGTATCTTGAAAGATATGGTTGATAAGGCTGTTGGAGAGCATAGTACTCTCAGAGGAATAGAACCTTATCTGCTGCGCCATTGAGCCAACAGATATCGTTAATAATATGACCGAAATAATATAACGCTGGATGAATTTCATCGCAAGTGTTAAAGTTTTTAGTTTGTAAATGATAATCCGTCAATAGCACACTTAGCTCCTAAACGGATCGGATAATTAATATCGTCATCATGCCCGGCTGGATACCCGAAGAGTATCGGACAGGTAGTTCCTTCCATAGCCTTGGCTATAACCTCGTACACACTCATGCCGAATGGTGTCTTGCCTTCTTTTATGTCTATGAACTGTCCGACAACTAACCCGGCTATTCTGTTCAATATTCCAGAATAACGCAGATTCTGCATCATACGGTCTATGTGATAGTTGTACTCACAAAGGTCTTCTATGAATAGTATCTTGCCTTCTGGCTCTGCTAGCACATCGGCAGGAGTCCCTCTCAATGAGTATAATATCGAGAGATTACCCCCTATGATTGTACCTTCCGCCTTACCTAGACGGTTCAATGGATTGGCTTCTAGCGTGATTTTCACACCCTCGCCTCTTAATATATCTAATAACGCCTTCACGTCTGGAGCGTCCACATCGTGCTCTGCCAGATGCTTGAGCATCGGACCATGAACAGATACGCGCCCAGATAACGTGGACATGCTATGTATAGCCGTAATATCCGAAAAACCAACAATCAGTCGGTCATCTATCTGCTTGAAAATATCTTTTGGCAACTGCTGTAGAGTACGAACCGCACCATAACCTCCCCTCGTGCATAACACTACATCTACGCCTGGTTTCGTCAAAGCCACGCGCAAATCTTCCGCTCTCTCTTCATCTGAGCCGGAAAAAACTCCACAAGCCGCTTGCCCGACATGTGGCATCAATTCAACGCCAAAGCCCAACGACCTCATGACGTCTACTCCCTTAACTAAATATTCGCCTCCGATTGTTCCTGATGGGGCAACAATTACTATGTTCGTCATCAACCCATTTTGTGTTTGTCGTCGTAAAGTTAACAATCTTTTACAAAAGATACAAAACCATTTTGAGCAAAAAAAATGTACAAACAGGGGCAAACATCTATATGCCAGTATATTAACCTAATTACACCCTCTCTTCATCAACCTCCAAAATGTTTTTTTTGCAAAAAAGTATACTCCACCCCTTGCAGATACGGAAATTCATTATACCTTTGCACTCGCAATCGGGTCAAACGGACCGATGAAGAATAGAGATTGTCCTATAGTATAATGGTAGTACAGAAGATTCTGGTTCTTTTAGTCAGGGTTCGAATCCTTGTGGGACAACAACGATAGAGACCGAAGAGGTCTTTTCGTTTTTATAGGATTGCCCAATAGTATAATGGCAGTACAGAAGATTTTGGTTCTTTTAGTCCGCGTTCGAATCACGGTTGGGCAACTGCAAAAAGAGAGAAAGCTGAAAAGTTTTCTCTCTTTTTGTTTTCTACCCGTTCCTATCTCATATTTTTGGTTACCTTTGCCTCGTAACAAATTTTAGAGAAATAATGGCACAAAACAACAACACTCAGGTCAGTGATGAGAAGGCTAGCAAGTTGCTCGCACTCAAGCTCACGATGGACAAAATCGACAAAACTTACGGTAAGGGTACTATCATGAAGATGAGCGACCAGCACATCGACAAGATTCCTGTCATTTCTTCAGGTTCTCTTGGTCTCGATATCGCCCTCGGCGTAGGCGGTTACCCTCGTGGCCGTATCATTGAGATCTATGGCCCTGAATCTTCAGGTAAGACTACTCTCGCTATCCACGCTATCGCCGAGGCTCAGAAACTTGGCGGAACAGCAGCTTTTATCGACGCAGAGCACGCTTTCGACCGCTTCTACGCTGAAAAGCTTGGCGTGAATATGAACGAACTTCTTATCTCTCAGCCAGATAACGGCGAACAGGCCCTGGAAATAGCAGACCAGCTCATCCGCTCTTCTGCTATAGATATCATCGTAATCGACTCGGTAGCAGCTCTTACTCCTAAGGCTGAAATCGAAGGCGATATGGGCGATAATAAACTGGGCCTCCAGGCTCGACTCATGTCTCAGGCTCTCCGTAAGCTGACTGCTTCTATCAATAAGACTCAGACTACTTGTATCTTCATCAACCAGTTACGCGAGAAGATCGGTATCATGTTCGGTAACCCTGAGACAACTACCGGCGGTAACGCCCTCAAGTTCTACTCTTCAGTTCGCATCGAAATCCGTAAGAAGGGTCTCCCTATTAAGGATGGCGAGGAGGCTGTGGGCTCTCTCGCTACTGTTAAGGTGGTTAAGAATAAGGTGGCTCCTCCTTTCCGTAAGGCTGAGTTCGAAATCCGTTACGGCGAGGGTATCTCGCGCGTAGCTGAGATATGCGACATCGCTACCGACTTGGACATTATCAAGAAGTCTGGCTCTTGGTTCAGCTACAACGATAAGAAACTCGCTCAGGGCCGTGAAGCTGTACTCACGTTGCTCCGCGCTAATAAGGATCTCTCTGAGGAAATCTCCGCTAAGGTTATGGCTCGTATCGCTAACGGCGAAAACCCTATGCCTGAGATGACCGCAGCCGAAAAGGAAGAGGCTGGTCCAGAACCAACTTCAGCTGACTAATATTCAACTGTATACTCAACGAGGACAACATTATTTCAATGTTGTCCTCGTTTGTTTTCTTCCCTGGTCTTACCCAGCTGTTTTTATAAAAATTTGCGAGCAACGACTAGGCTCGCTTATATCTCCCTGTACTCTCTCTTATACTTTACTTGCCTTCTATAAATGCTTTGCAGTTCTTTACCGCAATTTCCATGAGCCTCTCTCTGGCTTCTTTCGTCGCCCACGCAATATGTGGCGTAACATAACAGTTCTTACACCCTATAAGCGGACTCCCATCTCTAGGTGGCTCTTGCCTCATCACATCAATACCTGCCGCCATAATCTCGCCTCTCTTTAATGCGTCTGCCAATGCGTCTTCGTCTACTAACCCTCCACGACCGCAGTTGATGACTATAGCTGTCTTTTTCATCAGCCCTAGGGTCTGGGCATTGATTATCTTCTCTGTATCTGGCACTAACGGACAGTGTAGCGAAACAACGTCTGCTCTCTTGAACATCTCTTCTTTTGAAACGCTCTCTATCCATCCTGGTAATTCGCTCTTGGAGGTGACTGCTATTACTCTCATCCCAAACGCATTGGCTATCTGTGCCGTCGCCATACCTGTATTGCCTAATCCTACTAGTCCTATCGTCTTGCCGGCTAACTCAATGAGTGGTGTGTCTCTCATGGAGAAGTCGGCATTGGCACCCCACTTCCCTTCATGTACTTGGTTGCTGTAATGGTCTACTCTCTGCGTAATGTTGAGCAAATGGGCAAATACCATCTGCGCCACCGACGCTGTTGAGTAAGCTGGAATATTTGTTACAGCAATACCTCGACGGGCAGCTGCTTCAAGGTCAACTACATTCATGCCTGTAGCTAGTATGCCTATATACTTCATCTGTGGCAACTGCTCCATAATGGTATCATCAATAATGACTTTATTTGTCAATACCATATCTGCCCCTGTACATCTGGCTACCGTGTCTTCTGGCTTCGTGCGGTCATATACCGTCACGTCTGCTATTTTCTTTAACTCTTCCCACGTAAGGTCTTCTCCCGTAAGGGTATACGAATCAAGAACTACTATCTTCTTCATATTCTTCTATTTCTTTAATGCCTCAATATCTGGATACACTACGTATGACGCCAGCGCAGGAACTTCTTTTGCCATTTCTCTGACTGCTATTCTCGCTACTACGTGCGCTCCATATATATTAAGGTGTGTATTGTCTTGTCTGCCGTCTGGACACGCTGCACAGGCCCCTGCTTCTATCCACATATATATTGACTTGGAGTCGTCTTTGCCCATGGCTTGAACTAATTCGTGGGTCAGGGTATTCATATCGACAAATGGCACGTTTAGTTTCTTAGCGACCGACTTGGGTGCTTCTTTATACTCTCCGTGTGTATCAAATAGTGTGTCTGTATCTACCTTTGGCTCGTCTGCCTTTGCCTTCCTGTAGTCGTCGTTCGCTACTGCATTTGGATTGTCTGAGAAATTACGACGCACTATGGAGTTCATCAGTATAGGCTTGGCTCCCTTCGAACGTGCCTCTACAATAAATCTCTCTAGATTGGCATCAAATGTACTCCCTGGTTCTGTATGTCGCGCACTGTCTGCTTTTTCGTCATTGTGCCCGAATTGTATAATAAGGTAGTCTCCTTCCTTGAGCGAGTCTAACACTACTTGCCATCTGCCTTCATCAATAAAGCTCTTCGAACTGCGTCCGTTCTTCGCATGATTGTCAATAGTGACTTGCTCATTGAAAAATGCTGGAAGAACCTGACCCCACCCTCGCTCTTGATTGTCATTCTCTAATGGCTTATTGGCCATCGTGGAATCTCCTATCATATAAATCTTAACCTTCTCTTGTGGCACAGCACACATGGTAAGCCCTAACACGAGCAAACAATAAATAATATTCTTCATAGACTAACTGGTAAAACGAAGGCGCTAAGTGTTGGACTCAGCGCCTTGCGTATATAATGTATTAATTTCGATTCTCGTTTTTTAGTAACCCCACTTGTAGTAGATCGAACCCCATGTGAAGCCAGCGCCAAAGGCAGCAAAGATAAGTGTATCTCCCTTCTTCAACTGCTTCTCCCACTCATACAAGCACAATGGAATTGTAGCCGATGTAGTGTTGCCAAACTTCTGTATGTTGATCATTACCTTGTCCTTTGGAAGCTCCATACGGTCTGCCGTAGCATCAATGATACGGAGGTTAGCCTGGTGTGGAACGAGCCATGCTATGTCGTCAGCTACCAGGTTGTTCTTCTTCATGATGTCTACTGTAGCATCTGCCATGCGTGTTACAGCATACTTGAATACCTGCTTGCCCTCCTGATATACGAAATGCTCATGAGCATCTACTGTCTCGTGGCTCGCTGGCTTGACTGAACCACCAGCTATAACCTTCAACCAGTGACGACCCATACCATCTGTATGGAGGTTCGAATCCATAAGACCAATCTCCTCTTCTGTAGGCTCTATCAAGCAAGCTGTAGCAGCATCACCGAAAAGTACACATGTCGTACGGTCTGTATAGTCAGTAATAGCAGACATCTTCTCAGCCGAAACCAAGATTGCCTTCTTCTTGTAACCTGTACGGATATATTGTGCTACAAGGTCAAGACCATAAAGGAAACCCGAGCAAGCACCATTCATATCAAACGCAATGGCATTGCGGATATCACACTTATCACAGATAATAGCTGCTGTCGATGGCACAGGAGCATCAGGAGTAACAGTAGTACATACCACCAAATCAATCTCTTCTGGCTTCAGATTCTTCTTAGCCAAGAGCTCTTTGATAGCCTCAGCACCCATATCCGATGCACCGAGACCCTCTCCCTTCAAAATGCGACGCTCTTTGATACCAACACGGGTCATAATCCACTCGTCATTGGTGTCGACCATCTTACTAAGGTCTTCGTTGGTTAGTTTAGTTTCAGGCAAATAAGCACCAATACCTGTAATGACAGCATTAACCATAAATAAATTCGAATTTTCGTATTGTTTTATAATTGATTCTCCGGCATACTCATCACACGGAGACAACTTATTAGGCGCAAAGATACAAACTTTTATGAAAGTTAATACCCTTCCCTTTCAAAAAAGAAATACTATAGGCAAAAATAAGTATTACTGTCCGTATCGTGACTTCCCCTTCTATCTTGTCTGTAAACGAAACTGTACTCTACCATGTGTGAATAGCTCTTGATCGCCGTTTCTCTGTACTGTCTTAAATAAAAAATTACGATGAACAAGGGACTTCTCCGTATCTAGACCGAGTGTAGACTGAGTGCTGATAGGGCCTACAAATGACGAATCTTTTGGATATCTGATATGTATTTTGTTTGGGGTTAAATAAAATTGCCGCCCTATTGCATCCTATCGAGGATTAATTTATCTTTGTCTTATTCTCAATAAGGCAAAAATATGTCTACTTTCTTCACCATACTGATCGTTGTCATTGCTATCATAGTTAATATCAAGGACAATAAGAAACAAAAGCCTACCCCTACACCTCAGCAACGCACCGCAGAGGAGGAATTTCGCAGAATGATACGCGAAGCCCAGCAACGCGAAGCCGAGCAGAAGGAGAAGGAGATTGAAGAGTATTATGACGAGGAGGAGGATTCTGAATCTGAAGAGGAAATCCCAACTCCTTCTTATGAGCCTGTGCCTACCCCTCAGCCTGCTCAACCGTCTCACAATGATGCTGAGCACGTCGACTATACTCTCGGCCGCGAGGATATGTGCCCTACAGCATTGAACGAGGGTCTCCCTGAGGAGGGTAGTTCTTCTTTGTCTGAAACCCAACTCCATGACGAGGATTCCCCAACCCAGAGCATCGAACAGCCTGAACCGGTTCTCTCTGCCGACGATATGCGCCGCGCCGTGATTTACCAGACTATCCTGGAACGCCCTAAGTTCTGATATCACGCAAGTAATACATGCCCCCATTAGGGCATAGCATCTTTTACACCCAAAATAATCTCTTTCAACATGAATAATGGATTCGAAATAGGACCTGATGTCCGACTCGTAATATTCGACCTGGGCGGCATCATAATGCCTATCCGTATGGAGAAAACCGCACGCGCTTTCGCCGCCCTCGGCGCCCACGAAATAGCCGCTCACGTCACCGCTAGCCACGCCCACGACGGCGTATTCAATACTTATCAGAATGGCCTTATATCTACTCCCGATTTCCTCGTGGCTGTACGTAAGGAGACTGGCGTCGTAGGTTCCGACCAGCAGATAAGGGATGCCTGGAATGCAATGTTGCACGACCCGGATACTTCTCGCCTGAAAAATATCAAGGAAATTAGTGAACGTGTACCGACTGTCTTGCTGTCTAACTCTAATGATATGCACATCGTCTGGGCTCGCGAACATATGAAGCCTTTCGGCGGATTCGAGAATTATTTCAAGAAAACCTACTTCTCTCATGAGGTAAGAATGTCTAAGCCTGATGCTAGAATATACGAATATGTTCTCCAGGATATGGGGGTAAAGGCTGAGGATGCGGTTTTCTTCGATGACTCTGCCCTAAATATCGAAGCTGCTAAGGCTCTCGGCATAGATGCCCGTCTTATGGTGGCTCTCTGATGATAATTGACGCACATACCCATCACTATAAGGAGTATCCTGATAATCTCGAGGTACTTCAGGTCGTAAATGTGCGTAACCGCTCTGAGTTCGAGGCCCTCAAGGGGAAAAGAAATGTAAAAACGAGCTATGGCCTCCACCCTTGGTGGATAAATGAGGATAATATAGACTGGGATTTGCTGAGGGATGTCGATGTCGTCGGCGAAATAGGTCTGGATAAGGCAGTCAATATCCCTATAGAAAAACAGATCGATATCTTTGAAGTTCAGCTGAATTATGCTCTGTCTTCTGGCAAGGATATTATCATTCATTGTGTTAGAGCCTATAATGAGGTCCAGCAATGCCTCAAAAAATCTGGCTTTAATGGCAGAGCTCTGTTCCACGCCTATAGGTCCACTCCCGAGATGGCCCGGCAACTGCTTAGAATATGCGATGCTCGTTTCTCTTTTGGAGACAGGGAGTTGGCTCTCGAAAAATACCGGAAAGTAAAAGATTCTCTCCCCCCAGAGAGGGTTTTCTGGGAGTCGGATGACGAATAATTCACTATATTTGCAATCGGTAAAAAAACATGTTAGGTGTGTTCGTTTTTTGCACACCATGTGCATTACCTTGCACCTTGTAACCAATAATTTTTCTTGTCATGACAACGTTCACGCACCTTCACGTTCATTCTCAATATTCTATTCTTGATGGTATGAGCAAGGTCCCTGACCTCATCGCAAAATGCCAGAAGAATGGCATGAACGCTATGGCTCTCACCGACCATGGTGTGATGTATGGCATCAAGGACCTTTTTGACACTTGCAATAAAATCAATGGCGCCCCTAAGAAGGCTTGGAAGGAAGCTTGCGAGGACCTTGGCAAATGCGACGATGAGTCAAAAAAAGCAGATCTGGAAAAGAAGGTCGAGGGACTGAAGGCTAAAATGGAGGCCTATGTCCCTTTTAAACCTATCATCGGCGTTGAGGCTTACTGCGCTCGTCGCCGTATGGAGGATATGGACAAGACTATGAAAGCCGTCGACCCTGAGACTGGCAGAGAGTCAACTGTAGACCGCAGTGGATGGCACTTGATACTCCTCGCCAAGAATAAGACGGGTTATAAGAATCTGTGCCGATTGGTATCTGACTCTTGGACTCGTGGCTTCTATGGCAAACCTCGTATCGATAAGCAACTGCTTGAACAGTGTCACGAGGGTCTCATCGTATGTTCTGCTTGCCTCGGTGGCGAGGTGCCTCAGTATATCATTGGTAATAAATTGGATAAGGCTGAGGAGGCCGTTCTTTGGTTCAAAAATCTTTTCGGTGACGATTATTATATTGAACTTCAGCGCCATAAGACTGATAAGCCTGGTGGCGAGAAGTCTTTCTATGAGAAACAGCAGCTGGTCAACCCTCACCTCATCGAACTGGCTAGAAAACATAATATCAAGGTCGTAGCTACTAATGATGTCCATTTCGTGGAGGAAGCTCACGCCGAGGCTCACGACCGTCTCATCTGTTTGTCTACTGGTTCTGAATATGACGACCCTAAACGTCTGCACTACTCTAAACAGGAGTGGTTGAAGACTCCTGATGAGATGGCTGCCATATTCTCTGATATCCCCGAAGCCCTCGAAAATACTCAGGAAATAGTGGATAAGGTCGAAACTTATAATATCGACTCTGGCCCTATTATGCCTAAATTCCCTATCCCTGAGGAGTTCGGTACCGAGGAGGAATACAGACAGCGTATCACTGAACAGGAACTTTTCGACGAATTTACTCGCGATGAAAAGGGTAATGTGGTAATGAAACAGGAGGACGCCGAGGCTAAAATCAATAAGATTGGCGGTTATGAGAAACTATACCGTATCAAGCTCGAGGCGGACTACCTGAACAAGATTGCTTGGGAGGGCGCCGTAAAACGTTATGGCGAGAATTTCGACCAGGCTGTCGGTCCCGACGGTAACCCTATCCCTCCTGAGCAGGTGAAGGATCGTATTACTTTCGAGCTCCATATCATGAAGACGATGGGCTTCCCTGGATACTTCCTCATCGTGGCGGATTATATCCGTGGCGCCCGTGAGGAACTCGACGTGTGGGTTGGCCCGGGTCGTGGTTCTGCCGCAGGTTCGGTCGTGGCCTACTGTCTGTGGATTACTAATGTCGACCCTCTGAAATACGACCTCCTGTTCGAGAGATTCCTTAACCCTGACCGTATCTCTCTCCCTGATATTGACGTGGATTTTGAGGATTGCGGACGTGGCAAGGTGCTGGATTGGGTAACCGACCGTTATGGCTTCGATCATGTGGCTCATATCATCACTTATGGTACTATGGCTACTAAGTCTAGTATCAAGGACCTCTGCCGTATCCAGAAGATTCCTCTTGATAAGTCAAATGAACTTTGTAAACTGGTACCTGATAAGGAGTTTGATGATGCTCTCATCCCTCCAGAGGATATGAAGGGTGGCAAAAAGCCTAAAATCAAACTGAAGAATTGCTTCAAATATATACCCGAACTCAAGGAGGCTCGCTATGGCGATGATATATTCCTTAGCGAAACGCTCTCTTATGCCGAGAACCTCGAGGATACTATCAGACAGACTGGTATCCACGCTTGCGGCGTAATCATCGGCGCCGATGACCTCGCTAAGTTCGCCCCAATGGCTGTCATTAAGGATAAGGCTACTGATAAGGATATCGTAGTGACTCAGTATGACGGTCACGTAGTGGAGTCTGTGGGCCTTATCAAAATGGACTTCTTGGGCTTGTCTACCTTGACCTTGCAGAAGGAGGCTTGCAAGAATATCAAGAAGAGACATGGAATCGACATCGATTTGGAGGCTATCCCTATCGATGATAAACTGACATATAAACTCTTCTCTGAGGGCCGTACAATCGGTATCTTCCAGTTCGAATCTCCTGGTATGCAAAAGTACCTGCGAGACTTGCAACCTAGTGTCATCACGGACCTCATCGCCATGAATGCTTTGTATAGACCGGGACCTATCGCTTACATCCCTACTTTTATCGAACGTAAGCATGGTCGCGAACCTATCACATACGATATCCCTATCATGGAGACTTACCTCAAGGATACGTATGGCGTAACGGTATACCAGGAGCAGGTGATGCTTTTGTCTCGTCTGCTGGCTAATTTTACCCGAGGCGAATCGGATATGCTCCGTAAGGCTATGGGTAAAAAGTTGTTCGCTATCCTGGAGAGCTTGAAGAAAAAGTTCCTCGAGGGTGGTCAGGCTAATGGCCACGACCCAGAGGTGCTCGAGAAAATATGGAAGGACTGGGAGGCTTTCGCTTCTTATGCCTTCAATAAGTCTCACTCTACTTGCTACGCTTGGGTGGCTTACCAGACTGGATACTTGAAGGCTCACTACCCTGCCGAATATATGGCGGCTAACCTTACCCTCAATAAGGATACAATCGGTGAGGTAACTAAGCTGATGGATGAGTGTAAGGAAATGAAGCTCCCTGTCAAGGGCCCTAATGTAAATGAATCTGACCTCAACTTTACTGTAAATAAGAAGGGTGAGATTCTCTTCGGACTCTCCGGCGTAAAGGGCGTGGGTGAGGCTGCCGTAGAGGCTATCATCAAGGCTCGCGAAACAGGTGGGGAATTTAAGGATATTTTCGATTTCGTAGAACGTGTCGACCTTAAGGCTTGTAACCGTAAGACTATAGAGGCTCTGGCTATCGCTGGCGCTTTCGACCTCTTGGAGTCTCCTATCCCAAGAGAGAAATTCTTCGCCATCAGCCCTCAAAAGGGTATGTCTGGATCTGAAATCATAGTCAACTATGGGTCTACTTACCAGAAGGACCAGGAGGAATGTACCAATTCTCTCTTCGGCGACTCGTTGAGCGTATCTATTACCCGACCTGAACTCCCTAATGTGGATTACTCTTGGACCGACCTCGAGCGCCTCAATAAGGAGAAGGAGGTGGTGGGTATCTACTTGACTTCTCACCCTCTGGATGAATATAAATTCGAAATGCGCTACCTGGTAAATACCCCTATCACAGATTTTACCTCTGATAATCTGAAGAATATGGTGGGTAAAAGCTTTACAACCGCAGGTATCGTCGTCAGCGCAGAAACTAAGATTTCTCAGAAGGGTAACCCTTGGACTATAGTTACTATAGAGGATGCTAATGGCAAAAACGAACTGAGGTTCTTTTCTAAGGACCACGCTCAGTTTAGCCAGTATTTCGTTAAGGATGCCTATATCTGCGTAATGGGTAGGGTGGAAATGTCTAAATACAAGAGAAAGGACACTAACGTGGAGGTCAGTGAGCCTCGCATAATATACTCTAATGTCTGCTATTTGTCTGAACTTTCTCAGAAAAATAGCTTCTCTAAGGCTTTGCTGTCCATAGATATCGAGAGTATCTCTCCTTCTCTTATAGCCAACTTGTTGACTTTCTGCGATAATGCCCGCAAGGAGGAGAGGAAGATTAATGAGACTCTTAACCCTGAGGATAGACCTAAATATCTGTCTGTCAACTTCCGAATTGTGGATCCTGATACTAACCGCGATATCATCTTGTCGCCAAATAATAGTATTCACGTACCTATAAATAAGGAGTTTGTCGATTTTGTTGACAAAACAGACGAATTGACGCTCACCGTTAGCTGATTTATTCTATCTTCGCACAAAAACAAAAACGCATAATAATTCACATTAGCAATGAAAAACCTGAAATCATTATTATTGGCTGGTACCGCTTGCTTGGGAGCTGTCTCTCTCTCTCAGTGTGGCATCACTTACGAGGGGCCTAATGTCTCTGTTTGCCAGTGGCCAGGTGACCGCAACGCCGCTATCAGCTATACTTTCGACGATAACTTGCCTAACCAGTTCTCTACTATCGTCCCTATGATGAACGAGTTCGACATGAAATGTACTTTGTTCCCTGTCATCAACTGGCTCAATGGCGACTTCTCTAAGGTTAAGGAGGCTTCTGACCAAGGTCACGAAATCGGCTCGCATACTGTTTCTCACCCTAACCTCGGCGAACTCTCCGATGAGGAAGCGGAAAAGGAACTTCATGAGTCTCGTTTGGCTATCGAGGAGATTACTGGTAAGAAATGTATTACTATAGCTTACCCTTATTGTAGCGCTCCTAAAAACATACAGCTCGTTGCCAATGATTATATCAACGCTCGTGTATGTGACGGTAAGATCGATAGCGTCGACGTCAATTTTATGCGTGTAAGTGCTCACCCTCTGGGTACCGTATTCAATGCGACTTCTTTCGACAACCTTAAATTCATCTTCGAGAAGACTCGCGCTAAAGGCGGATGGTCAACTCTCCTCTTCCACGAAATCGACCTCGGAAATGGATATTCTCCATTCCCTTCTGAGGAAGTACGCAAGAGCCTCGAGTATCTCAAGGAGAATGAGAGTATATACTGGGTAGCACCTATGGGCGATGTCGCTCGATATATGAAGGAGCGCTTGTCTCATAAACTGGAGGTAAAGAAGGAGAATGGCGACTATATCATCAAGGTATCTCTAGAGGACCTCGACGAGGAAATATATAACCAGCCTCTAACTTTCCGCTACACAAAGAAGGATGGCTCTCTCGGTTATGTCGATGTAATACCTGACGGCAACCCTGTCAAGTTGGATATCTAAACGCTGATTTACTCCCTTTTCTATTATGTCGTAAAATAAAAAATTGCGATGAACAAGGGACTTCCCTTATATTAGCAAAGGACTAGAAATAGTCTTCTAATAAGTTAACAGCACCTCACAATAATAGGCTTTTATTGTGAGGTGCTTTTTTATATCTCATTATCTTTGTACTCATAATCTTGTTAATATGACGGACGAACAGTATATGCAACGCTGCCTCCAGTTGGCAGCTCTCGGACTGGGTAATACTTACACTAACCCTATGGTGGGAGCAGTCGTTGTACATAATGATACCATAATCGGTGAAGGCTACCACCATAAAGCTGGTCAGCCTCACGCTGAGGTAAACGCTATCAATAGCGTGAAAAATAAGGAGCTCCTCAAGGATAGTACAATATACGTGAGCCTCGAACCTTGCGCTCACTACGGAAAGACGCCTCCTTGTGCCGACCTCATCATCCGTATGGGCATACCTCGTGTCGTAGTGGGTTGCGTGGATTCTTTCTCTAAGGTGGCTGGGGAGGGTATCAAACGTATCCGTAATGCCGGTAGCGAGGTGGTAGTGGGTGTCTTGGAGAAGGAGTGCCGCGAACTGAATAGACGTTTCTTCTGCTTCCACGAGAAGCATCGACCTTATGTTATCCTGAAATGGGCTGAGTCTGCCGACGGTTTTATCTCCTTGCCCGACCGCTCTCCTGTATGGCTTACCGATGCTATCGCTAAACGTTCTGTCCATAAACAACGCTCCGAGGAAATGGCTATTCTCATAGGTAGTGGTACCGCAAATAGCGATAATCCTAGCCTTACAACGCGCGAATGGAGTGGTAATAATCCTATTAGGGTGGTATTCTCACCAAAAGAGAGCATAAATAATGGCATCAACCTCCTGAATGATGGTCTTGGCGCATTGGTTCTTACTGATAACGTTTCTTGCTCTAAAGGAAATATCAAGTACATCCATCTCGATTCTTCTCTCTCGTCTAGAGCCGAACAGATTTGTAAATCTCTATACGAGGAGAATATTCAATCTGTAATTATTGAGGGCGGACAGCAGACTCTCCAGTCGTTCATCGACGCCGACCTGTGGGATGAAGCTTTCATTTACCAGGGCGAAAAATCCTTAGGCGCTGGCATCCTAGCCCCAAGTATTTATGCAGATAAAGTGGAAATAAATACAAAACTATCATCGGGCTCTCGTCATTTACTTGCAATTCATCGGCATAAGTAGTAAATTTGTACCCAAGTAACGAAAATTTCACACAGTGCTAGAAATACTTGACACCACATTGCGCGATGGCGAACAGACCGCCGGCGTATCTTTCAATGCTAACGAGAAACTTACTATCGCAAAGCTTCTCCTCGACGATATTCGTGTCGACCGCATTGAGGTAGCTTCTGCACGTGTATCTTCTGGCGAACTCGAAGCCCTCAAGAACATCTGCTCTTGGGCCTCCGCAAATGGCTATATCTCTAAGGTTGAGACCTTGGGCTTCATAGATGATGGCGTATCTATCAATTGGATCGCCTCTGCAGGTTGTAAGGTTCTTAACCTTCTCTCCAAAGGCTCCCTCAAGCACGTTCAGGGACAACTCCATAAGACTCCTGAACAGCATATCGAGGATATCAAACGTAATATAGCGCTCGCTCGTGAACGTGATCTGACGGTCAACATCTATCTGGAGGACTGGTCTAATGGTATGCTCCATTCTCCTGATTATGTATTCCAACTGGTCGATGCTCTGCGCCACGAGCCTATCGCTCACTTCATGCTCCCTGATACTCTCGGCGTATTGAGCCCCGACAAGGCTCTTGAATTCTGCCAGACTATGGTGAAGCGTTATCCTGAACTTAAGTTCGATTTCCACGCTCACAATGACTACGATATGGCTGTGGCTAATGTCTATTCTGCTGTCAAGGCAGGCATAACTGGCATCCATACCACCGTCAATGGTCTGGGCGAGCGCGCTGGTAATACCCCATTGGCATCGGTTATAGGTCTCCTTAACGACCATCTGCATATTCCTAACAGCCTTCGCGAGATTCGCCTCACCCACCTCTGCCGTATGGTGGAGTCTATCTCGGGTATCCGAATCCCTGATAATAAGCCTCTCGTGGGCGACTCTGTCTTTACACAGTGCGCTGGCATCCACGCCGATGGCGACAATAAGGATAACCTCTATTTCAACCAGCTCCTCCCAGAGCGCTTCGGCCGCGTACGTAAGTATGCCCTCGGTAAGACTTCAGGTAAGGCTTCTATAGCTAAAAACCTCGAGGAACTTGGTATCCATCTTACGCCCGACCAGATTAAGCGCGTGACTCAACGTGTCATCGAACTCGGAGATAAGAAGGAGAGCATGACTACTGAGGACCTTCCTTTCATCATAGCAGATGTCCTCAAAAGCGGCGAGGACCGTCATAATAATGTTCATATCGTCAACTATAGCCTTACCCTCACTCGCGGACTTAAGCCTGTGGCTACCCTGCGAATTAGCATCCAGGGCAAGGAGTACGAAGCTACTTCAGCTGGCGATGGTCAGTATGACGCTTTCATGAAGGCCTTGTGGAAAATATACGAGAAACTGGGTCGCGAACACCCTGTCCTCATCGACTATAACGTATCTATCCCCCCAGGTGGTAAGACTGATGCCCTGGTCGAAGCTGTCATCGCTTGGCAGTTCCGCGACCAGCATTTCAAGACACGCGGCCTCGACGCCGACCAGACTGAAGCAGCTATCAAGGCTACTCTCAAAATGCTCAATATCGTCGAGCCAGAATATTAAAGCAGAATAATAACATATCACACATTAATAGACAATGGATTTCAAGATTGCACTTCTCCCAGGCGATGGTATCGGTCCTGAGGTTGTAGACCAGGCTGTTAAGGCCGTTGATGCAGTATGCAAAAAGTTCGGCCATAAGGTAACATATACTAAGGCTCTCGTGGGCGCTTGCGCTATCGACGCTACAGGTAAGGCTTACCCTGCTGAGACACACGACGTTTGTATGAAGTCTGACGCTGTACTCTTCGGTGCAGTGGGCGACCCTCGCTTTGATAACGACCCAACAGCTAAGGAGCGCCCAGAGACAGGCCTCCTCGCTATGCGTAAGCAACTTGAGCTCTATGCTAACCTCCGTCCAGTTGAAACTTGGAAGAGCCTCATCAGTAAGTCTCCTCTTAGAACTGAACTCGTAGATGGCGCCGACCTCATCTGTATCCGCGAGCTCACAGGTGGTATGTACTTCGGTGAGAAGCACGAGGCAGATGATATGGCTTTCGATACTTGTAAGTATACTCGCCCTGAAATCGAGCGTATCGTTGTTAAGGCTTACGAGATTGCTCGTAACCGCCGCAAGAAACTTACTGTAGTTGATAAGGCTAACGTTCTCGCATCTAGCCGCCTCTGGCGTAAGGTCGCTCAGGAAATCGCTCCTAAGTACCCTGACGTCGAGACTGATTATATGTTCGTAGACAAGGCAGCTATGGTTCTCATCCAGAACCCTAAGTATTTCGACGTAATGGTTACTGAGAATACTTTCGGTGATATCCTTACCGATGAGGCTTCTGTAATCGCTGGTTCTATGGGCCTCCTCGCTTCTGCTTCTGTAGGTGTTCATACTTCTGTATATGAGCCTATCCATGGTTCATACCCTCAGGCAGCTGGCAAGAATATCGCTAACCCTCTCGCAACTATCCTCTCTGCAGCTATGATGTTCGAGACTTCTTTCGGTCTCATGGCCGAGGGTAAGGCTATCCGCGACGCCGTTGCAGCTTCTATCGACAATGGTATCGTAACAGAGGACCTCGCTGGCAACAACAAGGCTTACGGTACTAAGGAGGTTGGTGACTGGGTTGCAGCACACATCTAATATTGAACTTTTAACAAAGATTCCAATATTTAGGGGGCTATGATTGCATAGCTCCCTTTTTTATTCTACTTTCGCAACATAGTTACAAAACAACAAAATTAATTTTCTTATACGCATATGAAAAATCTCCTCTGTGGGATATCGCTCCTTGGGCTCCTCTTCTGCTCTTGTGATAATGGAGGCTTGATATCTCCTAATGGTAAAGTTGAAGCATCTATTTGCGAGGATACCAATAATCCTGGTACTTTCTACTTGTTGACAAATACTCTGGCTGATAGCATCCGTCTTGGATTCAATACTGAAAAAGAGTCTTTTTCCACGGGGTTGTCTCTCATCGGCTACTCTGCCTTTACTCCAGGTGTGGAGGATTATGTCGTAAAGCATGGTAAGCGACTCCACCCTCATAATGAGTATGCTGAACGTACTTTCAATCTCAAGACTGCAAATAATAAGCTCCTCGATGTAATAGTACGTGTCTATAACGATGGCTTGACTTTCCGCTACGCCCTCCCTGAGATCGATTCTGTCAAGGTCGTGGAGGAATCAACAACATATAATCTCCCGGCTTCGGCCGACCGCTGGCTTATGCCTCTCCACCCTAATAATATGGGCTACGAACAGCCTTTCCCAACTCAACATGGCGTGGAGAAGGAGAATCAGTGGGGCTACCCTTGTCTTTTTAACTCGGGTGATAAGTGGGCTCTCATCGCTGAAGCTGACATCGATGAGTCTTTCTGCGCTACTCGCCTCGATAATAATGGTAAGCATAATAAATACCAGATCGCTCTCCCTCAGCAATGGGAGGCTCGCGAAACTGGTGAGGCTCTCCCTGTCATCGCCGGCAAATGGCAGTCTCCTTGGCGCGTTGTGGTCAGCGGCTCTCTCGCTGATATCTTCGAGACAACGCTTATAGAGGACGCATCTCGCCCTAGTGTTCTTACCGATGACTCTTGGGTAAAGCCGGGCCGCTCTGCTTGGGCTTACTGGTCTCATAACCACGGCTCTCTCGATTTCAAGGTTATGTGCTCGTTCGTCGACTTGGCTAAGAATATGGGTTGGGAATATTTCCTCATCGACTGGGAGTGGGATCGTATGGCTAATGGCGGTAATCTTCAGGACCTTTGTCAGTATGCTCAGACTCAAGGCGTCGAACTGGCTATGTGGTACAACTCGGGTGGTAATCATACTTGGGTGGATTCTACTCCTAAAGACAGAATGCTCACACACGAGAACCGCGTTGAGGAGTTCACTTGGCTCAAGTCTCTTGGTATCAAGACTGTAAAAGTCGATTTCTTCGAGTCCGATAAACAATGGATGATGAAGTATTACCTGGATATACTTAAGGACGCAGCTGATTATCAGATGATGGTCGACTTCCACGGATGTACTTCCCCTCGCGGTTGGTCTCGTACCTACCCTCACCTTATGTCTATGGAGGGTATATATGGTGCTGAATGGTATAACAACCGCGGAGATATGACAATCCACGGTGCTGAGTGGAATACCATCTCTCCTTTCACTCGTAACGTAGTTGGTCCTATGGACTACACCCCTGTGGCTTTTACTCATTCACAGCACCCTCATACAACAACTAATGTTCACGAACTGGCTCTCGCAACGGTATACGAGAGTGGTATCCAGCATTGGGCCGACCGACCAGAGGGCTTCTACGCTCTCCCCGATGAGGCTAAGCAGTATATGTCTGCTGTCCCTGCCGCTTGGACCGATAGCAAACTCATCGCTGGATACCCTTCTACTCATGTAGTCGTAGCTCGTCGCTCTGGCAATAAATGGTACATAGCAGGCATCAATGGTACTGATGAAAATATGCCACTGACTCTGAATCTTTCGCGCTTAGACTTGTCCTCAAATGCTCATGTCAATCTTCTCATTACAGACGGACCTGATACAGACCCTTCGTGCGGATACCCTAGACCAGAGAATTTCGATATCAAGACGAATACTACATTGCCTGAATCTGTCTCCTTGGCGGCTCGCGGCGGTTTCGTTATGGTAATAGAGGATTAATCTTTAAAGTCATAATGTTTAATAACGGACAATTTATCAATATCTCATAATATGAAAATCTTCACTACCATTACACAATTCCTGACTTGCATTGCCTGTATCTTGGCATTTTGCCCAGCTAATGCACAGACCGGCTCTTCTGTCAAGGCTAAATTCGAGTATCATCTCTGGCCTGATGGCGCACCATCTAGCAATGGTATTACTGAGCCAGAGGAGGGCAACCCTATGTTTGTCGTCAAGGTAACCGACCCGATTCTTACCGTCTATGTCCCTCAGAATCCCAACGGACTGGCTGTCATCGCTTGTCCGGGCGGCAGCTATTGTCAGGTATGGCAAGGTACTGAAGGACATAATATGGCCGACTGGTATACAGCTCAGGGGGTAACCTATGCCGTACTCAAATACCGTCTGCCTAATGGCGGTCATTATCAAATACCTATGGAGGATGTCCACCGCGCTATGGCTATCATGAAGGAGCATAAAGCCGATTACCCTTTCTCTAAGCTAGGTATCCAAGGGTGCTCTGCTGGTGGTCACCTTGCATCTACAGCTGCTACGCATTATAGCACAGAGACACGCCCAGATTTCCAGATCCTCTTCTACCCTGTCATATCTTTCAATCCCGAGTTTACTCACATGGATACTCGCAACGCTCTCATTGGCAACGACCCTAGCGAGGAGCTTGTCAAGCTATACAGCAATGAACTACAGGTTAAGGACGACGCCCCTCCTGCTATCATTCTCTCAAGTAGCGATGACGGCCTGGTGCCTGTACGCAATAGTGTCGAGTACTACAACGCACTTCTGGCTCACGGCGCATCTGTCACTATGCTCCTCTACCCTACCGGCGGTCACGGTTGGTTCGGAAACCCTCGATTCGACTATCGTGAGGCTTGGCTCCAATGTCTCGCCACTTGGCTGAATCAGCAGGCTAAATAATAGCAGCATAGAATTTCTAAAGGAGAGCTATACACATAAGCTCTCCTTTTTATTTGCCCTATTCCGCATTTTCAAATGTTTCATCCCTCCTGAATAAGCAATACTTAATAGAAAAATTACGATGAACAAGGTACTTCACCATAACCTGACCATAACCTGACCGTGACTTCTATATACAAAACTGTCTCGCTAATGCAACTTCTTGTGTTTGGCTTTCAATAGTATTGCAGTTGCTCTTCTTCGCAATAACCAATATCCTTACTCATCAACATTTCTTTCGCAATTGTCTCTCTCCTTTTTTGATAAATTAAGTTTTTGCTTGAAGAATTTATGTAGCTTTGTAAATAGTATAGTCTTATGAACTTTTGGTCCAAATTTTACACTTACAGAGTTTGGTACAACATACATGGTCTTATTTTATTTCTTACACCGAACAATATATCATTCCATAGAAAAATACCTCAGATGATAAATATTTTCAATAGAAACCTTCCATTGATTGCTGCATGGCTGATTATGCTCTGCGTCACGACAGCGTGTAGCAGTTATGAAAAAAAATATGTAATCGGTGTTTCTCAATGCTCTGAAGACTCTTGGCGATCTAAGCTAAGAGATGAACTGATTATGGCTACATACTTCAACGAAGGTGTAGAACTTCGCTTTACATCGGCTCATGATGATGGTAAGTTGCAAGAGCAGCAGATAGAGTTTCTTGTCAATTCTGGCATCGACTTGCTTATAGTCTCTCCTATACAGGAGGACAATCTTACTGAAGCCATAAGTAAGGCCTACGCAAAGAATATCCCCGTAATACTTTATGACCGTAAGACGAACAACGAGCAGTTCACCACATTCATGGGTGCAGACAACTACTTGATTGGTGAAATGCTGGGACAATACTTGGCTGGCAAACTCCATGGAAAGGGTAATGTAGTAGAGATAGGTGGATTGAAAGGGTCTTCTCCAGCAATGGAACGCCATAATGGATTCATGAACGCAATAAAACAATACCCCGACATTCAGATAATGGCATATCAGAGCGGAGACTGGACAGAGGCTTCTGGTGAGGTGGCAATGCGTAGAATTCTAAAGGAGTATGACCAAAAGATTGACGCTGTTTATGGAGGTAACGACCGTATGGCAGTTGGGGCACGTCGTGTTTTGCTGGAGAATGGATACAACGATGGCAGCATAATTTATCTGGGCGTAGATGCATTACCTACAGAAAATGGTGGCATAAGAAAAGTTGCCGAATCGATTCTTGATGCTTCCGCTATATACCCGACACAGGGCGATGAACTACTCCAACTGGCTCTGGACATACTCAATAACAAAAGTGTACCAAAAGAAATTCTGATGAAATCTAGCCTCGTTACCAAGGAGAATGCAAAAGTCTTGCTCCTTCAACATGAGGAACTGGCTAGACAATATAACAACCTTAGAAAGATGCACTCCCAGTCGGGAATAATGCAGGAGTACATCAAGAGCCAGCAAGCAGTTATAGGCATAATCATGCTGATGTTCCTTATTATAGCAGTATTCCTAGGATTATACATTAGAGGATATCAAGCCAAACATAAGCTCAACGGAATACTCAAAGAAAAGAACAAGCAGCTAGAGGAGAGTCAGCTCCAACTAGAGACCATTAATACGCAACTATCATTAGTCAATGAGCAACTAATGGAAGAGAAAGAGGTAGCTGAGCGACAACGAGATGAGCTAGAAGAGCAGCGCGATAAAATCATAGAGATTTCGCTGACGCAAAAAAATGGTGACCTGGATTCTTCGGAAGATGATATAATCAGCGGAAATGAGAAACAATTTCGTCATGAGAATGAATTTTTCAAGAAATTCATTGCATCAGTAAACGATCATATTGCGGACTCAGAGCTATCAGTAGAAGACATTGGCAATGAGATGTACTTATCGCGAGTACAACTATACAGAAAAGTCAAAGCACTGACAGGGAAGTCGCCAATGGAGATTATCAGAGAGGAGCGTCTACGTAGAGGTTACCAGCTACTATCAGATTCTTCGCTCTCAATATCGGAAATAGCCTACCGAGTTGGCTTCTCTTCACCATCCTACTTCACGAAGTGTTTCAAGGACATGTTTGGCAAATCGCCTACAGATGTACAGAAAATATAAACCATGTTACATTCACTCCCAAATTTGTTTCATTGCAACGAATTTGGGAGTCGTTGTAACATTATTTAAGTTTTGTTGACACGGCGAAACTAATTTTGCAGCAGAAAATTTTCTAGCTCCAATTCAAAAATTAAAAAAGTACAATTATGAAGGAAAATATCGAAAAGATTTTTCTCTCCGTATTCCTGATATTCTGCTTCTCTCTTTCTGCGATGGCCCAGAATATACAGGTAAAGGGTAATGTTACCGACGCAACGTATGGTGACCCAATCGTCGGAGTGACTATTTTGGAGGTAAACACCCCAAATGGTACAGTTACCGATATGGACGGAAACTTCAGCATCAGTGTTGCTGAGAATTCGCAAATTCAGTTCTCGTATGTAGGTATGAAAACTGTTATTCTCCCTGCTTCTCAACAGATGAACGTCATCATGGAAGATGACTTCAATGTCATGGAGGAGTTCGTCGTTACCGGTTACACGACACAACGTAAAGCAGACCTGACGGGAGCAATCAGCGTTGTCAGTGTAGATGATTTGCAAAAGCAAAATGAAAACAACCCTATGAAAGCGCTTCAGGGACGTGTTCCTGGCATGAACATTAATGCCGATGGTAACCCATCTGGCGCAGCGACAATACGTATTCGTGGTAATGGCACATTAAACAACAATGACCCATTGTACATTATTGATGGCGTTCCTACCAAGGGTGGCATGCACGAGCTCAATGGCTCAGATATCGAGTCTATCCAAGTACTTAAGGATGCTGCATCTGCATCTATCTACGGTAGCCGCGCTGCCAATGGTGTAATTATCATCACTACCAAGAAAGGTAAAGATGGCAAGGTAAGTGTAGATATAGATGCCAGTGTTGCTGCCTCCATGTATGTAAACCGAATGAAGGTGCTAAACGCAGAGCAATGGGGTCAGGCATTCTGGCAAGCTCGTGTAAACGATGGTCTGGATCCAAACAACAACAATCTTGGCTATCATTTCAACTGGGGATACGACAAGAACGGAGTTCCTCAACTTGACAACTTAACCATGAGCCAGTATCTTGATGCCAATAACACTGTTAAGGCTGATAATACTGACTGGTTTGACGAGTCGACACGTACAGGTATAGTTCAAAACTACAACTTCAGCGTAAGCAATGGCAACGAGAAAGGTACATCATTCTTCTCTCTAGGCTACTACAAGAACCTTGGCGTTATTAAGAAATCTGATTTCGAACGTTTCTCTGCTCGTATCAACACTGAATACAAGCTTATTGGTGACATTCTTACAATCGGAGAAAACTTCACATTGAACCGTACAAACGAACTCTCTGCCCCTGGCGCATTCCTCCAGGACGCATTACAGTTCAACCCTAATTATCCTATATACAACACTAAAGGTGAGTATGCAAACCTTACAGGCGGTTATGCCGACAGAGAGAACCCTCTCTCTATACTCAACCGTAACAAGGATAACCGATACACATACTGGCGTACTTTTGGCGACGCTCATTTGAATTTAGCGCTCTTCAAAGGATTCAATATCCGCACTACATTCGGTATTGACTACAGCCAAAAGCAACAGCGATTCTTCACATACCCAATCGTAGGTGGCAACGTATCTCGTGACGAGAATGGCGTCGAGGCTAAACAAGAGCACTGGATGAAGTGGATGTGGAATGCAATAAGCACATACAACTTCGAGCAAGACATGCATCGTGCAGATTTCATGATTGGTATGGAGCTCAACCGTCAAGACGACGTTTGGTTCTCAGGATACCGTCAGGATTTCGTAGTTCTTAACCCAGATTATATGTGGCCAAGTGCAGGTACAGAAGGAACAGACATTGCCCGTGGTGGTGGCTCTGGATTCTCTCTTGTATCTTTCTTCGGAAAAGCAAACTACACATTCGCAGACAAGTATCTCGCAAGTGTTACTGTTCGTCGAGATGGTTCTAGCCGCTTCGGTAAGAACAACAAGTATGGTACATTCCCATCAGTATCTCTTGGTTGGAGAATAAGCGAAGAGAGCTGGTTGAAGGATAACGTATCTGCTATTGACAATATCAAGATTCGCGCTTCTTGGGGACAGACAGGTAACCAAGAGATTGATAACAATGCTCGATATACGCTTTATACTACAACAGGTAGTCTTAACTTCGGTGGTGATTCATACAACACAGGTTATGATATCCAGGGTAACAATGGAGGCCAGATTCTTGAGAGCGGGTTCAAGCGAGACAAGATTGGCAATGACAATATCAAGTGGGAGACAACCACACAGACAAACTTCGGTATTGATTTCGAACTTCTGGAAAACTCTGTCTACGGTAGTTTCGATTGGTATAACAAGAAAACAACAGACATTCTTGTAAACATGCCTGGTGTTGGTATCATGGGCGAGGGTTCATCAATGTGGATCAATGCTGGAGAGATGCTCAACCGTGGTGTAGAACTCAACCTTGGCTACCGAGGCAATGCAGGAGAATTCAAATATGACATCAATGCTAATATCGGCACTAACCATAACGAAGTCGTAAAATTGCCTGAAACACTTGCTTCTAGAGGCGATTTCGGCGGCAACGGTGTAAAGAGTGTTGTTGGTCACGCAATGGGTGCTCAGGTAGGTTATATCTTCGACGGCATATTCAAGAGCCAAGATGAAGTAGACAACCATGCTACTCAAGAAGGAGCTGCAGTAGGTCGTATGCGCTTCAAGGATTTGAACAACAATGGTTACATAGATTCTGAGGACCAAGACTGGATATACGATCCTTCGCCAGCATTCACATACGGCATTAATGTATATCTCCAGTACAAGAACTTCGACTTTACGATGTTCATGCAGGGTGTACAAAACGTAGACGTAATCACAAAAGATTACAAGCAACAGACAGACCTATGGGCAGGAGTAAATGTTCCAAATCTGAATAAAGGCATTCGCGTACTTGACGCATGGACACCAAACAACATGAACTCTGACATCCCTGCATTGACGACAATGGACACAAATAACGAGACTCGTATGTCGACTTATTATGTTGAGGATGGCTCATACCTAAAGGTACGCAACGTTCAATTCGGCTATAATTTCTCAAAGGATTTGGCGCAGAAACTCTACATGCAGCGACTTCGCATGTATGTCTCTGCTCAAAACCTACTTACTATCAAGAGCAAAAACTTTAGTGGAAATGATCCTGAAGTTCCTACTTTCGGATACCCTATTCCTCTGAACGTAACATTTGGTATTAATGTAACATTCTAAAGTACCTACATCATGAATAAAATAAACAAATATATACTTGCTGCTTCTCTTGGCCTATTGACAGCATCTTGCTCAGATTTTCTTGATGAGCAGGTACCTCAAGGTACTTTGTCCGACGAACAGGTCAATACTCCTGCATACGCCGACAAACAGGTAACAGCAGCATACGCTGTCTTCGCTACTGCAGAAGACATCAATGCCTCTTTCTCTTTATGGAATTACGATGTCCGCTCTGATGATGCATATAAGGGTGGCTCAACAACAAACGATGGTGATGTCTTCCACCAGTTGGAGGTAGAGCAAGGTGTCCTAGCTACGAACTGGAACCTCAACGATATTTGGGTCCGCCTTTACAACTCGATTTCTCGAGTTAACGCCGCTATTCATGCAGTAGAAAACTGCGACGAGAGCTTCAAGATGAAAGAGCAGCGTCTTGCGGAACTTCGCTTCCTTCGTGCATACGCTCACTTCCAGTTGAAGAGACTCTTCAAAAACATTCCTTTTGTAATAAGTACAGATCTCACATACGAGCAGTACAGCGAGATTAAGAATACAGAATACACAAACGATGAGGGGTGGAAACTTCTTGCAGAAGACCTTGAAAAGGCATACGAAGTGTTACCTGATGTACAAGCTGATAAAGGTCGCCCTACAAAGGCTGCTTGCGCCGCTTTCCTCGCTAAGGTATATCTATACAAGGCATACCGTCAGGATAATGCTTCCAACCATGAGATAACCTCAATAAACAAGGAGGATTTGCAGAAGGTTATTGAATATACTAATCCTTCTATCTACGCAGCAGGTGGTTACGCTCTTGAGGATGATATCCACAACAATTTCCGTCCAGAAGAGATGTTCGAAAATGGCTGCGAATCTCTTTGGGCTATCCAATACTCTCGTAACGACGGAACAAAGTATGGTACATTGAACCTTGGCTATGGCCTCATCTGCCCAAACATCGTTAACGTTACAGATGGCGGATGCGACTTCTACAAGCCTTCACAAAACCTTGTTAATGCATTCCGTACCGACGACCAGGGTCTTCCTTTGCTTGACAAATTCAATGAAAAAAATTACGATGAAACAAAAGACAACGTTGACCCTCGTCTATTCCTTACAGTAGGCATGCCTGGCTTTCCATATATGTTCAATGCCAACTATATGATGGATGAGTCTTCTAACTGGAGCCGCTCAGGAGGTTTGTACGGCTACAATGTAACATTGAAGCATAATGTAGACCCTGCTCTTCTTGATCAGTACCTCATCAAGAGTTCATTCTGGGCGTCATCTATGAACCGCATAGTATTCCGATATGCTGATGTTATCCTTATGCGAGCTGAGGCTTATGCTCAACTTAATGAGAGCGCTGAAGCTATAAAGCTTGTCAACCAGATTCGCTCTCGTGCCGCTAACTCCACACAGATGATTAGTAGCTACCCTTCTAAGTATGGCGTGAAATTCTACTGCAAGAACTACTCTGGTTCTTACTCAGCAGAAGAGACTTTGAAAATCGTTAAGATGGAGCGTCGACTGGAGTTGGCTATGGAGTCAGAGCGCTTCTTGGATCTTGTTCGCTGGGGCGATGCTGCTAACGTCCTGAACGAATATTTCGATCAAGAGAAGTATAGATGTAATATCTATGAAGGAGCTAACTTCACTGCTAACAAGAATGAATATCTTCCAATTCCATACCAGCAAGTGGCTGCAGCTAATGGCAACTACAAACAGAATTGCGGCAATTGGTAATATGTATAATCAAATATCATATTCAAGATGAAGACAATGTACAAATATATTCTTAGCGCTCTCGCTTTGGTTTTTGCTCTCGCTTCGTGTGACAAAAACGACGACTGCTCTCTTGACCTCAATGGTGATTGTCTAGTTGAGGAGTTAGAACTTGACGGATTTAAAGGTAATATTAACCTTGAATCACGCTCTATAGTGGTTAGAATTCCTGAGACAACTCCTTCAAATGCAATGAAGGTAACAAACCTAAAGATCTCTGAGGGTGCCTTTGCAAATATTGCTTTGGGTCAGACCCTGAACATGACAACCGCTCAGAACATTCATGTTACGAACGGTGACTTGTATCTCGACTGGACTTTGTCTACTATGCGTGATGAAGCACGTATCTTATCATTTGTAATTGATAATACATACAACGGCATCATTGACGAAGAGAACAAGACTATCACAGTATATGTACCGGGGAATGTTGACATAGCGAATGCTATTCCGACTATCGAGATTTCTCAAAATGCTTCTATCAGCCCTATCAGTGGCAGCCCTACAGATTTCTCTTCTCCTGTAACTTACACTGTTACTAACAACTCTGCGAAAAGTCAATATGTAGTTTATGTTCATGCTATCGGTAAGCCTAAGGCACTCTTTGTAGGTGCGGCTTCTGACATGTCGAAACTTGACATTGAGGCTCAAACAGCATGCTCTTGGATGTTGACCAATGTAACAGAATCAATGTATGCTTCATTTGCTGATATTCAGGCTGAGACTATTGATCTCTCTGAGTGCAAATTTATCTGGTGGCACTATCACAAAGATGGTGGTGTAGATGGGCATGATGCATTTGTGGCTAATGCTCCAGAAGCTTTGGCAGCAAAGAATCAATTACGCACATTCTATGAAAATGGCGGTGCATTCCTCCTAACCCGCTATGCAACAAACCTTCCTTCATTCATCGGTGTAACTGGAGATGACGAATGGACTACACCAAACAACTGTTGGGGTCAAGCTGAGGATGGTGCAGAGCTATGTGGTGGACCATGGGAGTTTAAGATGTACAATGCATCTCACCCTCTATTCGCCAATACTACACCTGGTGATGATGCTGAGCGCATCTACTGCACAGACAAGGGATATCACATTACCAACTCAACTGCACAATACCATATCGGTACCGATTGGGGTGGTTATGACGACTATGCAGCATGGGAGAACCGCACTGGCGGTCAGATTATCGGTGTAGGAGGTGATGGCGCTATTGTCGCTTGGGAATATCCTGCTCACGATGGCAAGGGCGGAATCATCTGCATTGGCTCTGGTTGCTACGATTGGTACTCTTATACTTACGAAGATGGCTATACTGAGAAATTCCACAAGAATATCGCTATCATGACTCAGAACGCTATCGATTATCTCACTAAATAAAAGAACTGATACAATGAAAAAAATCATATTAACAAGCTTTATGCTGTCAGCTATCTCGCTGACAGCATGCAGCGACGACAACTTCGATGGTGACGCTCCACGCGACTGGAATGGTACATCAGATAGATTCATCACTACAGAAGATGCTGGATATAACACATACTATAAACCTGCTATCGGACGAGTAGGAGACCCAATGCCTTTCTATGATCCAAAGGCTAATGAGTTCAAGATTCTCTACCTTCAGGAATTTGACAACAACGCAGCATGGTGCTACCACCCTTTCTATGGTGTCAGCACAACAGACGGTGCTACATACCAAGGTCTAGGCGAGATTCTACCAACTGGCAAATCCAGATATGAGGCTGATGCAGCACTTGGAACTGGTTGCGCAGTATATAATGAGGCTGATGGGCAATATTATATTTATTATACAGGCCACACTACTAAGGAAGTAGTAATGAGAGCTACATCGGCAGACTTCAAGTCGTGGACTAAGGATATGTCATGGCAGCTTATAGGTTCTGATTTCGGGTATTCAGATGTTGATTTCCGCGACCCTCAAGTTTTCAAGGCTGAAGATGGTAAGTGGCACATGGTTATTTCTAGCAACCTCAAATTTGCAGAATTTACATCTGACAACCTTAAAGATTGGGAGCACGTTGGTAACTTCCCTATGATTTGGGACCGTATGTGCGAGTGCCCAGATATCTTCAAGATGGGCAACTGGTGGTATCTCGTATATAGCGAGGCTTACCGCACTTCTTGGAGCCGTAAGGTAAAATACATGATGGCTAGTACATGGGAAGAGTTGAAGAACTGCTTCCGCGACCCAGGAGCTAACTGGCCAAAAGACGATAAAGAGGGTGTACTTGATTCTCGCGCCTTCTATGCAGGCAAGACAGCATCGAATGGCACAGATCGTTATATCTGGGGATGGACTCCATATCGCTCTGGTGTATCAATTGATGATAAGAATGTCAACGTTGGCGCTGGCGGTGAACCTAACTGGTCTGGTGCTCTTGTTTGTCACAAGCTTATTCAGCACGAAAATGGCACACTCACAGTAGGAGTAGTTCCAGCTATGAATGCCAAGTACGACAAGAGTGCTGAGGTAAAAGTTATTAAACAAGAGACAGATTATACCCTCTATAACCGTCTCGGCGCGCACAACCATATCTCATTCACTGTTAAGACAGCTACAGATGGAGACAAATTTGGTGTTAGCTTTGTTCGCAGTACTGACACCGACAAATACTACTCTTTGGTGGTTAACCCAGAGTGGGAGAATGGTCGCCGTAAGATCAACTTCGAGCAGGAGGGTAAAGATGCCATGGGATTTGTTGAGGGTGCAGATGGATACATATTCCCTCGTCCAGCCGACAATGTTTACAATGTTGATATTTATACCGACAATTCTGTTGTGACAATATATATCAATGGCGATTATGGTTGCACTCAGCGTATTTATGGCATCCTAAAGAATTGTTGGAGCATCAATTCGTATGGCAACAATATCGAAATAAGTAACGTTAAGGTTATGCAGTATTAACTTCTAAACAAGAATAACACATGAAGTCTAAGTCATTATTTGTCGCATTACTTACCATGCCTGTAATCGCAATGGCAAGTGTGCCACGTACTACGCATCAAGCACTTGAGCAGAGCATAATAAAACCAGACAGCAAAGATGGGCGCTATTTATGGCTTCCAATACAAGACAATGCTCCTGAGGCAAGATTATGTGTTGTTATAGGCAACACAGAGATTATGGCTCAGAACGTAAGAATGGCTCGAGAAAAGGTAGACTACTACGTGGCGCTCGACATGCAACCTTGGCTAAATGAGAAAGGAATGAAAGTAGTTATACAAAACGTTCCAGAAGGTTGTATCTGCTTCAATAAACTGGAACAGAATAATGACGAAGACTTCCAATTTATAACAGAGACGTTCCGACCTAACTATCACCACACACCTAGACGAGGATGGATGAATGATCCGAACGGAATGTTCTACCTTGATGGGACGTGGCATCTTTTCTACCAATATAACCCATACGGTTCTATGTGGGGGAATATGCATTGGGCACATAGTACCTCTACTGACCTCATCAACTGGCAGCCTCAACCTATTGCCCTTACACCAGATGCGTGGGGAACAATGTTCAGTGGTTCATGTATAGTTGACCATAATAACACTACAGGCTTCGGCAAGAATGCAGTAGTAGCTATGTATACAGCAAGTCGCCCTACCCCATTCGGAGGCGATGTTCAAGCACAATGCCTTGCATATAGTACTGATGGAGGATATACCTTCACTAAATATGAAGGAAATCCTGTTCTTACAGGCACTGAAAAAGACTTCCGAGATCCTAACATGTTCTGGAACGATGAAATAGGAGCATGGAATCTAATACTGGCATGTGGACAGGAGATGCGCATATACTCTTCTCCTGATCTGAAGACATGGAAAGAGGAGTCGCGATTTGGTGCTGGGCTAGGTTGCCATGATGGAGTCTGGGAATGTCCTGACCTCATCAAATTGAGGATTACCAATGGTAAGAAGAAAGGGCAAGAGAAATGGGTATTGTTCTGTAATATCAATCCAGGAGGTCTTAATGGAGGTAGCGCTACGCAATACTTCATTGGTGATTTTGATGGTCATAAATTCACTGTTGATGACGCAGGTCGTTATTCTGAAGGTAATGCTTTGTGGCAAGATTACGGCAAAGACCATTATGCTACAGTCTCTTTCTCTAACGCGCCAGATGGTCGACATACCATGATAGCATGGATGTCAAACTGGGAGTACGCTAACGAAGTTCCTACAAAACAATATCGCTCTGCAAATTCCATTGCTCGTGAGCCATATATTTATGAAGGCGCAGACAAGCAGCTCTATCTAGGATCAGCACCTTCTCCAGAGTATGACGGCAAGGGATTAGATAAGACCTTGAAAATAAAGGGTTCTTGCAAAATCGTTTTGTCTAATGAAAATGGAGAGGAATATGTCCTCACATACGACCAAAAGGCGATGACACTCTCTGCAGACCGTAGCAAGAGTGGTTTGACAGGCTTCAACTCTAACTTCACGAAAGCGGGTAAGAGAAACGATGGTCTCATCGTAGCTCCACTGCACAATAAACTCACTTCACTTCGCATTTTCATAGACAGATCCAGCGTTGAAGTATTTGGAAACAATGGCGAAGTTTGTGTTACCAACCTCGTGTTCCCAAAGAGTGAGTTCAACATTATTTCTACAGTAAAATAACAAATAAAGGCAGTTATTATGAAATCAAGCAAATTAGCAATCATAAGCGTAATGCTATGTTTTTTCTCAATGGGTTTTGTAGACCTAGTAGGAATTGCTAGCAACTACGTTAAGGCAGATCTCGGGCTATCCGACTCTGAGGCAAATATATTTCCATCACTCGTATTCTTCTGGTTTCTCCTGTTCTCTGTACCTACAGGTATGCTGATGAACAAGATTGGACGAAAGAATATGGTACTCCTATCACTTATAGTAACTATTCTTTCCCTTCTCCTACCAATATTCGGAGAGTCATTCTACCTCATGCTTGCAGCATTCTCATTGCTAGGCATTGGTAACGCATTGATGCAGACATCTCTTAATCCTCTGGTGACCTCTGTAATACAAGGCAATCTTGCATCTACACTCACCTTTGGTCAGTTTGTTAAGGCTATCTCATCATTCCTTGCTCCTTACCTCGCTATGTGGGGTGCTGTAGCTGCTATTCCTGAGTTTGGTCTTAACTGGAGAGTTCTTTTTGCTATCTATTTCATCGTTGGCACTTTGGCTACCCTACTTCTATTTATAACACCTATAAAGGAGCCTAAAATAGATGGCAAAGCAAGTGGCTTTGCAGATTGCTTCATGCTATTGAGCAAGCCTATCGTTCTTCTGTCCTTCCTCAGCATCATGTGTCATGTCGGTATTGATGTTGGAACAAATACTACAGCGCCAAAACTTCTTATCGAGCGTTTAGGCATGTCGCTTAACGATGCTGCATTCGCCACATCCCTCTACTTCATCTTCCGTACTATAGGATGCCTCACAGGATCGTTCTTCCTCCGAGTACTAAAGACACGCACATTCTTTATCATCTCTGTTGCCCTTATGGCACTCTCCATGTTGGGAATGTTCTTTGGACATGAACAGTGGGTTCTCTACGGAGCTATAGCATGTGTAGGATACGGCAACTCTAATATATTCTCGATGTGTTTTGCTAACGCATTGCAAGCAGAACCAGAAAAACAGAATGAGGTTAGTGGCCTTATGATTATGGGCCTATTTGGAGGCACACTCTTCCCTTTAGCAATGGGTGTTGCTTCAGATGCTGTGGGTCAGGCAGGAGCAGTCCTCTGTATGGCTGTAGGCGTTATTTATCTTATTACATACATAAACAAACTAAAGTAACTTCGCGATATGGAATCATATATAGTAGGACTTGGAGAGATTCTTTTTGATTGTCTCCCTGACGGAAAGAAACTAGGCGGTGCCCCTGCCAATTTTGCATACCATGCCAGTCAGTTCGGACTCAATGGCATAGCTGTATCAGCCATCGGCAAGGACAGCAACGGTGAAGAGATAAAGCAAATTCTAGACAAGACACCTTCTCTAAAATATCATCTTGAAGAGGTCTCTCAGCCGACAGGAACGGTACAAGTATCACTCTCTGGCAATGGTATTCCTCAATATGACATCTGCCTAGGAGTTGCATACGATAATATTCCCTGGACAAAAGAGATAGAGAACATAGCCAAGAATGCACGTGCTGTATGTTTTGGTTCTCTAGCTCAGCGAACTGATGTTACTCGTAACACTGTACAAAAATTCCTCGACACAATGCCTCAGGAGGGAACTCTCAAGGTGTTTGATATCAACTTGCGCCAAAACTGGTATTCTAAGGAGGTTATTGAGGAGTCTCTCAATCGTTGTAATATCCTTAAACTCAACGACGAGGAGATTAGTTTGGTCTCAGAGATTCTTAATCTCGATGTGGTTCGTATGCCTTCCAACAATGCTCCTCTATCTCTTCATGATGTCGAAAAGCAATGCCGTAACATCATGAGGGTATACAACTTGCAGATTCTCATTCTCACATGCGGAACTAATGGCTCTTATGTTTTCCACAATAATGGAATATCGTTCCAGCCTACTCCAAAGGTTAAGGTTGCTGATACTGTCGGCGCAGGAGATTCTTTCACGGGCTCTTTCGTGGCTTGCCTTCTGACTGGTAAGCCTATCGAAGATGCTCATAGAACCGCAGTTCAAGTGTCAGCCTATGTCTGCACTCAGAATGGCGCAATGCCGACCATTCCTTGCGAATTGACAAAGTAGTTTTGATTTCATAAATTACAATTGCCCGAGGCTGTGTCTATTTTGATAGCACAGCCTCTTCTTTTTACCCCGCTAGCCTGAACAGCTCCCGCCTGCACTCTTCTACATCTTCAAACTTTACCCAGAAGAATATCTTCCCGTCTCTGAATACTCGCATATCTTCTCCACCATACTCTACCTTGCTCTTCTGCATAGCTTCTCTCTCACATCCTTTCTTCACCTCTCTCAACTCGTCCCCGTGCTCTCTTATCATCTTGTAGTAAAAGGAAACAGCGGCTCTGTAAGCCCCGCGTTTCTTGTGCTTTCTTGCATAGCGCTCCCAATGCCTCACTCTGTTCCATTTCGTCATGTCACTCTTTGCCAATACATTAGCATCAGCAAACATATCCCTTAGCGCACGTTGCCTCTTCGTAACATGCACCATTATGATTCTGTAATTGTTTCCGGGATATCGTTTAATGAATGTACTGCGCCCATCAATCCTCGCAGTGCTGTCCTCCCTTGCCGCCTTGCGTGCATAGGTAATGTATTTCTTGCGAATGGCTACTTTTCCCATATAGCGTTCTGAATTTTATATTATAAATCAAAAATCACCATCTTATACGCGCAATATCACATAAGGTTACGTCTCAGAACTCAAAAAATAAAAAAATTACGATGAACAAGGGTGCATTATAGGCCTAGCAAAGAGTTACCAACATAGTATACTTTACCTCTAAGCGCGCATTCCTTTTGTTTTCTCCAAAACTTATATTAAATTTATACTGTATTCATAAAGTAATTTTATCAACATGAAATAATGTAAAGTATTCACTTTGACTTTGAACTAATAATGTATCTATGATATATAAGAACCTATACATAATTGGCAATGGATTTGACCAACACCACGGCATGCCATGTGGCTTTCCTCGTTTTATGAAATGGATAATGCAACATGACGCACCTCTTTTCTATAAATTAAACAAAATATATCATAATAAAGTTTGGACTGAGGATTGGTGGAATGATTTTGAGAATAGTCTTGCCAATTTGAATATTAGTGTGTATGTTAACATTAAAGGTGACTTATATGATCCAGAATACATCAATAATGGTTCAATAGATGAAAAAACAGAGTATGCTTCTCATAAAGTGATTGAAGAATTTTCGGCAATAAAGAAGTCTTTAAGAACGAGCTTCCAAAAATGGTTGTTTAAAGCGTATGGGGAGCTAAATATAGACAAAAAAATTCCACTTCAAGGTGAAGACAGCGTATTCCTTTCTTTTAACTATACAAGAACATTAGAAGACATATATGGCATCAAGCCCGAACAAATATTTCATATCCATGGCATAATTGATGATCTGGATTCAATGATTGTCGGGCATGGATTGGGGCTAACTGAATTGATTGATATACTTGAACGTCAAAAACCAAGGGTGTTAGGTGAGGTTATAAATAAGAAATTCAACTTAATGACCAGATTACAACTGGTTACACCAAGACACATAGAATTGGCTACTGCGAGTGCACTGGAATCAATTTATTCCTTAAAGAAAGATATAGATGGTTGCATAGAAAAAAATATTCGATTCTTTGACGATATACTTGATGTAAAGAGAATTATTGTGTATGGATTTTCTTTCTCTCCCATTGATATGCCTTATTTGAAAAAAATCGTTAGACGAACAAGCCCAGAAACACACTGGGTTATTTCATGGTATTCGCAAGAAGATAAAAGGCGGATAATGGATTTTGTTATTAAATTTAATATACAAAACTTTACAATTACATGTGGAATAAAGAACATCAGCATACAATGAGAATAAGAGCTATATTGTTTATTTGTACTTGCTTCGCATTTGCGTATTCTGCATATTCACAAAAATCTTTGATTGTACCTGATTCCATATGGGAGTTGCCTAAGAATATTATCATATATGGTAGAGCACAAGCGGTACTTGGTAATCATGATATTATTGAATATATAGAGGGCGACACGAGATTTCAAAATCTTAGTATTGAAGCAAAGTTCAACTTCTATGACCAAACTCAACTAGGATTCTTTAAAAGGCAAGACTTTGATAATGCAAAAAAATACGAATTGAAAGCTATTCAATTTGCAAAAGACAATAATAGAGAGGATCTGAATTTTAGTGGTGAAACGTATGTTAACCATAACTATTATTGGGTAGCATGTTATGAAGTGTACAAAGAAAACCTTGATAGCGCAGCGCATTATAGTTTACTTCATTTATCTGAAGTAGAAAAGTACTTTGGTAAAGATTCGAAAGAATTTTTGCATGCTATTTTAGCGCCCTCATTATTTTCCAAGTCAAGAAGCATTGTTGAAGGTATCGACTTTGGTAAACCTGAGGAAAAATACAACGATTCATTAAAGCCCAAATTTATTGAAGGTCAATTCGGTAGTTATCATGATGCAATGCTAACCATCGATAATGCAATAAATAAATATCTATATTCAGACAGTTTGCTTTTAGGAGATATTTTGTGGCATAAAGGTGATCTCCTTTTTGGTAATGGAGGTGTTGAAGAAGGATTGTCTTTAATGTATCAAAGCATTGCCTTATTGAGTAAATATGGGTTATGCCTTACCGACAAAGCAGTAGGAGGGCTAAACAAAATCCTTTATATTTCAAATATTCTCGGAAAGTGTGGTGACGAATTTACTGTATTTTTAGTAAATAAATATCTTCTTGACACAGCTAGTGATAAATTTGACGATGAGACTCGGACTTCTATCAGAGCGAATATAGTTTCCACAGCTACACGTTTATGGTTATTTGATTATGCAGATCAATATTTGACAGAATTAGAAGAACTTTGTGGTGATGAATATAGAATTGCCCAAAACAAATATTACAGAGGACTCTACTATTACGAATTGGCGAAAAAAAGGCAGAGTCTAGAACCATTGTACAAAGCAATTCCCTATTACGAGGACATCATTAAAAACTCTTGGCACAAGGATAGAATGACTACTCATCAGCAATTGATGGAAATATATAATATAATAGGTACAAATACTGGAAATTTTTCAAAACTTGAAAAACTTCAAGATAGAATTCTTAATCTTGAAAAAGACAAAGTACTAGAAAGACTATGTAGTTCTACAACAAATCAGCAATACAACCCACTTACTGGGATGGACTATCTCTATTCTGTAGTGAACACAAAAACGACAAAACAGTTGTTTGAACATATGTTATTTAGATGGTCTATTGTTTCAGAATTTTATCTAGCTGTCGAAAAACAAGTACTCAAGGATAAATCTCTATATGGTAAATGGCAGTTCGTAAAAGAGTTAAAGAGCAAAAATAGCGATCAAGAGAAAATTGACTCATTAGAGCATGATATAATGAGAAATATAAATCAAAAAAAGTTAAAGAAGTATCTTAGTACAGATATTTCAACAATAAAGAAACAGTTAAATAATGAAGACATGGTAATCTTGCTCATGCCAGACGATTATGATTCTTTATATGCTTTTTGTCTTGCAAAGCACCTTCCACCACAGAGAATATTAGTGTCCGATGTAAAGACAAATGAACTATTAGAACAACCCTTTTCTAAGATAGCAAATGAAATAAGTCGCCTTCTAAGTCCTCACTTTAAAGGTTATAAAAACATATATACGCTAATTACAAGTTCATTGTATATGGTTCCGCTGGAAAAAAGTATTATATCTCACAATGAAAGCATAAATGTTCACCGAATCCTTTCTTTGAGAAACATAAAAGCAAAAGAAGGGAAAATCAAAAATGTGATAGCTTTTGGAAATCCAGAACTCAACAAAAGCGATAAGAAGAGCAATGATAGAGGATTCTTCTATTCTCCATTACCTGGTACAGCAGTAGAACTTGATTCTATATCCGAAATTTTGAATAGGCAGGCAAAAGGTGTTAATATAAAAACATTTGTAAAAAATGAAGCTTCAGAAGAAAATTTCAAATCTCAAGAAAATTCAGTAGTCAATCTCATACATTTTGCGACACACGCATTTCTCGGCAAGCAAAGAGTTTTTGGCGACTCGGGACTTCTTCTTTCTGGTGCAAACGTAGAATTAAATTCAGATTCATTATTCCAACGTTTTTCAAATGAAGGCATATTAAGAGCATGCGAAATAGAAAACTTACATTTCAATGACTTAGAACTTGTTGTCTTATCTGCTTGTGAAACTGGTGCTGGTGGATCGGATATTAATTATGGTGTATTAGGCTTACCTCTTGCTTTTCATAAAGCAGGAGCTAAGAGAATGATTGTGAGCCTTAAAAAGGTTGACGACGACCTCACACAGGCTTTTATGATAGATTTTTATCGTAATCTAACAAAGGGGGATTCTATCTACAAATCATTTTGGGAAGCAATGGACAATGCAGACGAAGATACGCGTAATTCATTTATCTTAATAGAGTGAAACCGTTATGAAGAGAATACTATTTAT
>JAKSLD010000030.1 GCA_024401395.1 Bacteroidales bacterium
ATATTATCACGTATCAGTGAGAAGATGAATCCGGCATTGAAATTGTCTCCAGCCCCGATAGTGCTGATAGTCTTTATCGGTTTGATTGGCATCACAACCTCCTCCTCTGTATTCGGTTTCAGTATAGTTGGTTCAGGGCCGCAAGTATATATCATCACCTTTGCTGCTCTAAGAGAAGTCCCTTGTTCATCGTAAATTTTTTTATATATGGAGTTGTAGTTGCTCTCCTGATATACTATCTGGAAGTCCTCATTAGACCCTCGTACTATATCTGCGTAGGCAAAATTCTCTTCTATGTTTGGCATTACGACATCACGCTCGTGTGCATGTGAAGCACGGAAATTGACATCATAATAGATAATGGCACCCTGCTTGTGAGCATAGTCTATAATTGACCTTACCTTCTGACGTATTACAGGGTTGATGGCATAATAGGACCCGAACAGAACTATATCATCCTTGTTTATCTCAGGCATAGCCATGGAAGCCTTGTCTTTGGGATGGTCTTTGTAGAATGTGTACTCTGCATCGTTCTTTTCATTAAGGAATGCCAGAGAAATATGGCTCTTGCCGTTGCGCTCTACGCAATTTGAGGATATGCCGTTCTCCTCAAGGTACGAGCATACGATATTGCCCACTCTGTCATCTCCTGTTTCTGAGAGGAATAGCCCTTTCGTACCGCATCGACCCAAAGATATCATGCTGTTGAACGTACTACCCCCTGGAACTGCACTTACAGGCTTGTTGTTGCGGAATATTATATCGAAGACGGTCTCGCCTATGCCTATTACTTTTCTTGTAGTCATCTGAATGGATATTGTTTGATTATTCTCCCCAAAGATATAAAAAACAAAACGGTTCGGAACACATAATGTACTCCGAACCGCTTTTATTTGCATTTACCTGTTTCTGTCTTATACGAGGTGTGCGATGAGCTCCTCACGATCGCCTGGAAGCATATCGATAACAGGAATCTCAATCATTGTATAGCAACCTGGCTGCTGCTTCATAGATGCACGAGCTACATTTACGAGTACCTGTGCTGTAAGAGCAGGGTTGTTGATCTTCATGTTGAACTCGAAGAGCTGGTTGTGTGTCTTGCCTGATACACCCTTGCGAACGAGGTTTACGCCGTGACCTACATCGTTGAGCTCGTCAACGCTGTCAACCTTAAATACGTGTGTCTCGTCATTAGCGAAATATGGGTCAGCCTTAATAGCCTTTGTAACCTCAGCCAAATCAGCACCCTCCTCAAGTTCTACGTATACCATACGACGGTGAATACCCTCGCCTACAGGAATTGTCATTGAGAGAGCATCCTTAACACCAGCCTTAGAACGAACACATACAGAGTGACCCATAGAGCGACCAGGGCCGAAGTTTGTATATGACAAGCCCTTAGGCGCAAGGCTCTGCATCAATGTACGTACGATAGAGTCAGAACCTGGATCCCATCCTGCAGAGATAATCGAAACAGACTTGTGCTCCTTTGCTACAGGTGTGAGGCTGCGACGGAGGTCGAGAATAGAAGTGTGGATATCAAAGCTGTCTACTGTATTGATACCCATAGCGAGAATCTTCTTTGCATACTCCTCAACGCTACGTGTTGGTGTAGCGAGGATAGCAACATCTACCTTGCCGAGTTCCTCGATATTCTTTACTACCTTGTAGTTTGCCAATTCTGCTGGTTTGTCTGCATCTCCATTACGACGAACAACACCTGCAATCTCAAAATCTGGGGCAGCTTCGAGAGCCTCAATTGTGTAGCGGCCAATATTACCATAGCCAACTACTGCAGCGATTATCTTGCTCATAAGTTTGTATGTTTTTCTTATTTATGAGTGCAAAAGTAACAATTATTCCATTTCAATGCTCATTTTTTGAGCAAATTAATCAAAAACGAGGTTCTAAATTACGATTTGTCATGAAAATTACGCAAAATACGTAATCGGTAACAATAATGTCTATAATTCGTATTACCAGTCAAACGGTATCGTCGCTGTATGAAACTATTATTATTTATCATCTTATTTGTCTCTTTCGCCGCATATTGCAGTGCACAGTACAATAAATATGGTTCCCGTTTCATAAGGAACTATGAAGTGGACAATGATTCTGTGATTGTCAATCAGATGATTAACGTACACAAGGATAGTCGTGGCGTCTTGTTCCTCTCTCAAGCCGAATGTCTCATCGAATATGACGGTACTTCTTTTCAATATGACAGGAATATCTGGCAGCCGACATTGGTTAAGAGTGACCCGCAAGATGGTACGTTATACATTGCTAATGGTAATGACTTCGGGTATATCGAGTATAATTCCTACGGAAAGGGTAGCTTTCATTCTTTGAAATCGTTGATTGATGACGATTCTTATTTCTTGGACGACGGTATACACTTTAAGGGCGACTCTGTTTTCTTTTTTGGCAGGAATGCAATAATAGTCTACGATAAATCGTCTAATACTGTCTCACGGTGGTGTAATGGCACCCCTTTCAATCGCGGGGTACTATTTGAGAATAATGTCTATGTGAGTGACAACAAGATGGTATATACGGCAGATCCAGACTCGTTGCACCCATACATCGATGTGGCTAATAGCTTCCCTCTCCTTGATATGAGGAGAATTAAGGATAATGAGACTTTGCTGAGTATAAGCAACCGACTGGTAGTGACAAACGATGAGGATGGCTCTTATAGAGATATCAGACTTGGTGACTTCTCGGATAAATTGGGTAATTCTGGTCAGTATGATAAAATAGTGAAAGTCAATGATGATCTGTTCGCCCTGGCATCTAGAGGTTCGTCTGAGGTTGCAGCTGTCGCATTGTTTGATTCTGACTATAACCCGACAGAATATATCAATGTCTATAGCGGATATGCCGACAAGAGCGATTCGCACCTTGAATATGATTCCGTGCAGCATAAGATATGGGGAACGCATAGTACATTTTCCAGCATTAATATGAGTTCTCCTATCAGGGTGTTGTATGATGCCACCAGCATCAATGGTACCATGACGTGCATGGGTACTGCTGTCAATGGGTTGTTCTTCGGTACTACTCAAGGAATCAACTATCGTTCTCAGGATGACAATAAATTCTATTCCGTTAAGGCTCTGCCATCTGGAGAACTCGGTAGTGTATATAGTTCTGCTACATTTGTCTCTCCATACGACCACAAAAGGAGAAGTGTGATAGTGGCAGATGCGGGACTGTATACATTGGAGGATAGCAAAGAGATCTGCATGAATGAGGAGCCTGTCAACTACGTCATCCAGGATCCTTATGACCTCAAGACTATATATGCTGCTACTTTCAATGTGGTTTTTGTATATACATTGCAACCCGACTTGACTTTGAAGGAGGTGAAGAAGGCACAGCTTGATAATGATATGTACTTCGAGAGAATCTGGGTGACCAAGGATAAGATACTATGGCTCGAATGTCGTGATGATACGCAGCTTACCCGTTATAATGTAGCTTCTAATAAGTGGTCGACATTCGAACTGCCAGAGAGAAGCGCTCGCTTTATGCTCGACGGTGAGATTGTATATGTAACGGAGGAAAACCAGCTGTATAGATTCAACACGGAGAAGGGCGATTTCGATTTGTGCGAGACGACTCGCTTCGAAAATGGAGGAGAATTGATATTCGTCAAGCCATACGGAGAGGGCTATTTCGTCGTAACGAATGATACGTTTGGTTTCTACGCGAAGAGTGAGGAGGATTCTTCGTTGTATGAATTCATTCAAATGCCGACTTGCCAGTTGTGCGATAAAACTATCGTTGACATCTATGCGGATGAAGCTGATTCTACTATCTATTTCTTCTCGAATAAGAATATCTACTCTTATCGTACCGACCCTCAGTTCCATAAATTGCGTGAGGATGTAAAAGCTCTTACGACCTACGACTACAACGCGCTGGTACGTCATGTGAGCTCTTCCGACAGCACTATATTCTACGGAACTTTCATCGATGAGAATGGTCACGTCTCACTTCATCAATGTAAGAAGTATATTCTCTCTATTCCTTATAACTCGGCTAGTCTCACATTCAACTACACGGCAACGTGCTATGACATGGAGGAGAAGACGCAATTCTCATACTTCCTGGATGGATATAGCGACCAATGGAGCGAGTGGAGCACTAGCAGAACGACTAACTTTACAAACTTATGGGAAGGAACATATACTTTCCGTGTAAAGGCTAAGAATATCTTTGGCACTGAGAGCTCGGTCGGGGAATACACTTTCAGGGTTCTGCCTCCTTTCTATAGGAGTATCTGGGCTTATTTGATATACGCTGTCCTGGCATGTATTCTTATCAAGGTAATCGTCGATCTCTATTCAAAGAAGCTCAAGAGGGAGAATGAGCGACTGGAGGAACTGGTGGACGAAAGAACGGAGATTATTCGTCAGCGCGATAATGAGATACTTAGCAACATCAATTATGCCAGCTACATCCAGCACGCAGCACTGACACCGAAGGATAAGTTGTCCATAATATTCCCTGAGCATTTTATTATGTATAGACCGCACTCTATCGTGAGCGGTGATTTCTATATCGTGACGTCTTTCGGCACTAAGAAGATATGTATAGTGGGTGATTGTACTGGTCATGGCGTATCCGGAGGATTCCTGAGTATGCTTGGTATGTCGTTCTTCCGTCAGATAGTTGCTTCAACCCAGACGCCGTCTGAGATACTGCTGGAAATGAGGTCGCACATTATAGAGAACTTGCATCAGGGTAGTGAGACTGTCCATAACCAGGATGGTATGGATGCGTCTGTATATGTCATCGACACCATGACAAATACGCTCGAGTTCGCAGGCGCAAATAGCCGACTTCTCATAGTGCACGAAGGTGTGTTAGAGGAACTTAAGGGTGATAAGATGCCGGTAAGTACCCATTTCGTACATGGCGACAATGAGTATACCAACAATACATTCCAACTCTCGACTGGGGATATGATATATACCTTCAGCGATGGTTATATTGACCAATTCGGAGGCCCGGATAATAAGAAATTCAAGATGTCTCGCTTCCGTGAGCTGATTCTCTCTATTGCCGATAAGGAGTTGGACGAACAGAGTGAGATTGTCAATAAGACATTCGACGAGTTCAAGGGAGACAGACCTCAGACCGATGACGTGGTTGTCATGGGTGTAAGGGTGTAATTCCTAGAAAATACGTGTTTTTACTGATTGTAACGATAGCGTTATTGAGTAATTTTGAACATCGCAACAAGATGTTCGTAAAAGCTATTATATAACGCATTATCTCAATGAGGTTCCTAATCCTACTATTCATCATATTGCCTCTATTGCCTTTGCTCGCGAATGCTCAATACAATAAGCGAGGCAGTAGGCTCACTCGTTCATATACATTTACCAGAGATAAATTTGAGCATAGGCAATTTGTAATGTCTGCCCAGGATAATCGTGGTATAATGTATTTCGCAAATATTTCCAAACTCGCTGAGTATGACGGTAATGACTGGAGAATAATTGAAGGGTTGGATTTGCCTCAGACTATTGCTTGTGACCCTTTCGATGGTCGTGTATATGCGTCGTCAACTGAGGATTTTGGATATATCACTGCCGATAAGTCGGGCAAAAGTGTATATGTTTCTCTCAGGGATCTTCTTCCTGATAGTACGAATGTCGGTGTAGGCTTTAAATTGGAATTCTCAGAGGAGAGCGTATTCTTCATCGGCCTGTCGGATGTCATTGAGTATCACAAAGCAACAAATACTGCAGAGAAAGTCAATATCTTCGGTATAGCTCACGATTACTTTGAAGGTAATCTGTATGGCTCCTTTAGAGGGAAAAGTGTCGGACTGGAGAAGAGGGATACTTTTGAATTCACGCCATATAAACTGACGGGCGTAGGTGAGATTCTCCTGGAGTTGTTCCGTCTGGATGAGGATAATATTCTCATGACTCTGGGCTCTAATATGAAGAAATACAATGAAAAGACTGGCTCTTTTACTACTGTACCTATTGGTGATTTCTCCGCTAAGCTTGGAATGTCGGGTCAGTTGGATAAGATTATTCGTCTTAAAGATAACAAGTTCGCAATTTCCACAAGGGGTGCCATGCCGTTGGGCGCATACGCAATTACTGATTCGACTTTCGCAGTGCAGGAGTATCTCGGCTCGCATAGTGGTCTGAGCGAGAACTTCGCCACTTCTTCTTTCCTCAGTGAGCAGGATGGTTTGCTGTGGACAACGGATTTGGGTATATCGACAATCAATACTAATTCGCCTATACGTATTATTAGCTATCCTTCCGAGATTCAGGGTTCTATTACTTGGCTCGAAGAGGGCGCCTGCCTTTATGCCGGGACAACAGATGGTATGTTCCGACGCACAGTAGGAGATGAGGGGTTCTACCAATTCAAGAAAATGCAGCAGGATAACAATACAGGTGTTGTATACTCGATGAATAGCTTTACCAATCCGTTCACTGGCGAAAAAGGAGCAATAGCGTTTGCAGATGGTGGTATATACATTCCTGTTAAGGGTAAATCGGTGTGTATCAATAATAGGTACAAATCTGTCGGTTCCCAGAGTTCTGTCGACCCTACAATCATATATTGCAGCTCGGAATATATCATAGAGGAGCACAGACTTTCTCCCGACTATAAGACTAAATTGATCAATAAGTACACTCTGCCTGTTTCAGCCATTCCTGCTGCCTATGGTGATGACGGACAATATCTTTGGTGTACAACGTACGACGGTAATGTATACAGGGTCGATACTAAGGCTAACAAAACATATACCTACGATGTCAGTGAAGGAGACAAGGTTTTTATGGCTGATAAGAGGCCTATTATCTTCACCGTGGATGGCGATATCGTAAAGCCTGATGCTAATTTTGAGTTTACTGACACTATTCACACTTCGCTGCAGGATAACTCGGCTGAGATATTCAATAGCTATGGTAAGGGCTATTTGCTCTTCAACCATTCTAATGGTCTTGGTTTCCTTATACCAAAGGATGGTCACAACGATGAACTTGAATATCTTGATATCCCGGATGTCGAACTGTTCGATCTCTCTTCTCCTTGTTTGAGCTTGAATGAGGCCGACTCGACTATCTACTTTAGCGACGACAAGGGTGTTTACGCATATCGTACAGATCCTGATTTTCACATGTTGCGTGAGGACTCGAAACGTCAGCGCTATTCTTTCAATGCTGTAATCAGAGATGTCCATATCAAGGACTCGCTGCTTTTTGCAGGTAACCATACAGACAGGGATGGAAACTTCACGCTGACTCAGCCTTCTGAGAATATCCCGACAATTGAGTATTCTATGGGCGACCTTACCTTCGGCTTCTCAGCGACTTGCTACGAACAGGAGGCTAAGACTCAGTTCTCTTTCTATCTTGATGGCGTGTCCGATTCTTGGAGCGAGTGGAGTACAAATCATACTACCAACTTTACAAATCTGTTCGAAGGCAGGTACACTTTCCGTGTGAAGGCTAGAAATATCCATGGCAAGGAGAGTTCTGTCGCCGAATATTCTTTTGTGATTCTCCCTCCGTTCTATCGTTCGGTATGGGCCTATCTGCTCTATACCGCTTTGCTGGGTCTCATTATATATGAGGCAATGATTATCTATGGTAAGAGACTGAAGAGGGAGAATGAGCGACTGGAGCAGCTGGTTGATGAGCGAACTGATATTATCCGTAAACGAGATAATGAGATTCTCTCTAATATTAAATACGCTAGCTACATACAGAATGCTGCATTGACGCCTAAGGATAAGATTGCTATCATCTTCCCTGAGCACTTCATAATGTACAGGCCTCACAGTATAGTAAGTGGCGACTTCTATCTTGTGACGTCTTTCGGTACAAAGAAGATCTGCATCGTGGGCGACTGTACTGGTCATGGCGTTTCTGGTGGATTCTTGAGTATGCTGGGAATGTCGTTCTTCCGTCAGATCGTGACGTCTACTCAGGTGCCTTCTGAGATTCTCCATGAGATGCGTTGCCATATCATCGAGAATCTTCATCAGGGAGAGGAGACAACAAATAATCAGGATGGTATGGACGCTTCTGTATATGTTATAGATAGTGTGGCTAACCATCTTGAGTTCGCCGGTGCTAATAGCCGACTGGTGATTGTTCACGAAGGTAAACTCGTCGAACTGAAGGGCGACAAGATGCCGGTAAGTGCCCATTTCGCTCACGGACAGGATGATATTTATACCAATAATTCGTTCGACCTCTCTCCAGGTGATATGGTATATACGTTCAGCGATGGCTATATCGACCAGTTCGGTGGTCCCGACTATAAGAAGTTCAAGATGTCTCGCTTCCGCGATTTGCTGGTTTCTATTGCCGATAAGCCACTCAGTGAGCAGAGCGAAATAGTCAATCGTACTTTCGACGAATTCAAAGGCAATAATCCTCAGACAGACGACGTCGTCGTTATGGGCGTCCGTATCTGATTTGATTATTGTTCTTGTATACTTTCGTTGTTGTTCATCGTGTCTCGATACCAGACTAGACAAAATACCTTCTACGATTCTTGTATGGACACGTAGCACCAGTCAGTTTGCAATTTGTACAAATTGTATCCTCCCAATGTGAGCAGAGGATTGGGTCGAGCGTATTCATGTGAGGCTCTTTCTCTTGTTTTCATTTCTCGCTATTCATAGCGCAAATAATTAATGATTAGCAAACAATACATCGAAGATGACAATGGACCCTATAATATCTATTCTCATATATCTAGACCTATAGGTCAAAAACAAAAAACCACACAAATCTGTACGAGCAATAAAAATAATCCCTATATTCGCTCCATCAAAAGTATAAATTAATTAACCAGAGCATGGAAGAAAAACGCTTTATTAGTCCGCTCACAGATTTCGGCTTCAAGCGAATCTTTGGCAACAAGGACATTCTGCTCGCATTCCTCAACGATTTGTTCGAGGGCGAGGTGCAGTTCACCGATTTAGTCTATTCCGATAAGGAAATAAAGGGCGACTCCGAGGAGGACAAGACAGTAATCTACGACATCCATTGCACAACATCCAGCGGCGAGAAGATTATCGTAGAGATGCAGAACGAGTTTACGCTGGGCTTCCGCGACCGTATGGTGTATTACATTGCCCGCGATGTGGCAAAGCAAGGCGAAGCAGGAAAGGGTTGGAATTATGGCTGTTTGAAGGCTGTATATTCAATAATCTTTACTAATTTTGAACTGTTCGATAATAATGGTCCGCAGGAATCATTTCAAAGACACGACGTCAAGCTTGTAGACACAACCACAAGCAAGCCGTTTACGGACAAGATACGGATGGTCTGCCTGCAGATACCGTTGACCATAGAAGAGCCGTTGCAAAGCGGAACAAAAATAGATACGTGGATGTATAATCTCAAAAACATGCACAGCATGCAGCAACTGACAAACGCCGAAGATATGCCGATCTTCAAGAGATTGGAGCAGGTGGCAGAGTACCATCAGCTGTCGCCCGAAGACCGTGAAGCTTATGACATCAGTTATAAGCACTATTTGGATGCGTACAACCTGGAGCTATCCCGCAAGCTACGCATGGAGATGGCCCTTGAACAAGGGCTGCAGCAAGGTATAGAGCAAGGACTGCAGCAAGGTAGAGAACAGGGGCTGCAGCAAGGACTTGAACAAGGACTACAGCAAGGTAGAGAGCAAGGGCTGCAGCAAGGACTTGAACAAGGACTTGAACAAGGACTTGAACAAGGACTGGAACAAGGTAGAGCTGAGGGAGAAGCCAAAGGCGAAAGAAAGAAGCAACTTGAGATTGCTGCGAATATGAAGTCGTACGGTATCCCTAATGACCAGATAGTTTCAATGACTGGTCTTTCGCTGGAAGAGATAGAATCACTATAATTTCAGCAACAATAACATTCACAAAGCCGAATGCTTGATAGCGTTCGGCTTTTTATTTTCTATGGCCTCTACTCCTCCGCCGCCTTCAAATGAGTTGAGTAACAGAAGAAGTTGTTTTTCTTTATCACCGAACTCTTTGCCGAATGTTATACCGAACTGCTTGTCAAGTTGTGACGTATTCAGATACTCCCACTAGTTGCGTGTCTAAGCAAAAACCTTTTTGGTTTCGCATTCGGCTTTCCCCCCTTTTTGTGATAGATTTTTCTACCTTATGTTTTGTCACAACTTTATCATATTATCGTGACAAATAAAGGATGCAATCCCAATTACAGCCTTTGCCCGTAAATAAATCAATCTTTATCAGCGATATTCAACCTGACCGAACAGTCCAAATGAACCTCTTCGACATAGCCCGCAAATCCTTCCCCCAAAGAAGACAATCCGAGTCATTCCTTTCTTCATTGTCAGAAAAATGAGAGGACAGAATAAATGCTTGGAATAAATCAGTGTATTTGCTACGTTATAGGTGGCTCTTTTTCAATTAGTATCTACAGTTTTATTATGTCAAAAGGGTACAAAGAAGAATTAAGTTACTTATTATACAACCAAAGATGGCTTTAGGAAGTATATAGTACATAACTATATCATCTAAAAAGAACAACATTAGGTACGTATCAATATTGAAAACTACTTATTATGAGCAAAAGAAATATTATAGACGAGGTCATCAGTACAGAAAAGACTCGTGAGAATGCACGCAAGGCTATTCCTTTTTTGATTCACCTTGCTCTTACTCGCAAACAGGGTACATACAATGATTTAACAAAGTATTTAGGATATACTAAATATAGAGGTATTGGTAGTTTGTTGGGAAACATAGAAAATGTTATTTTACGTCTAAACGATGTTTTGAATATAACAATACCTACAATTAATGCTCTTATAGTAAATGCATCAGGACTTCCTTCTAATGGATTTGATTTTGTATATCCATTATACAGCGAAATGAATGAGGAGGCAAAACTTATTTTTGTTAAGGGTCATAATGAAGAGGCATACGATTTCCCTTATTGGGATTTGGTACTTAAAGAGCTAGGTCTTGAACCTCTCACTATAGTAGATCCTGAATATATTAAATCCCTTCGATCGTCTTCTAGTAGTTATGGCGGAGGCGAAGGAGAGGAACATAAAGCAATTAAAGAATATATACTCAAGAATCCAAAATCTGTCGGCATCAAAAATGTAGCCTCTTCCGAAGTTGAATATAAACTTGCCTCTGCAGATCGTATAGATGTTTGTTTTGAATTGAAAGACAAAGACCATATCGCAGTCGAGGTAAAGCCATCTACTGCTCCTCAGAATGATATTGCTCGAGGTATTTTTCAATGCATTAAGTATAAGGCATTGTTGGATGCAGAGCGAACACTAGTCTCTGGTTTTTACCAGAACAGTACTTTGTTGGTTTTAGCTGGCAGCATGTCAAAAGAAAACAAGCTCCTGGCAAGTGAGTTGGGGATTAATTTTATAGAGAATTTCAAAATCGGTTAAGAGAATGAACTTAGGTGCCCTGAAAGAACTTGACATACGTACTGTCTGGAAACATGAGCAATACGATTTCTCTACTTGGCTTGCAGAAGAGGATAATATTAAACTTCTAAGTGACGAACTGCATCTTTCTCTAACAGATATTGAGACAGAAAAGTTTGTAGGTAACTATCGTTGTGACATCATCTGCAAGGATGAACTCACTGGCAAGAATGTTCTAATAGAGAACCAGCTTGAGCCATCGAACCACGACCATCTAGGGAAGATTATTACTTATGCATCTGGCCTTGATGCGTCAATAGTTATATGGGTAGTTCAAAATGCAAGAGAAGAACACTCTAGTGCTATTGAATGGCTTAACAAGCATACTACAGACGACCTTTCTTTCTTGTTCACTAAGCACTGGGATGAGAATAAAGACCGAGATGATTATCGCAATTTGATTCATGCTGCAATAAAAGCAGGGACACCAGTTAATCCTGCGGCTATTTTGTAAGAGCACAATCGCTCCATCCCTACCTATTCCCCCTCCGTTTGGCGTAGGCTCCTGCCTACGTCATATCTTAGAACATGGCTCCTGCCATGCATAAATTATCATCGCCGCCCAAATCGCACATATCCCTCCCATTTGAAAGGCAAGGGGTGAGGTCCATGTAACTTTGTAAAGTCATTTACGTAGCACTAAGAAAATGCTTCCTATGATTCCAACTGTCCGTGACAATATCTATACAGGCCATCTGACTGTAGAGTTAGTAGGTCGTATCAAAAAAGCTATTAGCAATCATATCACAAACAGAAGTGGTTTTTATGTCGGCATCACAAATGATCCCGAAAGACGAAACTACTATCATTACAAAAATGGCAAGGCCCATTCTGAAATGGTGGTAATGTTTCAGTCAACTTCTAATGCCGTTTGCAAAGATCTTGAAGCTGAATTGGTAGATTATTATTCATCTGATTCTCGTTATCAGGATTTGGTGATAAATCTAACAGGCGGCGGTGGTGGTATGGATGGACAGTCTGGTCCATATTATCTTTATATACTTCTCTGGGATTAGTAATTCTATGCTCGCTATTGTTATGTTACCGCTTAATCCCCAAAAACTAAATCCTCTGTATCTGTGAGTCTATCCTATCTAGCCCATCTACCGCCTCTAGCCCTTCTGCAACTCATCTCCCTCTTCAATCCCTCTTAGCCTCCACCGATATCTCCGTAAAATCCATAAATCAAAATCTCCCTAAATACCAATACGCCGATCTGCAGTACAGATTCCAACAAGTGGCCCGAACCACTCGCAACAGAGTGGGCCTAGGCTCTATTGTCCATATGGCTCGAAAGGCTGGCTTCCCTTATTGAACTCTTTCGCATTTCTGAACGACTCGTTGTGAAGAAAGTGAAGAATGTGAAGTGAAGCACCTTCTTCCTTTTCTTCATGCGCGATAAATAATAAATATTTTCTTACAATCCAAATTTTATGGCAAAAACTTTTCTTAACAGAAATCTTCCGCCTCTTCCTACTAACTACGACAGGTCACAAAACTATACTGTGTCCGTCTATCATCAGAAGGAGGGCGACACCGTTTCTAGACAGACGTCCGACCGCGATATTTTCTTCGACCAGATGCCTGATACATTTACTACCGAATTTGCAAAGGAATATGGAAAGGCTATAGGAACAACAGTTCGCTCCATTCATACATGGATTGCCGATTTTGTAAAACATGGCAAGCTTAGACGTATCAACAAGTGTGTCTATATGAAAACATTCCTGGTTAAGGAGATTATTAATTTTAATGGCTCTCTTTGACCGCTAGTATATAGCGGGTCTGCTTATTGTTGGCTCGCTATTTTTTTTGCTAAAAAGCGCAATTCGCTATTGTATATATCAAAAATACTTATTACCTTACGCGCATAAAGAATATAAAGGAGTCACTTCACTTCACTTTCTTCACTTTCTTTATAATCCTCTCATTTACAACGGAATACTAGGGTAAAATAAACTACATGAAAATGAACCTACTTCACAATCCTTCCCAAAATACAGATATTTTTGCTAAAACTATGACCAAAGCCGAGCTCGCCGACTACCTGGGGATATCTCGTCGCACTCTTTTGCGATGGCTCGACCGTCTGGAACTTTCAGGTATCGAGGGCTACAGTAAGACCGACAAGATATTGCCCCCTCCCGTACTTAAGATAATCTCAGAGAAGCTCTGTCTGTGACAACATAGCAATAAAACTTTAGATAACTCACCCTTAACGCACTCTTAACACTCTCTTAACGCTCTCTTAATACAGCCTTAATACAGACATAACTTTGCACCCCCCTTGTCTAACTAAGTTTCTCTTTCCTTTATCTAAATATAAGCCAACGTCAACGTCCTCGTCAAAGTCAACGTCAAAGTCAAAGTCAACGTCAAAGTCAATGTCAACGTCAAAGTCAATGTCAATGTCAATGTCAAAGTCAAAACTTCGCCTTCGCCTCGTCAAGAACTGATATTATCTTGTCGCACCATTCGTCGAATTCTTTGTCTTCTCTTTGTAGCTCTGGATGCGCTAGTATGTGCTTCACGGTTCGTCTGCAGCCTTCGGCAAACGAGATATGTGTGGTGAAGTCTGGTACGGCTCGTTTCAACTTGCTGCAGTCGAATACCACACTGACTGCCTTGTCGCCTAGCAGATTTCCCTCCATGTCGTATCCGTTTGGCTCAATGTCGGCAAGGAAGGCTGATGATACATAATAGGGCTTTAACTCTACCCCAAGAGCGTCGGCTACTGTTTTGTATATCTGATTCCATGTCAATGTCTCGTCCGACATGATCTGGTAGGCCTCGCCTATAGCATGTGGATTGCCAATAAGTCCAATAAACCCACGGGCAAAATCTTCATTGTGTGTCATCGTCCAAAGTGATTCGCCATCTCCGTGGATAATCACTTTCTTGCCCTCTAACATACGTTTCAATACTTGCCATGAGCCATTGGCTCCGTGAATGCCAACAGGTACGCTTCTCTCGCAGTAGGTGTGACTGGGACGTATTATTGTGACTGGGAAGCCTTCTTCTCGATACCATTTCATTAGAAGATTCTCGCAGGCTATCTTGTTGCGTGAGTATTCCCAATGGGGATTGACAAGTGATGTGCCTTCTGTTATGATATAGTTGTTGGCTGGCTTCGCGTATGCACTGGCACTGCTGATGTACATATATTGTCTTGTCCGTCCTTTGAAGAGCCTGTGGTCGCGTTCTATTTGTTCTGGGACAAAACCGATGAAGTCGCATACACAGTCGAACATCATGCCCTCAAGTTTCTTCGCAACGTCTGCCTCGTCGTTGATGTCGGCTACTATAGTCTTCACATTTGCCGGTACCTCATTGGCACGGGTGCCACGATTGATAAGGTATAGCTGACAGTCTTTTCTCTCTGCCAGTTGTCGCGTGATAGCACTGCTGATAGTGCCTGTTCCGCCAATAAATAGAATCTTCATAGTAAAATTAAGTTGATGTGCTGAACAGTATAACTTTTATTGGCTATAAAGATATAAAGAAAATTGCGATGAACAAGGGCCTTCTCTGGGTCTAGCCCGAGTCTAGCCCGAGGGTAGAAAGTGTATATAAAAAGAAGACCGCCTCATCGCGAGTCGGTCTTCTTTCGTTTTGTGTAAATATGTGATTTGTGAAAAGCCTGTTTCACATACCCGGATAGGGTATTACTTCATATACCACCAGTCAAGGTTGAAGAGTTTAGGACCTTTTCTGCCCTTGAATACGAAGTATACGTCATAGATCGGACCTTCTGGAGCTGTCAGAGGTGCGGTAATCTCTTGCCAGTTTTCCCATCCTCCTGTAGCTGGAATCTCGATCTTTGAGAGTATCTGACCTTCTGGATCGCCAGCGTGTACCTCGATGATGCCTCCTCTCAAGCCGGATGCTGCCTTGACTGTGATGGATGTCGGTGTGTTGGCTGCCTTGAAGTCAACTGAAGCAACTTTGATGTAGTCTTCGTTGTGGATGTCGCAGACATAAACGCCTACCTTGTCGTTTTGCTCTGTTCTCACTCCCTTGGAATATGCCATTGTCTCAAACTCTACTCGTCCGAATGGTGAGAGTAGTCCAACAGGGTCAACGCCTTTCTTTGTATGCTTGATTGTTGGGAATGAACCATCGGAATTGTATTTGAATTCTTCTACTGATACTGAACGGGCAAAACCGCCGCCCTTTGGCAACCAGCCTGTGTGGTAGAAGAAGTAGGAGTGTCCCTTGTAGTCAACCACACCGGAATGGTTGGTGAATGATGCTGTCTCGTCGCTCTGTGGCATGATTACTCCGCCGTATGTCCATGGTCCTTCAAGATTGTCTGCTGTCGAGTAAGCGATATGCTCTGGAATGCCTCCCGCAGCGTAGATGAGCTGATACTTGCCATTGCGCTTTGAAAGCCATGGTCCTTCTGTATATGTAGGACGTGAAATCATCTCTGTGCTTCCTGGCTTGGCTGGCATCTTCATCTCGCCGAAGCCTTCTATCGTGATGTCGATGAGCTTTGGCTCTTCCTTGAATGAGATCATATCTTCATTGAGCTTGGCAATATGGATTGTTGGGTTGCCCCATGCAAGCCAAGCCTGACCGTCATCGTCAATCATTACTGTAGGGTCGATATTGTCCCACTTGCCGTCGTCAAAGAGTGGCTTGCCAAGTGCATCCTTGAATGGACCTGTTGGTGTGTCTCCAACAGCAACACCGATAGCCATGCCTCCGCTTAACTTTGAGTGCAGTGGTACATAGAAGTAGAACTTGCCGTTTCTTTCGATACACTGAGGTGCCCATGCACGGTCGTCTCCCCATGTGAAGTCCTCAATGGCAAGTGGCGAACCATGGTCGGTCCAGTTTGCCATATCTGTTGTAGAGTAAACTCTCCATTCTTGCATCCAGAAGAAATCTGCATTGTCTTCATCATGACCGGTATAGATGTATAGTCTGTCACCCGATACCATTGGAGCAGGGTCTGTCGTGAAGCAGGTCTGGACGATAGGGTTGCGCTCTACCTCAACTTTTGTGCCGGTCATCTCAAGTTCTTCTGCTGGGAGCTTGACTCCTCGTGCCTGAAGTGCCTTGACAGCATAACGGCGACCGAGCTCTCTGTATCCTGCCGCGTTGAAATGAAGGTGATCCTTGGCATTGGTACAGCCTACAGCTGGTACAACGTGTGCAGTCTTGATTGTCTGTGGCAATGTTTGGATTATCTTGTTCATCGAAGCACATACACCGCCACGGTCTTCCGATACTACCTCTCCGGCAAACAATGGTACATCTTTCGCCTTTAGCTTGAGGTCTTTTAGAAGACGCTCATATACTTGCTTGACCATACCGCACCAGAGTGGGTCGTTTGTATTCGACTCGCCTTGATGTAGAAGAATACCGCGTATTACACCGTCTTTCTGAGCCAACTTGGCCATTTCCAATAGGCGCTTGTATGGATCGTTGTCATACGCAGCAAGCATAGGTATCATCCATTTAGGAGCTCGCTTGAGGTATGCAGGAATTGTATCTGATATGAATGTCTGGATATGACAGCCGCCAATGGCAACGTTGATGACTCCTATGCGCTCGTCTTCTGGAAGATACTTGACCATAGTACGACCGAAGTAGTCAACTGGTGTCAAACCGGTGTTCTCACGGCACAATGGCGGTACGGCTGTGTACCATTTGCCGATTTCACGACCTAGTTTCTCGTTTGGTGTAGCTGCCATCATCTGGAAACGTGGGTCTACATCTTTTGTGTCTATCTCTTCAATAGGGGCATTACCTTCCATGTTCGACTGACCGAAACAGAGGTAGATGCTGAATTTCGGATCTGGCTTCTGGGCCATCATCAATGTGCCTGCCGCAAATACGGTGAAAAACACAGTGAGGAATCTACGCATCATATTTATCTTATTGTGTTAATGGTTAGACATACTATTGAACAATACAAAAATAGTCATATCTGCTCGTCTGCGCTTTCGCGTACGTTACTATTTCTTTGCTCTACGATACTTTTAAATAAAAAAACACCTTCCCGTATGAAGAGAAGGTGTCTCGTTGTTTATTTGAATGAAATATTGCCTACTTAGCGTAGCTTACTGCACGTGTCTCACGGATTACAGTAATCTTAACCTGACCAGGGTATGTCATCTCGGTCTGGATCTTACGAGCCAAATCGTATGATATCGTCTCTGCCTCCTTGTCGGTAATCTTCTCGCTACCTACGATAACGCGAAGCTCACGACCTGCCTGGATAGCGTATGTCTTGATAACACCTGGGTATGAGAGTGCCATGTTCTCAAGGTCGTTGAGACGCTTGATGTAAGCCTCGATAATCTCACGACGGGCACCTGGACGGGCACCGCTGATGGCATCACAGACTTGAACGATAGGTGCAATGAGTGTCTGCATCTCAACTTCGTCGTGGTGCGCACCGATAGCATTGCAAATCTCTGGCTTCTCCTTGTATTTCTCGGCAAGCTTCATACCGAGTATTGCGTGTGGAAGCTCTGGCTCCTCGTCGGATACCTTACCAATATCGTGCAAGAGACCGGCTCTCTTTGCTTTCTTGACGTTCAATCCAAGTTCAGATGCCATTACAGCACAGAGGTTGGCTGTTTCGCGTGCGTGCTGCAAGAGGTTCTGACCGTATGATGAACGATATTTCATCTTACCAATGAGCTTGATAAGCTCTGGGTGCAAGCCGTGGATGCTGAGGTCGATACTTGTACGCTTACCTGTCTCAAGAACCTCTTCTTCTACTTGCTTGCGAACTTTGTTGACTACCTCCTCAATACGTGCTGGGTGGATACGACCGTCTGTTACCAACTGGTGCAATGCCAAACGGGCAATCTCACGACGCATTGGGTCAAATGCGGAGAGTACAATAGCCTCTGGGGTGTCATCAACGATGATTTCAACTCCTGTCGCTGCCTCAAGTGCACGGATGTTACGACCCTCACGACCGATGATGCGGCCCTTGATCTCGTCCGAATCAATATGGAAAATAGTTACGGAATTCTCTATCGCTGTCTCTGTAGCAACACGCTGTATAGTCTGGAGAACAATTTTCTTGGCCTCTTTGTTGGCGTTGATCTTGGCCTCGTCCATAATGTCGTTGACATACGACATTGCCTCAGTCTTTGCCTCTGCCTTCATGCTTTCAATGAGCTGCTCCTTTGCCTGCGCACTGCTCATGCCTGTGATGGCCTCGAGCTTCTCAACGCTCTGCTTGTGGAGCTTCTCTATTTCGTCTTTGCGCTTGTCGATTGTCTCTGCCTGCTTGTCGAGCTTCTCGCGTACAACATCAAGTTCCTTTGTCCTGCGCTGGAGTTCATTGGCTTTCTGGTCAATGCTCTGCTCCTTCTGACGGACACGGTTCTCGGCAGCAGCCATCTTCTGGTTGCGTTGGTTGATCTCTTTCTCGTTCTCTGCCTTCATGGCAAGGAATTTCTCCTTCGCTTGGAGGATCTTGTCCTTCTTGATGACTTCAGCCTCTGCCTCAGCCTCTCGGATTATCTTCTTACTGCGGTTTTTCAGTGCTGTGTTCAGAAGGAACCACATTACTCCTCCTCCCACAACAAAACCGATAAGGGTAGCTATTATTGTTGCAATTTCCATTATGCTTAGTATTGTATATTGTATTTTTAGTTATTGCCCGTTTATAAAAATAATTATGCGCTATACAACCATATCCCGTATCGCATGTGTCGCATGTAATACTCTATTAGTTGATATAGCGCGGAAAGCTATAAGTATATGTATATCAGGGAATAAACTGTACCAATGTCTAAAAGGTACTATTCTTCTCCCTTTAATATGTCGTCCAATCTCTGTTCGAGACTAATCAAAGCGCTCTGTGTCTGAGCGTCTTGGTTATTATCTTTTTCCTCGTAGCAGGTGGTGATTATCTCTACCGCTGCATAGACCAAAAGGTCTTCTGAGGCGAGTTTGGTTCCTTTATACTTTTGAGCGAACTGACTTACTCGTTCCGAAAGTCTCTTTGCTGCACGACGTATGGCACTCTCACTTTCGTCTCTTACAAAGAGAACGTAGTTCTTGCCAAGTATCTCAAATGTGACTTTGCGACCTTTATTTGTATCGTTCGTATCGCTCATTGATTTAGTAGTGCTATGCACTTGTCTATTTCCCGCACTAATTTTTCCATTCGCTTGCGAGCATTGTCTTTCTCAGTCTGAGATACACCTCCAGCTAAACCTGTCGCCGTCTTGTAGATGTTGAACTTGTCAGTTACGTCTGTCAACTGACTCTCTCGTTCTTCCAACTTCGAACGTAAGTCCCTGTTTTCTTGCGCTAGGGTAATGTTCCTCTGACGTTGCTCCTCGTAACGCGTAAGTAGTTGATTAACTTTCTCTTCAAGTCTGTGAACTATTTCTACGCTGGATACACTCATCAAACGAATTTATTTTATGCGATTGCAAAGTTAATAAGTTTTTAGATATTTCCAAGCTTTTTAGAACAAATTCACTTTAAGACTTAACTCAACCGTAAATGGCCTTATGAAGGTGCCTGCCATAAGGTAGTTTTTGTATTTCGAAATGTCTTCTACAAGGTCGGCTGACGTGATGTTGCCACTGGCTCCTTTCTGGTTGAGTATGTTTATGACGTTCAGACTGCAGGCTAGTATTGAATTGGGTGTCCAGTCTATACCGCCGAAGGTCTCGCATCTCGATTTGAAGTAGAGTGAATTGGTCCTGTTGATGTACTGTTTGCTGATGTATCTCGCACTTAGCCAGAACTTCCAGTTCTTTAGCTTGTACGATGGGTCTACGCTTATCTCTGTCTTGTGGAGATTGGTCACGTTGTTGTCGCTGAAGTCGTAATGCTCGGTCACTCCGTCACTGAAGGTGGGCGAGAATGTGAAATTCTTGTAGAGTGGGTTCCTGATGGCAAATTCTAGATGTAGCGAGAACCCGTTCCCGGCTTCTATCATGGCATCGGTGGTCCAGCCTACCGACTGTATGTCGTATTGTATCGGCATCGTCAGGGACTCGGAGAAGCCGACAGGGTTGCCGTTGGCTTCTTTCTGCAGTTCGTGCTGGAACATGGTCCTGGTCGTGTAGTTGGTCTGGGAAATGTATACTACTTGTGATACTATGTTGACCCAGTTGTTTGCATAGGATAACCCTCCTTGGGCAAATTTGGTCATCGTTGGCTTGTCGTTGGGGCGTGTGTAGCCGCCGTAGTCGAATAGGGATTTGCCGACTCTGGTGATTACTCCTTGCCCCATGGCTGATATGCCGTGGGCTATCTTGTAGTTGGCGTTGATGCCTATGGCTCCGTTTATGTATGATGCGTTGATTTTTGTTTTCTGCCCGTTGCTGACGCTGTAGTCTATCTTCCTGACGTTGGTCTCTTTGTCGCCGACTTCCCCGTTGGCGGAATGGCCGTGGAGTATGTTGCTTTCTGCCCTTATGAAACCGTCAAGAGATAGGTTGTCTGTCGCCTTGAGGCTGTTCTTTATGTATAGCGCGGTCTTGTTTTCACGACCTTCGTAATATTCTCCTGATGTGTTGAAGTTGTAGAACGCTTGCCCATGTCGGTAGAGCAACTTTGGGTCTGCCTTTACTTCGTGCGCGAAATTCGCAGAGGATACTACTACTTTGTTGTTGTCGTAGTGATAGTCTATGCCGATTCTCCATAGGTTGTTCTCTTTCCCTATCTGTAGCTCGGCGTTGTTCATCAGGGTGTACTCTTCTGTCGCGTAGTGCGAAAGGGTTCTTCTCTGTAGCTTGCCTGTAAATAGACTCCCGTCTTCATAGCTATACCCGCTGTCGTCCTGTACGGTCTCTATGCCGCCTATGCTGTGTAGCCCGCGATTGCATGTGCCGCCTTTGTATCTGCTCCTGATGTCTAGGTGGATGTAGTCTTGTGGACTCTCGTTTTTCAGATAGCGCCCAAGGGTAAAGGTGAGATGGTCGGTCTTGTCGCGACTGCCGTCTCTGAAATTCATGGTGGTCAGTTCGCCTGTCAGACAGTCCTTGAAATAGAATTCTCTTATTTCTGGCAGGTATGAGTCTTTGCCAAGGGAGAACCCGTCTGCCTCTTTTACATCGCCGTTGCCCACGAAAATGAATGGACCGTAGTTCTCGCTTATGCTGACGTAGTCTACGTGCTGGTATGTCAGCGCTATCTCTCCGTCGGCTGTGTTTCTCGATAGGGTGGCTTTGTAGAACTGGTGCCTGTCTTTGTATTTGGGGTAGATGATATGGTTCGACCCGGGGTCTATGTTCTGGTAGGTGCTCAGTGAGAAGCCAATGCCTTTCCTCCCGATAGGACCGGTGATGTTGAAATCTATTTTGTGCTGACCGAAGGTGCCTAATGTGTAGACCATGGAACTGCGGACTACTTGGCTCCATGTCTTGTTGTAGCTGTCGACGAAGGTGTTTATCTCTCCGTATCTCAATGCCGTCTCCATCGGGTTCATCTTGCCGGTAGAGTTCGCACTGACGCCTCCGTGCCACGATTTGTATGGGAATAGTTGGTATTTGAAGTAGGATACAGGCATACCGTCCTCGAATATCTGCACGGCAGACAGGGTATTGGTGGGCAGCCCGAGAGATACTTCTCTCGGTTTGCTGTCAGATGAGGCGTTGAGCATGATATTGTTGTTCTGTGCCCAAGTTATCATCTGCAACAAAAGCAATATAGCTAATGTCGAATATAGTCTGATCATTTATGATTAGGTGTGTTAACTGCTGCGCAAAATGTTTGCCATAGCTTCACAAATGTAGTAATATTTTTATGCCGTATTACTTTTGTGATGTAATTATTTCTATCTTTGTTACAGATAAGCCTAATAGTAGTATATGACCGATACCTTATTTATTTACCTGGTAGTAATAAATTTCATAGCTTTCCTTGTCTACGGAATAGATAAGTATAAGGCTATTAAGAAGAAGTGGCGTATCCCTGAATCCACATTGATAGCATTGGCTGTCGTGGGTGGTGGATTGGGAGCTTTTTTGGCTATGAAGGCTTTCCGCCACAAGACTCAGCATGTTAAGTTTACTGTTCTTGTGCCTTTGTCGCTCGTCCTTTGGGTGGTTGGGTTGATGTTCTGTCTGCTGTAGAGTGCTTTCTAAAACTTTTTCTCTATTTTCTTCTTACTACGCATCCTTAACGCTCTCTTAACGCTCCCTTAATGCACGCTTAATACACACGCTGTTTTTCGCTTGCCCATAATCTAATTATTTAGTATTATTATATAAGTAGGTGATTCGTCCTTGTAGTAAAACGAAAAAAGGGCCTGCAGATGTTATTCTGCACGACCCTCCTTCATTATGTCAAATGACAGATCTATTTACTTATTGAATGTTACGCTGCCGTCATGAACGTTGTAGTATGCACCGATGACTGTTGTCTTGCCAGCCTCTACAAGCTCCTTGACATTGTTTCTTGCCAAGATGCGGTCAACTTGTGCCTTTGTGTTTGTCTTGATGGCATCGTCAAGCTGCTCTGGCTTGCCGACAAACTCTTTGACGTCTTCGCGGATTACTGCCAACAATTCGTCTACCTTGCTGTTGTCGTCTTCCTCGAGCTCTGTGATGGCTCCTGTAACACCACCGCATGACTCATGTCCCATAACTACAAGGATCTTAACGCCGAGGTGCTCGAGTGCGTAATCTACACTGCCCATTACTACGTCGTCATTAACTGAGTTGCCTGCTGTGCGGATAACGAAGATATCGCCGATACCCTGGTCGAAGATGAATTCTGCTGGTACTCGTGAGTCTGAACATGTTACAACTGCAGCAAATGGTGCCTGGTGTGGAGCCACTTCTGTAATTCTCTTCTTGTCGGCATGTGGGAAAACAAGTTCATCAGCAACGTAACGTGCATTGCCTGCCTCAAGACGGGCAAGTGCCTCTGCTGGTGTGTTGACCTCCTTCATGGCTGTCTCAATAGCGACTTTCTTTGCGTTGTCTGCAGATGTCTCTGCATTGTTCTTGCAGCTTGCAAAAAGTGCTGCTGCAATGGCCGAAGCCATAATAAGCTTTTTCATTTTCAGGTTTTCTATTTTGTCCGACTCTATGTCGGTTTTTCGGGACGCAAATTTAGTGGCAATCATAATACGTTATTCTGCCTGAAAGTGCAAAAAATGTTATAATTTCATTCATATATTAAGTGTTACACTTATAGTGTCATTATTTCTCTCTAATTTTGCAGACGTAATTATAATCAACCTCAAGTCATGCGTTCAACTAAATTGTCATTCCATGTCTTGGCTATCGTAATAGTCATTTTCTGGGGTACTACTTTCGTGTCAACTAAAATGCTCATTCTGGCAGGGCTGACTCCTGCTGTTATTTTCACCGTCCGTTTCATAGTGGCCTATCTCCTTATTCTATTTATATCGCATAAGAAGATGTGGTGTGATTCAATAAAGGATGAACTGGCTATGGCTGGCCTCGGTATAACAGGTGGTAGCCTCTACTTCCTGGCTGAGAATATGGCTCTGGAATATACAACGGCAACTAATACGTCTCTTATCGTGTGCTCGTGTCCTTTGTTCGCGTCGCTTTTCTGTGCGTGGTTTGCTCATGAGCACCAGTCTAAGACTCAATGGATGGGTACCATACTGGCGTTTATTGGTATGGCGGTTGTCGTCCTCAATGGTCGTTTCGTGCTTAATCTCAATCCAGTAGGTGATGTGCTTGCTTTCATTGCCTGTATCTGTTGGGCTATATACTCGCTGCTTATCAAGAAGGTGGGGCATAAATATTCTAGTCAGCTTATTACCCGTAAGGTGTTTGCCTATGGCGTGCTGACGATTATTCCTTATTTCTTCTTCCGTTCTAACGAGATACCTGCAGATTTCAATGTGTTCCTGGAACCAACTGTATGGGGTAATCTGGCGTTCCTTTCAATAGTGGCTAGCTTTATATGCTACCTGTTATGGACTGTCTGTATCCATCGCTTGGGTACTATCGAGGCTACAAATTATGTATACCTCAATCCAATGGCTACGATTGTTGCAGCCTCTATAGTATTGGGTGAAGTCATAACTGTTTGGTTTATTCTTGGTTCTTCTCTTATATTGCTTGGTCTTTGGTTCAGTAATAAGAAATCGATAAAAAAATAGTTGATGTGAAATATTTTGATATATATTTGTATTTCGCATAGCAATAATACGTCATGAATAAGATATTTGTATTTCTCCTGTTTGCAATTTCTGCATTTTTAATTTCGGCTTGTAAGAATTATGAAAGCGTTTCAAATGATCCGACACAGGCTCGTATATATACATTGAATAATGGCTTGAAGGTTTATATGTCTGTCAACCCGGAGGAGCCGCGAGTTCAGGCTCACATCGCTGTAAGGGCAGGTAGCAAGAACGACCCTCGCGAAACAACAGGCCTGGCACATTACCTAGAGCATATAATGTTTAAGGGTACATCTCAATTCGGTACGCTTGACTACGCCACTGAGAAGCCTATGCTCGATGAGATTGAGCAATTGTATGAGAAATACCGTGTAACTAAGGATAAGGATGAGCGCAAGGCTATCTACCATCAGATTGATTCTGTCAGTTACGTAGCGTCGACATACGCCGTGGCTAATGAGTATGACAAGATGATGGCTAATATCGGTTCTAGGGGTAGTAACGCTTACACAGGGTTCGACGTGACTTGCTATGTGGAGGATATTCCATCTAACGAAATTGAACGTTGGGCTATGGTGCAGAGCTCTCGTTTCAAGGATTTGGTGATTCGTGGTTTCCATACCGAACTTGAGGCTGTGTACGAAGAGTTCAATATGTCGCTTACTAATGACAATGAAAAAGTATGGGACAAGATGTTCTCTCTCTTGTATAGAAAACATCCTTACGGCTTGCAGACTACTTTGGGTACGCAGGATCATTTGAAAAATCCTTCTATCAAGAATATTAAGGAGTTCTACAATACTTGGTATGTGCCGAATAATGTGGCAATCTGTCTGAGTGGTGACTTTGACCCGGAAGCAACTCTGGCTGTCATAGAGAAGTATTTTGGCGATTGGAAGCCAAGTGCTACAGTGCCTGTAATGTCTTTCGAGCCTGAGGAGCCTATGGTAAAACCTATTTCGGGTGAAGTAGTAGGCCAGGAGGATGAGAGTGTATGGCTTGGATGGCGTTTCCCTGGCGCAAAGGATGTGGATACCGATGCTATGCTTGAGATTGTCCAGTCAATAGTAGATAATGGTAAGTCGGGTCTCTTTGATACTAATCTTTTGTTCCAGCAGAAGGTTCTCAGTGCAGAGTTTTTTGCCTATACACAGTCTGATTATACTACGCTTGTCGCTACTGGTCAGCCAAATGAAGGGCAGAGCCTTGACGAAGTGAGGGATTTGCTGTTGGAGAATATCAATTTGGTGGCTAAGGGTGAATTTGATGAAAAGATTCTTACTGCGATTCTAAATAATAAGAAATTGCAGAGAATGCAGTATCTGGAGCATAACGCTGGTCGTGTCAATGCTTTCGTAGAGTCGTTTGTCAATGGTCAGGAGTGGTCTTCGGTAGTCGATAAGATCGACCGTCTGTCAAAGATAACAAAGCAACAGGTGGTGGAGTTCGCTAAGAAATTCATCAATGATGGATATGCCGTAGTATATAAGCGTCGTGGTCAGGATAATTCTGTAGCACCTATTGAAAAGCCTGCTATATCTCCTATCGAGATGAACCGAGATAAGGAGTCGGATTTCGTTAAGGCTTTGTCGGCTATGACTACTCAGGATATACAGCCTAAGTTTGTCGATTTCGATAAGGAAATAACTAAGGGTGATATCAAGAATGGTAATGACTTCTTGTATGTCCAGAACAAGAATAATGGATTGTTCAACCTCTGTTTCAGATTCGACAGGGGTGTCAAGTCGGATAGGGTTCTTGATATGCTGAGCGATTTCTCTCGCTATATCCGTACGCCGGATATGACTGCTGAGGAGATTCATGCCGAGTTCTATCAGTTGGCTTGCAGTATTTTCCTCTATTCTGAGGCTCAATATACAAATCTTAATCTGAGTGGCCTCGCAGAGAATCAGGAGAGGGCATTGGCACTGGCTGAAAAGGTACTGAATGAGGGTTATGTGGAGGATGAGACATTCAATGCTGTGCGTGGCCAGATAATGCAGGACAGGGAGAATGTCAAGACTAACCAGAATGTTTGTTTTAGGGCATTGTATAATTACGCTTTATCTCCGGTAAATGAGTATACAAATACTCTTAGTAATAAGGAGTTGGCTTCTCTGACTCCTGTCGCATTGAACGAGTCGCTGCGAGAGGTAATGAAGGCTAAACAGACTGTTGTATGCTATACACCTACACCGGCTGAGGAGATGAAGGCTACGTTGGAACGTATACATAAGTTCGCCGAGAATGTTGAGGAGAACAAGGAGAATAATGATTATCAGCCTGAGATTATATCAAAGCCTGAGTTGTTCATAGCTCCATATCAGGCTGCTAATATCAAGATGTCTCAGATTTCTGTGGACGGCACTTGTTTCTCTCCTGGTAATATGGCTGCAACTGAATTGTTCAACAATTATTTCGGCTCGGGTATGAATAGCGTGGTGTTCCAGGAATTGCGCGAGGCTCGTGGCTTGGCATATAGCGCCTATGCAGGATTGCTGTCGAGACCGAAAGCAGAGAATGCCCGTACATATTTCCTGACTATGATTACGACGCAGAATGATAAGCTGTACGACTGCCTGTCGACATTCAAAGGTATCATTGAGGAACTGCCATCTGCTGATAATGCGTTTGCTACAGCTAAGTCGTCTATAATAAAGCGTATTGAATCTATGCGTACTTTGGGCGTAGATATAATATATAGGTATCTTGACTGTAAAAAGATGGGTGTCGATCATGACTATTATTCTGATGTGTATACAAAGGTTCAGGATATGACTCTTGATGACCTGAAGGCATTCCATGAAAAGAATATCAAGGGTCGTGTATACCGTACAGTTATACTTGGTGATGAAAAACAGCTTGATTCTGAAATACTGAAGTCGCAAGGAGAGATACGCAGACTCTCTCTTGAAGATATTTTCGGATTCTGATAGTCAAATAGAACTTTACACATATTACATAGCATAAAAACAGTTAAAGTATGAAGTATTTTGTAGTTTTCTTGGTAGCAGTGGCTGCGCTGACTGTTACCAACTCTGCGATGGCTCAGCAGAAATATCCTAAGGGATTGTACATGAGCATCGATGAACTTGTCAATCAAACTCCATCTATTCACGACGAAATCGAAATTATTACTCGTACTAATTTCGACTTGGCAATGAATGGGGGAAATGATTACGAACTCAAATCCCCTACGCTTGATAAGAAGATAATTAAGCGTAAAGCTGTTGCTTTTTCTGATGGAGATACTCTTTATCTCAATGGCAAACAGTTCATTTCTCAACCTTGGTATGCTAAGGTATATCGTTACGGTGACTATCTGGTATTTGATGGTTGTTTGTCAAATAATACTGGCGATGTTGTTGCTGGTGTCTTGTTCGGTGCCATAGGTGGTGCTGTAGCAGGTGCTAAATCAGCACACAAACGTTATACTTATGCGGTAAAACTTGGAGATAGCGAGGCATCGTCTATAAACCTCGATATCTTGAGTAAGATTCTCCCAGACTCTGTAAAGAAGAATGATGAGAATGATATCGAGAAGGAGAAGGCTTTGTTGGAAAGCATTCAGGACAAGAAGCAGAAAAGGAAAACTAACGCTATGCTGTTGGAAAAGTATCTTCCTTATTTAAGAGAGTGATTTTCGCATCATGTCCTATGTAGTAATTCATAGGAGCTGCTAACCTTATAAAGAGGCTGTGTCAGATTGCCGACACAGCCTCTTTTTCTTTCATTATTTGAAAAATTTACGATGAACAAGGGTGTTCTCTAGGTCTAGTATAAGTCTAGTATAGGTGTTCTTTAGGTCTAGAATATGACTATCTCTGATTTTGACACACTCTCTTTCTTTTTTACCTTTGACATACTTAAGCGTATATTGTATGTAATCAAATTACAAACAGAGTGATTGACGAACAAATAATACAACAATGCCAGAACGGCGACCAACAGGCGTTTCGCAAGATAGTGCAAGGCTATCAGCGACTGGTCTTCTCCATAGCACTCCGGATGCTGTGCGACGAGGATAACGCCAAGGATGCTACTCAGGCAACGTTTATTAAGGTCTGGCAAAATATCCGCTCGTACGATATCAGATACAAGTTTCAGACTTGGATATATACCATAGCGGTGCGTATCTGTCTGGATGAACTGAAAAAGTCGAACCGACTGGATCCTATGCCGGAAGATGAATCGTACTTTAAGGAATACGCCGATGACGTATCGCCGGAAAGAAAACTGGAGAACTCGGAGATGGTATCTGTCATCAAGACACTGACCAACAATCTGAGCCCTAAGCAGAGAATGGTATTCACACTGATTTATCTTGAGAACCTCGAGAGCTCAGAAGTTCAGCAGATAACAGGTATGACTGCCGATCAGGTAAAGAGCAATCTAAGTATTGCAAAGAAACAAATCAAAGAACAATTAAAACAACTCGGTTATGACAGATAAGTTCGACGATATAATCCTCAGACTGCAGGCGCAGCAGCCATCATTGGATAATGCCGATGAACTGACGGATATGATAATGGCGTCATTGCCCGATCAGCAACTGACACCTGCTATAGCACCCAAAGGTCCACGGGTCCTGTATATCATCCGTAATATCTCGTCTGCCGCTGCTATGTTCCTCATAGCCCTGTTTATATGGCAGTATAATGAGGTGCCAGAGCTCACTCCTAGTGAGTTCTCTCAGACAGATAGTAACAGCGACCAGACTTTCTTTTGTGACGGTGCTGACCGTAAGGAGTGCATCAATAAGTATATTGAAACACGGAGGTCTGCTAAACATTCATTAATAGAACAATTAAAACGTGTACATTATGAAAACAATCAATAACACCATCTTATTCTTTCTCCTGCTTATACTTGCATCGTGCGATAAGGAGACACTTAACATGACAACAGTATTGAACAGCGATGGTTCGTGCAGCAGGTCAGTAATGTTCAAGTGTGACAGCCTTACTATGGTTGGAGAGAAGACTGAACGCAAACATATTGTCGACGTTCTGGACAATGAAGCATGGCAAAAGAGTTGGGAGAGCTATACTGACTCAACTAAGGCTGAGACATCATACCTTTGCACTGCAACGCGAGATTTTGACAATGTCTCTGAAATGAACAATAATTATCCTATTGAAATATACAATACCAGGATAATCAAGCAGAGTAATTATGAGAAGCATTTCTGCGGATTCTACTCTGACGTGACATATAGTGAGACTTTTGTCGACTTCTCAAAGGAGTTTGCCGTACCGGGATCATTGTTTTTCTCGGAAGATGAGTTGTCTTACTGGCTGACAGGCGAACCGAACATACTTCAAGGGAAAAGTGGATACGAGAGCATGTCGGAGATTGACAGACTTGAATCAGTTATGAATTTATGGCAAACAGCCAATCATATCCATGATATGCTGACAGTGATAGCAGATAACTATGACTCGTTTGAGAATTGTCCAGTAAGTCGAGATGACATTCTGTTGAAGCGAGATAGCCTGCTCAGCAATGTTTTTTATTGCAATAAGTCTTGGGATATCATCGGTAATGACAATAATATAGATATTACCGATGTTGAAAAGGCAATCATCGGCACAGATTATTTCCACAAAGGCAACGTAAACGAACGGCTCAACTCGCTCTGCAGTAGTCTGGAAGAGAGATATGGGGCAATAGGTCTGGATGATATCGCATATACACTGGTAGTTCCTGGAACGGTAATTTCAGTTGGCAATGGAGTTTTGAAGGGAAACAATGTCATAGAGTATAAGGTATCGGGTGTCCGAATGCTAAAGCCTGATTATACTATCTGTGCTACATACCGTATTATCAACTGGTGGTTTGTAGTGATTGCATCGCTGATAGTTTTGACCCCGATATGTATAGTGGTATATACCCGTAAGAAAAAATAGGTATATAAGTGTAATTCGCATTCGATAAGATATTGGCGTGAGTAAAAAAGAGGAGGCTGTGTCAGTAAATCTGGCACAGCCTCCTTTATTATCAATAATCAGATGATGTCCTATTAATTGTTTCGGATATCAACACGCTTAATCTTGCCGCTGATAGTCTTTGGCAAAGCGTCAACAAATTCGATTACACGAGGATACTTATAAGGAGCGGTTGTCTTCTTTACGAATTCCTGAATCTCCTTAACCAACTCCTCACCTGCCTTAGCTTTATACTCCTCAGCGAGAACGATGGTAGCCTTTACGAGCTGACCACGAACCTCGTCAGGTACACCTGTTACGGCACATTCTACTACAGCTGGGTGAGCCATTACGGCGTTCTCCACCTCGAAAGGACCGATACGGTAGCCCGAGCTCTTGATAACATCGTCTGTACGACCGATGAACCAGAAGTAGCCATCTGCATCAATAGAAGCAACGTCGCCAGTATGGTAGATGTCGTTCAATACGGTATTCTTCGTACGCTCCGGGTCGCGGTAATACTCCTTGAAGAGACCGAGAACCTTCTTGCCGTGAGTACGGATAACTATCTCACCCTGCTCGCCTGGACCAGCGAAAGTGCCATCAGGCTTAAGAAGAGCAACATCGTACTGAGGGTTAACCTTACCCATTGAACCTGGCTTTGGCTCTGTCCAAGGCAAAGTAGCGATAGTCAAAGTAGTCTCAGTCTGACCGAAGCCCTCCATCAACTTGATACCAGTGAGAGCCTTCCACTCCTCGAATACAGATGGGTTGAGAGCCTCACCTGCGATAGTACAATAACGAAGCGATGAGAGATCGTACTTCTTCACATCCTCACGAATCATGAAGCGGAATACTGTAGGAGGTGCACAGAATGATGTGATACGGTACTTCTGGAACATCTCAAGAAGATCCTTTGGCTGGAACTTCTCGTACATATATACGAAAACGTTAGCACCAGAGAACCACTGACCGTACAGCTTACCCCACACAGCCTTACCCCAACCAGTATCGGCAAGAGTAAAGTGAAGCGACTCCTCATTGAGGTTATGCCAGTATTTACCTGTAATGATATGCGCCAAAGGATATGTGAAATCGTGTGCTACCATCTTAGGCTCACCAGTTGTACCAGATGTAAAGTAGAGCAACATGATATCGTCATTCTCGTTAGCTACAGCTGGACGGACGAAAGGCTTAGCATTCTCGATGCCCTTCTGGAAATCCAACCAACCCTCTGGAACCTCAGGACCGATAGATATAACATTCTTTACTGTAGGAGACTGCTTGAGGGCATCATTTACATGGTCGATGATAACCTTATCGCCACAAGCAACAATAGCCTTGATAGAAGCGGCATTTGTACGGTAAACGATATCCTTATCAGTAAGAAGGTGAGTAGCAGGGATTACTACAGCACCCAATTTATGGATAGCGATGATAGAGAACCAGAATTCTACATGACGCTTAACCATAAGCATCACCATATCACCCTTACCAATTCCCAGACTTTGGAAGAAAGAAGCAGTCTTGTCAGAATAATCCTTTATCTCCTTGAAGGTATACTGACGCTCGGCACCATTTTCGTCTGTCCACAAGAGTGCCTTTTTATTTGGTTCCTTAGCAGCCCACTCATCAACTACATCGTAACCAAAGTTGAATCTTTCAGGAATCTGAACCTGAAAGTTCGCCATGAAATCTTCATAGGACTCGAAGTGAGTCTGTTTTAGATACTTTTCTAGCATCGGTCTGTGTTTATTTTAACACACAAACCCGTAAATTTTTACTCCGATGCAAAGGTAGCATTTATTTTTTGTCTGTGTCAAAATATCAGTTGATTTTTTTTGTTGATTTTTTTCAAAAAGACGTAACCTTTTAATGTTAATAAGTGTAACACAAAATACATTACTAAACAATAAATACACTATTTGATATGTACAGTTACTATAACAATGCAGATGCACTAGATAAGAAGTGCAAGCAGATTACCAACAACGAGGTTATTTCTGCTCTTCGTGAGGCTATGTCACATTCGTATTATGGTGTCAATATGCCTAACCCGACCATTGACGCTCTTTCTGCAGAGGATATTAAGGCCATCAAGATGGATTTGGCACGGAAGCAGATGGGTGTTATCACTCCACAAAGCGCACTCAAGTCTGATTCGCACAGATTCAGTATGATTATGTCGCGAATGGAGTCGTACAATTTCAACAAGGCACGAATCTAGTCATATAGATTCGTCAAGAGATAGAAAAAGCCGGTAGTTTGATGAACTGCCGGCTTTTGATGTGTATAGGGTAGGGGGGATCAGCAGACTGTTACCTTAGTCATTACGATATCCTCTACCGGGCGGTCGCCAGGGAGAGTCTTGGCATTCTGGATTTTCTCCACGATATCCAATCCCTCAATTACCTCGCCGAATACGGTATATTCGTTATCAAGGAAAGGAGTACCACCCACGCTCTTGTATGCCTCCTTAGCCTCGGCAGACATACCCACGTTCTGTTTCTTGGCCTCCTCCTTAGCCTGAGCTATGAGTTTATCCTGAAGGGCAGAGAGACCGGCGCGGTCGCGATTGCGGCGGAATTCCATTATCTCCTCGCGATGCTCCTGAGCAAGGCGGTCGAGAATATTCTGTTCAGCCACCATAGCCATTTGCTTTACGAACTGATTGAGCTTGCTGTCGTTGTAGCCCTCGCCCCATACGATATAGAACTGAGAGCCGCTAGAGCGACGTTCAGGGTTGAATTCGTCACCGAGACGTGCGGCAGCGAGGGCACCACGCTTGTGGAAGAGACCAGGTTTGATTTCAGCCTCTATAGTATAATCAGGGCCGCCAGCGCCATAGTTGGCACCCTTCTTAGCATTCTTTGTGTCAGGATCGCCACCCTGAACCATGAACCCCTTTATTACGCGGTGGAAGATAGTCCCATCGTAGTAACCCTCCTTAGCAAGTTTGAGGAAGTTGTCACGGTGAAGTGGAGTCTCATCGTAGAGGCGAACAGTGATGTCGCCAAGTGTTGTTTGTATTTTTACCTCTGCCATAATGGTGTGATGTAGTAATATTGCGTTGTTGACAAAACGCATTGTTGTCGGGGACGAAATTACAAATAATTTTTTACACGTTATCAGCATATACGACAATATAAAAGAAGACACGGCGAAGGCCTATGACACCTGTCACAAATCAAATAATGGAGGAAGTCGGTTTTAGATAAAGATAAGATTTATTATTGCTGGAAGTGGGCTCTGGGTCCTCTCTGTATTAAGGCTGTATTAAGAGAGCGTTAAGAGAGTGTATAGAGAGGTAGGGGGATATGATTTTTATATGTTTTGTTTTTTGGGAGGGAGGTGGTTCTAGGAGGAGGCTAGTGGTTCTAGGAGGGGGTAGTGGTTCTAGGAGGTGGTGGTTAACAAGACGGTGTACACACCGTCTCTACAAAGCGATAACAAACGATTAGGAAGACACTAAAAAACGCTTGACCCCCCCCAAAAAAAAACGGCCAAAATATGTCGTTCGTCAAAAATTATTGCAGTTCGTCAAAAAGTTTATTGCGGAATTGAGGCAAATTTTTAGTTTCGCGACGGATTCTTTGTGCACGTTCATCCCGATGAAAACACACTGGACATACCAAAAATTAACAGTTAAAAATTTTTCAAAACAATTCATGAAGAGATTTCTATCTTTATTCGTTTCTGCCTTGTTTGCTGTAGGTGCATGGGCAGAAGAGCCTCTGAGTGGCGAGTA
>JAKSLD010000031.1 GCA_024401395.1 Bacteroidales bacterium
CTATATTTGCCATCAAACCATAATATATGACGATGAATAGATATATATGGCAGAATGCTAAGCTGTCTGAACTGAATTGGGATTCGGACCAGCTATTACCGCTAATTTCTGACGTACGGAATATGGAAGGCCACATTTCGGGACTCATGTCTAGTCTCGGATTTGAGATGCTAAACAACACCTCATTGGACATCATATCCGAGGATATACTCAGATCGTCAGAAATAGAAGGAGTCATTCTCAATGCCGACAAAGTGCGCTCGTCCGTAGCACGCAACCTTGGCATCGAAGTTGAAGGACTCCCTGAGCCTGACCATTATACCGAAGGTGTCGTGCAGATTATGATAGACGCTGTACGCAATTATCAGTCGCCTTTGACACACGATCGTCTTTTCTCCTGGCATTCCGCCCTTTTCCCTAATGGTCGAAGTGGGCTATATAAGATTACTGTCGGGGCCTACCGTGTAGGAGAAGAGCCAATGCAAGTCGTATCTGGCGCTTGGGGGAAGGAACGTATCCACTACGAAGCACCTCCATCAGACATTGTTCCGCCTATGATGGACGAATTCATCCAATGGGTAGAGTCTGACACTCCTTTTGAACCTGTCCTTAAGGCTGCCATTGCCCACTTGTGGTTTGTGGTTATTCACCCATTCGATGATGGCAATGGTCGCCTTACCCGCACCATCACAGATATGCTTCTTTCCCGTGCCGATGGTATGCCACACCGCTTCTATAGCATGTCTGCCCAGATTCTCCAGGACAAAAAAGCGTACTACGAAACTCTCGAGAAGGTCACGTGTTCGGGGGCAGATATCACCCCTTGGCTCAAATGGTTCCTTGAGACATTGCGCAAGGCTATCCTGCATTCACAATCCACAGTCGACCGTATACTTGCCAAGTCACACTTCTGGGAGAAATACCGTGAAGTGCCTTTAAACGAACGTCAGACGAAAGTCCTCAATAAGCTTTGGGGCGATTTCGAAGGTAAACTCAGCACTTCAAAGTGGGCAAAAATGACTCATTCGTCCCAGGCTACAGCTCTGCGAGACATCTCCGATTTACTGGAGAAGGGGTTGCTCAAGAAAACAGAAGAGGGTGGCCGCAGTACAAATTACGAGCTGAATATAGATTAACATGGGGAAAGATGAAACGTGTGTCCGTTTTCTGCACACCAGTGTTTTTATTTTGCATGCAGATTTCAGAATCACTTTTTTTATTTATAGGCGTAAATAGATCAGTAATATGGCAGAGATCAAATTAATATCAGTTGGGGAACTAATTGAAAATAAGTATAAATTCTTTATACCTAGCTATCAGCGTGGGTATAGATGGACAAAACTGGAAGTAAAAAAACTACTAGAGGATATCTATAATTTTGACAATAATATCGACGGTGACTTTTATTGTCTTCAGCCACTGGTAGTAAAAAAAGATAATGAAGGCAACAGATGGCGTGTTATTGACGCTCAACAACGACTGACTACTATCTATTTGATATTGCGATGTCTTGAAAAGGAAAAATTTATTATCTCCTATGAACGTGGTGGTGAAATTGAAAATGCTTTTTCCGACGAAAAAACAAGTAATCCAAGTATAGAGGATTATTATTTGCAATCAAATTACAATACCATAGTCAAGTGGTTCAAAAATCAAGACAACAAAAAGTTTTTTGCCAATTTGAAACAGACAATGTTTATTTGGTACGATATTGATATAATCAATGGAGCAGATGAACTTGCCATGTTCCGCAATCTCAACAGTGGGAAAATACCATTGACCAATGCAGAACTAGTAAAAGCTCTTTTCTTGAAAAATATGGGGGAATCTGATTCTGAAAAAGATTTGGCTCAAAATATTATTGCCGAAGAATATGACCAGATTGAGCGCAAAATGCGTGAACCAGAGTTCTGGTATTTCTTGACACGCGAAGCCCCTAGAACATCATGCATTGAGTTATTGTTTGATTTAATGCTGACAACAGACAATGTTTTAGAGGAAGGCAAACGTCGTGAAATCGAGTCAGTTGGCAAAAATAAGACTTTCTACTATTTCGATTGGAAAGTCATTTATACAAAAGAAGGACAACGTGCTGATGCCCAAACTCAATTTCAGCAAGCAAAGAATTTGTGGGAAGATGTACAAAAGTATTTTCATACACTAGAAGGTTGGTACTCAGATGCAGAAACTTATAATCTGATTGGATTTATCAATGCTTTTAAAGGAGGAGGATTAAAAGATATTTATAACCTATACACAGATTCCGACAACAAGTGCGAATTTAAAGAAAAGCTGAAAAATAAATGCTTGAGTATCTGTGGAATCAATACTGATGAGTCTTCGTTATCTTATGATGAGCTTAGAAATTGGTTAAAAAGCCTGAGATACGATGATGATACAAAAGAAGTCTCTAAACGTATCTTATTGATGGCTAATATTGCAACCCTCAACTTGCAGAATACTAAAAAAGATGCAGACAAACACGGCTCTGACGGCACTGTCCCAAACGTTCTTAGCAACAAGATTTTTTCTAAGGTAAAGTTCTCGTTTGCTAGTTATCATTCGTGCAAATGGGAGATAGAGCATATCTCTCCCAATAATGCAGTTGTGAGTGAAGCATTGAAGGCAACCGAAATATGGAGAAAATTAGGTGATATAAAAGAAAACGAACATCTAAAAGACTTAAAAGGCCAGATTGCCGATGATGACTGGGCAGAATTGGATAAATACGTCGCTGTGGAAGATGATAGCATAATGACCTTGCCGAATCTGACTTTGTTGACCAAAAGAGACAATATAAAAGTCAGCAATCATTCTTTTGTTGAGAAGAGGTCCCAAATCATGAACTTTGTTAGCGAAGGATCTTTTGTCCCGCCATGTTCACTTATGGTTTTTACCAAGGGCTTTTCGTACAAAAAGGCAGATAAAACAGAAAAAGAAATGGTTGACTTCTGGAGCCAATCAGACAGAGAGGTCTATTTAAATGAGATCTTCAGTGTTATAAATCAATACTTTCAGTGTGTAAACAAGGACAAATAGATATGAATACCGATTACTTATATAATTGCGTTGAGTGCAGTGAAGATTTTGCTATTGAAAAAATATGCAACACTTGCATTAAGGAATACACTCTTGCTGACTTGCTAGCAGAATATTCCGGAGGAATTCTAATTCCTAAAATTCAGCGCGATTATGCACAGGGACGAAGCAAAACATCAGATAATGGGCAAGCTGAGCTTGTGCGAAAGGGGTTCTTAGACTATTTGTTCAAAGATCCAGAACAGGAGAAAAGTCTTGACTTTGTTTTTGGTACGAGCAAGCGAAAAGAAGGCAAAAATTGGTTTATACCTATAGACGGACAACAACGCTTGACTACACTATTCTTGCTTATATTATATCAAGCAAAAACAAATAAGCAAGATATAGATTTGTTGAAGAAGTTCTCATATGACACCCGTAGAGCTGCACGAGATTTTGTCAAAGCTATAGTAGATAAGAATTGGAACATAGATAGCAACAAATCTATTTCATATAGCCTCAAAAAAAGCAACTGGTTTATGGACTATTGGCAGTACGATCCTACTGTCGATAGTATGCTTCGTATGTTGGATGCTATTCATGACAAGCAGAATGTAGATCAGAACACACAATATCCCGATTTAAAAAAAATCAAGTTCTATTTCTTTGATATGCAGGCTCATGGCTTGGATGAGAATCTATATCTCAAAATGAATTCCAGAGGTAAGCCTCTTACTCCTTTTGAGAATTTAAAAGCGAATATTGAGGGGTTGTTGGATGATCCTAAATTTAATAAAATTGATGTCTCTTCTTGTTTTGAGGATATAAAGATCTTAAGGGATAAAGATGGCAAGCCATTATCTTTCAAAGATCATTGGACATACTATCTTGATAGAGATTGGACAGACTGGTTTTGGAACAATCGTCCGGATAAAGAAAGCAACCATCTCATTGACAAAGAGTTTACACAATTTATATGCCGCTTTATTGCTGGCTATTGGCATGTGAGAGTCGATGTAGAATATGATGAACTTTGCCTTGAATATAAAAATAATATCAACATATACTTTGAAAAAATTAAAGAAGTCCTTGATGAGGATGTTTTCTGTTCGCTGGCAAAAGTATTAATGGGCTTTTCGTGCCAAGACTGGCAAGGTAGTACAGTGTCTAGTTGGGAGGAGAAGATATCTCAATTAGACGAGTATAAATCTTTGGCAATAATACAGGCATATCTTATTAGTGAAGATGATGAGGATTTGCTACGTTTTGCATGGAATATGTCAGAAAACTATGTTAATGGTGCAGATAATTACCTTAATTTCTGCAATATATTGCGAGAGCTCAAACCAATTGAAAAAGGACCTTTTATCGAAAGACTTGCTGCCTATAAACCGAAAGGAAAAATCAACGCACAACTTCAAGAAGAAATTGATAAGGCAATACGGATACTTTCACCTACTCAAGATAATGCGGATTGGGATGAAGAATCTTTGGGGCAATGGAAAGGATGGCGAGCCGCTATTGTTCAAGCCGAATCGTACAAAGCATCGTACAAAGCTAAAGACAAGGGGAAGGGAAAACCTTTCCTAAAAGGAGCTATACGTTTTCTGTATTATTCTTCCGACGCGGAAGAACACAAAAACTGGAGTTTATTTGCAAGAAAGTTTAAACAGCTAGATTCTTTGTTTAGTAATGATGATGACCGTTTGACTGCAATGCAATCATTTATAGACTATGTACCATTGGAGTTCTGGTGCAAAAAGTATTGGTTCGATTATAAAGGTTTGGTGCTATGGAAAAAAATATTTACTGATTCCGAATATCAAAAACATGTCAGTAATTACTTGACAAGAACGGAGGTGAGTAAAAATAGTTGTAAGGACAAATTGAAGGAGTTAATTAAGGAACGGAATTATGATGAGGAGAAGAAATATTATTGGCTACTGAAAGATTGGAATGGTGTTAAATATGTGTATACATGTTATACAAATAAAATACCTGATCCCAAAGACGAATGGTATAAACCTTTGTCTGACTAGTAGACAAGACGCATTACTGATAAAAGATAGCCCATGCTGACCTTCATCTCCAACACCTCCCATTACACCCAAGTCCTCAGCCACTGCAAGGATGTCAAGCGTACGCTGTGGATAGGAACTGCAGATGTTAAGGATGCCTATATTGAGGTTAATGGCGAGAAGATGCCTTTCTTGAAATTGTTGGCGCAGCTGATTCGCAAGGGTGTAGAGATACGGTTGATTCACGCGAAGGAACCTGGGCCTGCATTCAGGGAGGATTTTGATAAGTTCCCGGCTCTAAATGAGGGACTTGAACGAGTGCTTTGTCCTCGTGTCCATTTCAAGATGATAGTATTTGACTGCAAAGAGGTTTATATTGGCAGTGCGAACCTTACAGGTGCTGGAATAGGCATGAAGGGTGAGGGAACTCGTAACTTTGAGTCGGGCATACTGACAGATGATCCAGAGATAGTGGAACAGGCTATGAATCAGTTCGACGAAGTATGGATTGGGAGAAAATGCAAGGGGTGCAAACGGAGAGAGTTCTGCGGGGATCCTGTGGCGAAAAGATAGATCGTATATAAAAGTCTCTGATTAAGGAGAAAGGAAATAGCAAGTCTTTATTTTTGCGAAAAAAGTAAAAGGTATGTCTGTTTTCTGCATAGGGGCGGTATAGATTTGCACAAAATCAATACCTACAATATGTAAGAATTATGAAATACCTCACAGATTTTAATTTACCAACCCGATCTACTGAGGACGGGTACTTAGATTCCTACTTTTCCTCATGTGTACCAGCGTATGAATACCATGAGATTTACTATCCATTTCGTGTTTTTTCTAGGATAGGATTGTGTCAAATGAGTTTCAGCGACATCACTATATTATATGGTGGAGATTCACTAAGCAAGTCGACAATATTGAACATCATTGCACAAAAACTAAATGTGATTCGCAATCCCAAATACGATTTTGTTGGGGGACACATGCAGTCTTATGTTGATTATTGCAGTTTTGAAACGGACAATAACTGTTGTAATAACGGCTTTCGTGTCTCCAAGATGATAACCGGCGAGGAGGTTTCCGGTTATGTGATAGGAGAAAGATTAGAGCACACGCGTAAATTCATTAAAGCCGTGTTACGATCAGACCGAGAATATATTATGCTAGGCATGGATCGGGATGAGAAAGATTCAATATCTGATACAGACAACAGCTTTATGTATCTTGCTCATAGTATAGAGGAAGAAGGACTCTATTTATTGGACGAACCAGAAGCATGTCTGTCACCAGAAATGCAGATGAGCCTTCACAAATTGATTCTCAACAAGGCCAAATACAACAATAGTCAGTTCATCATCGCTACGCACTCACCATTTCTATTGGGTATTCCTGGCGCCAAAATATACAACCTAGATGCATACCCAGCCAGTGAAACCAGATTTGGAGATCTGCCATCTATAAAGACGTACAGGCAGTTCTTTGCTGAGCAAGAGCACTTTACAAGAGAAGACAGCACAAAGGTGAAGTTCCATCCACTATTATCACGAGTTGCCAAAATGGTTGTGGAAACGCAATGTGCTCAGATAAATAGTATCCAAAGAGAATTTAACTTAGGGATTAATGAAGCAACACATATAATGGATCAGTTGGAGAGCATTGGTGTTGTTTCCCCTTATGACAATAACACTACGACACGAAAAAGACAAGTTCTAATATGTACAGTAGAGGAGCTTATGAATACTCTTCAAGGGTTCGGGCTGGAAATATAACCCCTTCCACATTTAGAAAATAATAATTTCCGCGGTGCTCCCCGAGTGTAGCCCGAGTATAGCCCGAGTGTTCCGATGGGGTACAAAGGGCTTCTCGGAGCGTTTTATCTTAATTTTCAAGGCTTTTTACAACGTATCTTTATTACAACAGACGCGACACTACTCCCTCTTGTCCTATCACAACGTGTGCAAGTAAAAATCAATACGACATACGTGTTTTTCGTATTTGTTTTGTATATTTGCGTTCCTAACAATCCAAAAAACAGAGAACAATGGTTACAGGCGAAATAATTCCGGCTAGTGAGTTGATAATTAATGCGGATGGCAGTGTATTTCATCTACACATTCATCCGGGCAAGCTTGCTAAGAATGTCATCTTGGTGGGGGACCCGGGGCGCGTGGATATGGTCAGTTCTATGTTTGACGAAGTGACATACACAGCAGAGAACCGTGAGTTCCGAGCGGCTACTGGCACATACAAGGGAAAGGAGATCACTTGCGTATCGACAGGTATAGGTACAGACAACATAGACATAGTGCTTACGGAGCTTGATGCATTAGTGAATGTAGATTTTGAGACACGCAAGGTAAAGGAAGAGAAGACCAGCCTGAACATTGTGAGGATAGGCACATCGGGATCGCTGCAGAAAGATCTGGATGTAGACTCGTGGTTGCTCTCGCAGACTGCCATAGGCTTTGATCCTGTATTGAATTTCTATGCAGACCGCGACAAGGTGGTCGACAAGGGTATGGAGGCTGCATTTTACAAGCACATGAACTGGAACCCACAAATGGGAGCTCCATATATCATAAATGCAGATGAGGATGTTTTGAACAGGTTCAAGGGGAATGAGAATGTCAGACTAGGCACGACCATTTCGGCACCTGGCTTCTATGGGCCACAAGGTCGAGTCGTTAGGCTTCAGCTTGCAGTACCAGATATAAACGACAGACTTCCTGAGTTTGAGTATGAGGGGAAGAAGATTACCAACTACGAGATGGAATGTTCGGCAATATATGCGCTCTCGAAGTTGCTAGGACACAAGGCAGCTACGATATGTATCATTATAGCCAACCGTCAGGCAGGCACAGCGTCGAAAGACTACAAGCCAGGCATGAAGAAACTCGTTAAACACGTATTGGAAAATTTCTAAATCTCTGAATCTCGGTAATGGTAGTAGGTATAATAGACAGTCATAAAGTAGTAGCGCAGAGTCTGGCGATGTCGGTCTCGACGTTAGATGGCATAGACGCCATAGTTGTAGAACGAGACCCGATAATGCTGATAGAAGCGATACGCACACAAGGCATCAACGTATTGCTTCTCAATATACACAGTGCGGATTCGTCCGATATAGATTTAGCGAAGACAGCACTAGACAGATTCGAGAGATTGAGAGCTGTAGTAATAAGTAATCATGTCTCGCAAAGGGCCGTAGTGAGGGCTATTAAGAGTGGAGTCAAGGGATTCCTCAGTGCGGGAGCAGATTTTCAAGAGCTACAGAGAGCGCTACTTACTGTCAGAGGCGGATATGAGTATTGGAGTCCGGATGTAGCCAATATGCTTATAGCCGGCTATGTGAGTGATGCCATGCCTGCTCCACAGACCCCTACGGTGGACATGCTGTCACCAAGACAGATAGAGATTTTGAGGCTATGGGGACAGAACAAGACGAACAAAGAGATAGCAGACCAGCTATATCTGAGCATACGTACGGTAGAGACTCATAAGAACCATATCATGCAGAGGCTCAACTTGAAGACCACTGTAGATATGATCAAGTTCGGCATCCGAAATAATATTATTGAGTTATGAGCAAGAAAAATGCTGTCGGGGTTGTCTACTCGACGAATCCCGACTTTCAATATCAGTTTGAAGAAGAAGCAGAACAAGAGACACTCGAGCCTAGTCAGCAGAGACTTATTGTTGCGCTAGACCGCCGTCAGCGAGCAGGCAAGAGTGTCACATTAGTAAGTGGATTCGTAGGAACAGATGCAGATTTACAAGCACTGGGCAAGTGGCTCAAGCAGCAATGTGGAGTCGGAGGTTCTGCAAAAGACGGAGAGATACTAGTCCAGGGAGATGTCAGAGACAAGGTAGTTACACTACTAAGCGGAAAAGGCTACAAGGCAAAACGCGGCAATTAGGATGATTTCGGTCATTATTCCAGTTTACAATGTTGAGCAATACATTGTACGTTGCCTACGCTCCGTCACTAAGCAAGATTTCGTCAGGGATATGGAATGCATTATCGTTGACGACTGCAGTACGGATGACAGTATGCAATTAGTATTGGACTTTGTGAAAGAATACCAAGGTCCGATATTGTTTCGTACTGTCCATCACAAAGTAAACAGAGGCTTATCGGCAGCCAGGAATAGTGGCACTAAAGCAGTTTCCAACCATTCGAAATGGATATACTATTTAGATTCTGATGACGAAATGAAGGGAGACTGCCTGCAGACATTGATACTACTTGCGGCGAGGTATCCACAGGCAGAGATACTATGCGGCAATACATTGACATTGCCGAACAACAAAGATGAGAAGTGGAGAGACATATCTGCCAAGAAGGGGTTGCCATTATATATAGACAAGAATGAGGCAGCAAACCAATACTTCTTCAACGTCAAGAATGTACACAACTGGATTCCAGTCAACGCATGGAACAAGCTGATCAGCACCGAATTCATACAGAACAACTCACTGCTCTTCTGTGAGGGACTGATACACGAAGACGAGATGTGGATGTTTGACGTGATGAAATGCGTAAAAAGCATAGCACTGACGACAAAGCGCACATACATACACTATCAGAACGTAGGCAGCATAACAAAGAGCGGTCAAGAGAAGAGATCCTGTCTGCACAGGATAGCAATAGCGCGTTGGGAGGCTGAACATCTTGACAAAAGATACAGAGACATACAAATTGGCAAGATATTCTTCCAATTAGCCGACGTGTATGAAAGAGCGCTGACACAAGACAGAGATTTCAGGCGTAAGGTAAGAAAAGAGATTTGCGAGATAGCAGATATAACAAAGAAGTCGTTACCGATGGCATTCAAGGTATGGTTTAAGACACCACCTCATTCGGCACATGCTATTGCACCTATTATTCGCAAAATATTAATCAGCTAGAGGAATGGAAGCGGGCAATCTGATAATTGAGGCATTAAAGAGCGTGATCAAAGAAGATTATGTACTCTTGGATTGTCCGTATCACGCGAACCTGGGAGACCATCTCATTTGGGAAGGGACATTATGCGCGCTCAAAAAATTGCCCTACAAGTGCTTGTACACATCGTCAGTCGAATACTACCAGGAAGACAAGATAAAAGACGGACATCTGATACTGATATGCGGCGGCGGTAATTTCGGGGATGTATGGCCTAGACATCAAGAACTCAGAAGGAGAATATTAGAGAAATATCCGAAATGCAAGTTGGTACATCTACCACAGACAATGAGGTACTCCGACGAAGAGACATTGAAGAGAGACGTTGAACTATTCACCAGAGAGAAAGAGAGAAACGTGATAATGCTGAGAGACAAGAAGAGCTATGAGTATGCAAAAGAGCATTTCGGGGAATGCAACCTGATGCTTGTGCCAGATATGGCATTCGCCATGGAAGTACCGGAGAGATATATCGGCACGAAGAAGACAGGCAAGACAGTATACATACGCAGGAAAGACCACGAATTATCTGCAGAAGGAGACAACTTAGTTCCCCAAGATGTAGAAATAAGAGACTGGCCGACGTACGAGAAGTTGCCACTATTAAGACATATAGTCTATATTATCGGCGGCCCTATCAAATGGTTGTTACCCAAAAAGTTCTACTGCTGCTATATGGACTGGGCGTACAATAAGATACTACACCCTTTCTACACCAAGGGAGCACTAAGGTTCATCGTAAATTTTGATAAAATATACACCACGAGACTGCACGCCGGGCTGCTAGGCTATTTTCTTGGGAAAGAGATAGTGATAGTAGACAATAACTATGGGAAGATGCGTGCGGTATGGGACACGTGGGTTGACGAGGCAAGGTGATGAAGCCCCTTAGAACGGAGGATTATCGCTAGATGTCGCTGTGAAATCAGGTACAGGTCCACCCTCCAGAGGCTGTTCGGCGGGGGCAGGCGAAACACCACCATCTGGTCCGGCTAGAGGAGCCTGAGGCTGATTCAGCTTAGACTCATATATAAAAGTCTGCTGAGTCAAAGACTGTGGCGACACAGGAGCTGAGTTATCTACCTCACCCGAGGCATCATCAAAACGGACAAGGTTGGCACGGAAATTCATCAACACATCATCTGTCGCGCCGGAACGGTGCTTAGCAATAATGAACTGACCCTTGCCTTCGAGGCTCTTGCCATCGGGATCAGTCTTTATACCATAATACTCAGGGCGGTGTATGAAACAAACCATATCGGCATCCTGCTCTATGGCACCAGACTCACGAAGGTCGGACAACTGAGGACGTTTACCATCAGAAGTACCCTTTTCACCACGCTGCTCAACGTTACGATTAAGCTGAGAGAGAGCGATGATAGGTATTTCAAGTTCCTTAGCCAAGCCCTTAAGGGAACGAGAAATCATAGACACCTCCTCCTGACGGCTACCCGGGCGCATGCCTGCGGCAGTCATAAGCTGAAGGTAGTCGATGATGATACACTTGATATTATTTTTCTTGTGCAAGATACGGGCCTTACTACGCAAGTCGAATACAGAAAGACCTGGGGTATCATCGATATAAATAGGAGCAGACTGGATGCGAGGCATACTCTGGTTGAAGTGAGTCCACTCATCGGCCGTAAGATTACCATTCTTGATCTTCTCCATAGGAATCTCGGTCTCAGCAACCAAGATACGCTTAACCAACTCAGTATTAGACATCTCAAGAGAGAAGATAGCGACAGGCACGTTATGATCCATAGCCATTTTGCGAGCCATAGAAAGAACGAATGCCGTCTTACCCATAGCAGGACGAGCTGCAATAACGACCATTGTTGAGGGCTGCCAACCTGAAGTAAGCTTATCAATACCTGGAAAACCTGTCGGAATACCAGATATACCATCCTTACGCAAAGCGGCGGCCTGAATCTGCTTGATAGACTCGGCTATGACAGGAGCGATATGAACAACATCCTTCTTCATACTACCCTGAGCGAGGTCGAAGAGATCACTCTCAGACTCCTGAAGTACCTCCTCCACATCACGAGAATCGTCGAAACCACCCTCCTGCATTTTACCGCCGAGATGGATGAGAGCTCTTTGGACATACTTCTGGAAGATGATACGAGCGTGGAGTTCAATATTTATGGCATTAGGAGCCTCACGGGTGAGTTTAATCAAGGTAGACATACCACCTATCTCATCCAATTCGCCTGTTTTCTTAAGTTCCTCAGAAACGAGAAGCATATCGGTCGGCATCATCTTGGTATTGAGGCGAATCATAGCCTCATAGATACGGCGATGCGCGTCGAGGTAGAAATGCTCTGACTTAAGAATCTCCACGACATTCTGGAATGCATCATGCTCAATCATCAATGCACCCAAAACGGCCTCCTCGAACTGAACAGCTTGAGGAGGCATCTTACCACCCATTTCAGCTAGTTTCGCGTAGGAATTTACTCCGTCAGTCTCTGTCTGACCACGTCGTGAAGATGTTTTTGCCATAATATCTAAAATTTATTGCAAAGATAAAAGATTATACCCCACTTATGCATATCTTTGCCACTAGTATTTCCTAACAATTTTTCAACACCCGAATGTCAATAAATACTCTCAAGACATACTGGGCCTCACACAAGTGGGCTAGGGTCATTACATATACACTTGCTACTACTACGATTATCTGTGCAATTATCGGAATACTCATCAACGCGCTGTTAGGTCCTAGGCAGTTGACTCCGCTTGTAAAGAAAATCGTAGATGAGAATGTAGATGCTGAAGTAAATATACAAAGTGTAGAGGCGACCTTCTTTTCCAGTTTCCCTAATTTCAGAATCAGGGTTAAGAATGCTGAAGTAATCAGTTCAGCGTTCCATACTTTACCCACTGACACCATCTTTTCCAGACGAGACACCCTATTAAGAGTTCAGACAGCCTATTTGGGCCTCAATTTCAACGAACTGCTGAATGGCAACATAAAACTAGGGTATGTCGCGCTTGAGAATCCAACGGTACGCATCGTTACGGATGCACTAGGCAGGCAGAACTACGACATAATGAAGAAAGACAGTACGGAGGTAGAGGAAGACACCACCAGTGTATCAGACTACCTCAGTATTAATCACATAAGGATAAAGAATGCAAGATTCGCATATATAGACGTACCGAACAACAAATCTTTTTTTGCCAATAAAGTCAACCTCAAATTAGATGGAGAGCTGTCACTCAATACGCTTTCTGCAGATATTGAGGCGACAGACAGTACCACTACCTTGAGATATGACGGCACTACATTCTTGAACAAGCTGCCGATCAAGTTAAAAGGTCATGTAGACTGTGAGAGTTATGATAAATATAAGTTAGCCGACTTCCACACCTCACTAGGCAATATAGACCTGGATGTGGATGGAGACGTCAAGGTTGTAGAAGATTCAACGCTGAATACGCCTCCATTAGATTTCAACCTGACATACAAGCTATCATCACCAGAGCTATCAACGGTATTTAATATGATACCGAAAGAGTACGTATCTGTACCGCTGAACATAGAGACAGGAAGTGTAAAGTTTGACGGGTCGGTAATAGGAATATACACAGCGAACAACTATCCGCAATTCCACACATACCTTGAAATAGACAGCGTAGCAGCCAAGTATCAAGGAATGAAAGAAAAGATAGACGATTTATCCCTCAAGGTAAAATTCTCTATTGACGATATTGACCCAGACTCGTCGTATATACACATGAACATACTCCATTTCTTGGGAGGCAAGAGTGAACTTACTGCCAGTGCCGATATAGACAGACTTTTCTCAGGTCCAAGATTAAAGGCCAGGATAGACGGACATATTGACCTGAAGTCACTTACGAATATTTTTCCTGTCAAAGGCTTGGAGATGGACGGTTTAGTTGATGCGAAGGTAGGCGGCTCATTCAAGGTCAGCGACATAGAAAAGCACAACTATGGCCATGTGATAGTGGGAGGCAAGATTAAGTCGGACAATGTATCCATAAAACTAGCGCTATCAGGAGACACTATAATGGTCACTGACAGCAGTCTGGTAGTTGGGGCTTCTGTAGAGAACCCCGTAAAGATGGTATCAGCGCCCGACACATTCGATTTGCGCACCGACTTTGATATTTTGTTCCTAGGCAAAGATACCATCAGGACAATGGGCAGTGTAAAGAGGATGAGCATGACACATCCACACATAAAGCTGTCGGTTCGAGACCTGACTGCAAAGACCATGACCTACAAGTCGAAGAAAGACACCGATGAGATAGCAATGGCATGGGCAGATGTGAAGGCTGCAAGGTTCAGAGTAAGGCTTGACTCCATTATGATAGCCGGCAGGCATATTCACAATGTATCCAACCTAAAGCCGTCGAAGTCGGATAGTCATATACCATACCTTGAAAATTCTCTTGATGCGGACACCCTGATGACAGCAATATTCGGCACAAGGAGCATGACCAGAGACCTGTCACTCAGCATGGCATTTGAGAGAGTGACCGACTCTACATGGCATTCCGACGGGTATTTCAAGTCAAAAGAAATACGCACAAAGACACCTGCCTTTGCGCTGCCTATACTGGCATCCAACGTAAATGTCACACAAAAAGAGCGCACGTTCGACTTTAAGAACATCTCACTGAAGACTGGCAAATCTACAATAAATGTCAGTGGTCAGATGCATAACCTATATTACTCACTGATGGCTAAACAGCCTTTCAACGCGACTTTCAACATAAAGTCGGACACGCTAGACATCAATGAACTCATGGCGGCAGTCATACTAGACGAGGGGAAAATAGACAAATCCAGCGCGATGGACGAGAGCAGTATGGATGTCCGTGCGACTAACGAAACAATAGAGATAGACTCCACGCAGATACAAGCGATGGCCAATCAGCTAGTGTACATATCGAAGAGAATCAAGTTCTCCATGAAGACAGAGATCAACACACTACTTTGGAGTACATTGCAACTGAACAAGGTAAAGGCGAATATTGAGATACTCAACAGGACCATGCACCTGACTAATTTTGCATTCAACCAAGGCAAGGGAAAGGTTGTCAGTACATTGAGCTACAAACCAAGCCGAAAGAGGAAAAACGCTCAGATAGATTGGTTCATGCGTTGGGAGAGAGCAGACGTAAGAGAATTGGTACAATGTGCAGGTCTGGACACTATCATGCCTATGCTTGAACCGCTGAGAGGTCTGATAGACTGCTATATGGCGACACAACTGACCATAGACAGTACGTTGACACCAGACTTGAATACGGCGAGAATGTCGGCTCACATCGGGGCTCACAACGCGACAATACTTGACGGAGAGACATTTGCACACATATCGAAACTGCTGATGTTCAAGAATAAGAAAGAGAACAAAATAGACACTTTATCTTTCAATGTACTGCTTGACTCAGGAAAAATAGAGGTACCACCATTTACTATGTCTATGGACAGGTACAGAATGTGTATTGGCGGCAGTCAGGACTTGGACATGAATATGAAATACCACGTGTCGATATTAAAATCGCCATTACCATTCAAGGCCGGCGTAGATATATTCGGCACACCAGACAAGTTAGACTACGACATTACGACAGCAAAACTGAAGAAATATGCTACGGACAAGATAATGGCAGAGAATGACGCCAAGTCACTAGCAGTGCGACTTGACATCCTGAGGCATTCGTACAAGCTATCAGGCATGCCGTTGCCAGACCAATTAAAGACACAAGAAGAAAAAGACACAGAAGCAAGAGCAGAGGCAGGAATGTCGGCTTTGGACAAACTTGAGGTAAAAGAAGAGGGTACGAAAGCAGACTCTACAGTTGCCGATATAGCCAAAAGAGCCGTAGAGAGAATAGACAGCACGGTAACGAATGTCATTTCATTGAAGCCACATTCGGCGAAAGAGACAAAAACGGACAGTGTATCAGTCAAGAGCGAATGAATCTGATAATAAAGAATACATTATTCCTCTACCTAAGACAGCTGATAGTGCTGTTAGTTTCACTATACACGACACGTATAGTGATAGGTGCATTAGGGCAATCAGACTACGGGCTTTTCGGAACGGTAGGCGGTGTTGTCCTTATGTTTACATTTATGACTGGCAGTCTTTCCAATGCCACATCCAGGTTTCTTGCGTACTCTATGGGCAAGCAGCAGAACAAAGATATGGTTGACTTTGCCGACCACTACCCTTCTGACCTGGTATTCCGCACATCCTGGAGAATACACCTATATATGGCGGTCGCTGTCATATTCATAGGTTCCACTATCGGATGGTACATGGTAAATTATTATCTCGAGGAGAAGATACCAGTAGAAAGACTCTTTGCCTGTAATGTGGTATTAGGCATAGTAATATTCAGGACAATAATCACTACACTTCAGATACCTCTATTTGCTTTAAACATAGCCCATGAGAAAATGGGGATATATGCACTAGTGGGGCTGATAGACGCCTTCGGCAATCTTTTCATAGCACTAGCCATACAAGAAGCTGAGATGGACAGGCTGATACTATACGCAGCCTTGGGGGTACTTGTGAACATTGCAGTATTCTGTACACTGATATACTTCTGCAAGAGATTCAAAGAATTTCAGTTGACAGGCTGTGTGGACTACTCCCTGTTGAAGCAGATGGCAAAATACACAGTGTGGACACTGACGGCATCTTTAGGGGCAGCATTGAGAACAAACGGCGCTGTGGTATTAGTTACAAAATACTTTGGAGGCATAGCTTCAGCAGCGGTTATTGTATCGCAGAAAGTATGCAATTCCATAAATAATTTCACGCAGAATTTTGCTACTGCATCCAATCCGCAGATTATCAAGCAATGGGCAGGGGGCAAAATAAACGAGTCGCACCAATTAGTCTGTATGGCGAGCAGGCTGACATGGACACTACTGACAGTTCTCTGCGTACCTCTGTTTCTAGAGGCAGAATTTGTGATGCAGCTATGGCTGAAAGACGAATTTACGCAAGCGGCGGCAGACTACACACGCATAATGCTAATTACCTGTATGATAGATGCCTTCTCATTCTCGGCATCGGCAGCCATACAAGCTACGGGGAAAGTTGCGAGATACAATCTGACCTGCAGCGGCATTATCATTATGAGTATTCCTACTGCCTGGGTACTATATGAAGCAGGCTATCCTGTCACTACTGTGATGTGGTGTATTTGCATAGGCACGGCACTGGCACAGGTAGCACGCATTATATTTCTGCGCAACCTGACAAATTTCAGACTTAGGGACTATGCGAGAAAAGTGCTAGTGCCTTGTATGGCTCAACTGGCACTAGGGGCTGCAATACCAGTCCTGTTATACTACAATCTTGAAAAAGGAGTAGTAAATTCACTTATTATCCTGGCCGTAAGTGGATTATCCACTATTTGTTTTGGGTGGCCGGTTATTCGTCCTTGGATGAAGAAATAGTCTTCTTGTAGATATCCTGCATCACAAGTCCGGCTAGGGTGAATCCAAAAACACCTGTTATATGGGCCAAAGAGCCATTAATCTGAGCCTTATAGTCGCACACCTCATCAGAGACATGAGCATTCTCCAATAATTCCGGACTATATACGCACTTAAATTCGCGAGCTGGGAACACCTTATTATGGTGGAATTTCTTTCGGAGAGCACGGGCTAGAGGGCACCCCTTGACCTTCCAAAACTCAGCTACATCAATCTGAGAAGGGTCTACTTTCAGTGCAGCACCCATAGAAGAGAAAAATCTGACATTTTTCTCCTTTGTAGCATTGAGTATCAAGAGAGCCTTATCCTTCAGACTATCTATAGCATCTATGACGTAATCGTAATCCGCCAAATTGTATTGGGCAGCCGTCTCCTCGTTATAGACACCATGAATGGCAGTAATATTTGCATCAGGATTGAGAGAGAGAAGCCGCTCCTTCGCCACCTCTGTCTTGACACGACCGACATTAAGGTTGGTCGCAAAAAGCTGTCTGTTGATATTAGTGACAGAGACATCATCCATATCCACGATGGTCAGATTTGTGATACCAGAGCGGACCAGAGCCTCTGCCGTCCAACTACCCACACCACCTATACCAAAAAGAATGACCTTGACTTGAGAGAGACGTTCCATACCACTCTCTCCAAACAGAAGAGCTGTTCTGTCAAATATACCTTGTGCCATTAAGAATTACAAAATTACGACAAACTCATTGCCGCTCTCATTTTTATCATTGTACTCAATAGTTGCACCTATACGATCAGCCGCTATCTGAGCAACAGAGAGTCCGACGCCCAAGCCATCTGTAAAAGAATTAGCCTTATAGAAACGTTCGAACATAGACTTCTGAACCTCTCGGGATAGTTTTTCACCAGAATCTCGGACGCGGAATACTATCTTACCATCACTATTGCGAGAATAATCCACGTATACAGGAGGTTCACCGTGATGAACAGCATTATGCATAAGATTTAGAAGCAAAGCCTCCAAAGAAGGTTCGTGAACTTTTATATCAAGGAATACATCGCCAGACAACTCTATGAAATGGCATTGCTCCATCTCCTCCACAATATCGCGTACGCGGTTAGTGAAAGCGGCAAGGTTGACCATCGTAGGAGTTGTGTCGATGATAGTACCTGAATCGTAGTCAGACAAATAGAGTGTGTCATTGACAACCTTTACCAGACGCTTACTATTGATTTTAACCAAGCCTGCCATATTCACCTGCTCTGGAGTGTTAGCCATATTAGCTATAACCTCAGAGAAACCGAGTACAGCATTAAGAGGTGTATTAATCTCGTGGGTAATACCACGGATAAAAGCAGTCTTCATTTCACTGACGCGCTTCAGATCCTTTGCTCTTTGACGGTAGTGGAACACAGCCAAAGCCAAAGTAATGAGGATGAGCATCAAAATACCAAAGAGAAGCCACATAACCGCTTTTTTGGTAGACGTCACCTGCTCGGTCAGTTGGAAATTCAAATCCTTAAGGCGATCAAGGTTATACTCTGCAGCGACGTGATTAATAGCGCTTCGTTTAATAACCTGATTCAGAGAGTCATTAAGTTCGATATATTCAGCATAATACTTAGCTGCATTTTCGGCATCGCCCAATTTACTATAACACTCGGCCATAAGTTTAGTCTCGCGACCGAGGTTAGCCAACTCACTACGCTCCTTCATATTACGTTGAATAGTAGCAGTCAGCTCGAGTTCTGTCTTTATGTCACCAGTGAGACGCGCATAACCACGCTCTATAGTCTGCAAGGCTATAGAATCGAATACGATATGAGAATATTTGGAGAAAAGAGCACGAGTCTCGTCGAGATACGGCTTGAGACGCTCTTTATTATCTCCAAAGACATAGGTAGAAGAGATACCCTTAGTAATCAACACGTTATAGTGATTGAGCGGGTATCGCATATCATTGATTATCGTTTCATTAGCCAAAGAGTCAAGAGTATAGAAGATATCCATAAGTCCCTCTTCGACACCTTGCTCAATCATAACATCCATAGTATTGATACCACAGACGTCATACAGATCCCAGTTCTTGTCCTTCTTGAAGAGAGGCAGAGCGAGCTGGTAATACTCCAAGGCGTACTCGTTGAGGTTCTGCATCTGATAGAACATACCCAATACATAAGTAGCAAATGCCTTACCCTGAAGATCTCCCTCCTTATCCGCCTGCAGATATAGCTGACGAGCCAGTTCGGCCGCAGTTACCTCCTGACCACTGAAGAGATAGCTCTCGACAAGGAAATACCAATTCTCGTAGAAGAAATACCTGTTAGGCAATTCCTCCATATAAGATCTATAAGAATCAAAAAGATTACGGATACGTTCTACATCGGCATTATGGGTAAGTCGCATAAGGACTCCACCGAGCATAGCCATACGAAGACTGTAGTATTCAGAATTCTTATTAGAATTGACATACTGACTAATAGAATCAAGCTGCTGTTTGGTTGTAGCACGAGGACTGTAGAGAATATTACGTATAGAGCTAGCCACAGTATCCTCCTCCAGCAAACTCTCAAGGGGCTTACTGGAATTGGCCTGAGTTTTAGGAACGAATGTCAGCGTTAGGACAGCGACAAATATGAGTAGGGTAAAAATCCTCTTCATTTAACTTCTATTTCGCGACCAATTTACGAAAAAAATCGGATTTCGTTATAATATTGATGTATTATTCCCTCCATTTTTGAGGTTAGTGTCAGCTATAACCCTGACCAGTGTCTGAACCCACGCTAATCCTATGCAAGTCCTAGAGAGCACCCTTGTTCATCGTAATTTTTTTTAAAACGACTATATACGGACAGTCATTCTGGGATAGCAAAAACAGTATGGGGACACACAAAAATCCCCTGCGTGGCATAACCATGCAGGGAATTTTCATTCTTGCTTGTATAGGTTGGATTCAGAAATGGTTCTGTCGTTGTCTATTGAGTGTGTTTCGCCGAGTTTCAGCGAATGAAAATTCTATCCAACAATACCAAATAGTGTGTGTAAATACGTCTTCTCATATTTTACCTTAGTTTAGTGTTAGTGTTACTTATATTGATTCGTCTTATTTGTTACAATGAGCTATATGCAATCGAGAAAGTATCACCCTGAGAAAGGTCGCCAGTCGAGATACCCTTATTCAACCAGCGGGAACGCTGAGCGGAAGTACCGTGGTTGAACGACTCAGGCTGTGTGGTACCATAAGCCTTTTTCTGAAGGTAGTCGTCGCCGATCTTAGAAGCGACATTCATACCCTCTTCCACATCACCTGCCTCAAGTGAGCCGAACATCTTGTTGTCGTAGTGAGCCCATATACCAGCGTAGAAATCGGCCTGGAGCTCTAGACGGACACTAATCTTGTTAGCCTCTGTCTCTGAAAGCTGATTCATCTTAGTATATGCCTGATTAAGCGTACCGAGGAGATACTGCACGTGATGACCCACCTCGTGAGCTATGACATAGGCATAGGCGAAATCGCCATCCGCACCAATCTTTCGCTTCATTGTCGTAAAGAAAGAGAGGTCGATATAGACCGTCTGGTCGGCCGAGCAATAGAACGGACCTGTAGAAGCAGTTGCTCCACCGCAGCCACTATTTACGCGGCTTGTAAAGAGAACTAGTTTTGGTGCGCGGTAAGTACGACCTGAGTTCTTGAATATTGCGCTCCACACATCCTCTGTACCAGCTAGGATCTGGCTAGCAAAAACTGCAAGTTCTTCTTCCTCCTGTGTAGGAGAATAACTGCCACCGTCGGCACTTTGGATTGTAATGGCCTGTGATGCGTAATCAGACAAAAAAGATGACAAGTCGCCACCCATGAGGAGGTAAATGAGGCCTGCTACGATGAGGCCACCAAGACCCATTGAAGTCTTACCACCAACACCGCCACTGCGACGGTCGTCGACATTACTACTCTGACGTCTACCGGTTAGTTTCATATTCTCAGTGTTTTATTTCTATGTCTTGATATGTAAATTAACGTCAATTTGTTACACTTTCGTCACTTGTTTATGTCGTTTTTTTACTTATTTTTGCACAAACCTAACATTACTAGTAGGGGTATATAACTAATTAGGCAGACATAACAATATTTTTATTAATGAAGAGTAATCGTTTTCTTGCCATAACACTTATGGCGGCATCGGCATTGAGCTTAATGGCTCAAAAGCCAATGAAGGCTCCTTCGGGGGGCAAGCAGATCAGCAATGAACTTATCGGTATTTTCTTTGAGGACATCAGTTCTTCTGCTGACGGTGGTTTGAATGCAGATCTTATTCAGAATGGTTCTTTTGAGTTTAGTCCAAGCGACAAGGATGGTTGGGGCCCAGGTTCAAACTGGCGAGTAGTACGCCCTGGTCACTCATTGGGTAATCTCACAGTAAAGCAGCAAGACCCTATTCACCCTAACAACCCTAACTATATGCGCCTTATGATTGAGCGCACACGTAAGTTCTACGACTACAGCGGTTGGGTAGGCTATGGCATCCAGAATGATGGTTGGGAGCCAGGTATGTCAGTAAAGGCTGGCGGTAAATACGACTTCTCAATATTCGCCCGCAATGTATCTGGCGATGCTAAAGAGGTAAGAGTTGTTCTTGTTCAGCCTCAAGGCTGGGGTCAGGACCCAAAGCTCCTCGGCGAGGTAAATCTCAACGTTGCTTCTAAGGACTGGAAGAAATACGAGGCTACAATAGAGTCTTCTGAAGATTGCTCTAATGCAGTCCTTCAAATCCTCGTTCTCACATTGGGCGAGATGGATGTTGATATGGTATCTCTTATGCCACAGGATACATACAAGGGTCATGGCATCCGTAAGGATCTTGCCGAGACTCTCGAGGCTCTCAACCCTAAATTCATGCGTTTCCCTGGCGGTTGCGTAGTACACGGTGGTGGCGATGGCTTCTGGAATACATACCGCTGGAAAGAGACTGTAGGTCCAAAAGAGACACGCAGACAGCAGAGAAACACATGGGGTTACCATCAGTCTATGACTATCGGCTACTTCGAGTATTTCCAGCTCTGTGAGGATATGAATATGGAACCTGTTCCAATTCTTCCTTGCGGTGTAAGCTGCCAGGGCACAAACGGCGGTTGGAATATGTATCCTACTCAGGCTCAGGATGTGAAGCCAATGAGCGAGATGGACGAGTGGACTCAGGATGCTCTCGACCTCATCGAGTGGGCAAATGGCGACGTAAACACTAAGTGGGGTAAGGTTCGTGCAGAGGCAGGACACCCAGCTCCATTCAACCTCAAGTACCTCGGTATCGGCAACGAGGAGAAGATCTCTCCTGAATTCGAGGAGCGTTTCAAGTATATGTACAATAAGATTATGGCTAAGTATCCAGATATCATTATTGTAGGTACAGATGGTCCTGGTTCTCACGCTAAGGCTAAGGCTGAAGATCCAGACGGCGACTATGAGAACGGCTGGCGTCTAGCAGAGGAGCTCAATATGCCTATCCTCGATGAGCACTATTACGAGCCACGCGACTACTTCATGAAGTCTCGTCAGTATGATTCTTACCCTCGTAACCGCAAGACTAAGGTTTACCTTGGCGAGTACGCTTCTAAGGACAAGAAGCTCATCGACGCCTTGGCAGAGGCTCTCTACCTCATCCATGTCGAGAGAAACGGTGATGTGGTATCCATGACATCTTACGCTCCTTTGTTCGCTCGCAAGAATGCAACAAACTGGAACCCAGATATGATTTACTACGATAACGAGAAGGTATTCCCTACTTGCTCATACTACGTGCAGCAGATGTTCGGTCAGTCTTCAGGTAATTACTACTATGGCAATTGCGTAAAGATTGAGAATGCCGACAAGAGCGAGGGTGAGGGTATGCTTCAGGAGCAGTCTGTAGTATTGAACACTAAGACTCGTCAGCTCTTCGTAAAGGTATGTAACGCTACAGCAAACGAGAAGAACGTGACTATCGACCTTTCTCGTTTCGGTGTCAAGGGCGAGGCTACAAAGACTGTTTTGAAGGGTCAGCCAGAGGACGAGAACAACTTCGATGTTCAGCCTATTGCTCCACAGACAGAGAAGGTTAAGGCACAGAAGAAGTCTACAATGAAACTGGAGCCTTACTCATTTGTAATGTTGACATATCAGTTGTAATTAACTGATACCTTATAATAACGAAGCCGTATTATGACAATATCTGATACTGGCTTCGTTTTTTCTTCTTTATACAATATGGCAAGATTCAAACTCCTCATCGAATATGAGGGAACAAAATACAACGGTTGGCAGGTCCAAAAGGGCCAGAAATCTGTACAGGGTGCGTTCTTTGACGCCTGTAAGGTAGTATTCGGAGAAAAAGCAAAATTCGAATTCTACGGTTCTGGACGTACCGACTCTGGTGTTCACGCTCTTGGTCAGGTGGCACATCTGGATGTGCAGACTAACTTGCCGGTTGAGCGCATACGTATGGGCCTCAACGACAACCTGCCTTCGGATATTAATGTATTATCGGTCGAAAAGGCTGATGCTCAGTTCCACGCCAGATTTGATGCCGTCGAACGTAGCTACGTTTATATCATATCTAAGCGTCGCTCGGCTTTCGGTAAGCAGAATATCTGGTGGATAAAGGACCGTCTGAATGTTGCCCGTATGATAGAGGCTTCCGAAACGTTCTACGGTCGTCACGATTTCCGCTCGTTCACCGACCGCGATGCTGAAACGGATACTACCTTGGTGAATATCAGCGTAATGGATATCCACGAAACGGACAATCTCATCGCTATCCATATCGTAGGCTCTCATTTCCTTTGGAAAATGGTACGACGCATTGTGGGAACGCTGGTCGAGGTCGGACGTGGAAATCTTAAAGAGGCTGATGTAGCTCTGATGCTACGCTCGTTCTCTCCTATCCCTGCAAAACTGACGGCTCCGCCTTCGGGTCTTTACCTGGAACACGTCTACTATAAGGGTGAACGTGTCCTCCGTGGTCCGAAAATCATTCCAGGAATACTAAGATTAGTATAGTTCGAGTATTCTATTGGTCTACTCCGAGTATAGACAGAGTGTAGCCCGAGTATAGAAAAAAACTAAAGGACAAGTTCTGCGCTTGTCCTTTCTTATTATTTCCTATCACTTAACTTCTACGCCTCAGCTTCGTTATTCTGTATCGTGTATAGTGTCTGCGTTGGGAATGCAAAATTCAATCCCTCTGCGTTGAATCTCTTCAATATTTCCATATTAACCTCTGTCTGTATCTGAAGAGGGTCATTGGCCTTTAGCCATTTCTTCCTTATTTTCTTGAGCTCTATCTCTATTGACATTCCTGTCTTCTTTCTGTTTTTCTCTGCCTCTTCTTTGCACTTTGCCTCTTCGTCTTTTGTAAATACTCTGTACTTCTTTATATAGTACACGAAAAGAATACCTAATGAGAAATCGCCGTACTTATTGAAGTAAGCCTGACAGGTGTCTTGTACGTTCTTGTTCTCTTTGCCTATCTCAACCAGAATGTCCATTGCTCGCTGCATCTGCTCTGGCGTAGTGTCATAGGTAAGACCTAATTCCAACTTCACTTTTCTTGAAGGCTCTGCTGATACATTCTCGATAACCTGACTGACTGCCTGTGAGTTTGGTATTACTACTTGCGTGCCGTCCAATGTCCTTATACGGAAACTACGAAGTCCGATATTTTCTACCGTGCCATCAATACCTCCAATACGTATTCTGTCCTTTATGTTGAATGGATGGTCGGTCATAATGGTAAACCCGCCGAAGAAGTTGCTCACCGAATCTTGCGCAGCCATGGCTAATGCCAAACCTCCGATACCAAGACCTGCTATCATCGCCGTAATATCATAGCCCATATTATCCAAGGCTATCACGATGCCGACTCCCCAAATCACATATCGCAATATGGTATGTATAAGATTGCCAATGCTGTTGTCTACCTTCTTCTTTTCTAGCAATGGTTTTACTAACTTATCCATCAGTACATTGATCACACTGGACAAGAACCAAGTGGCATTGATAGTCATCAGACCAATATACACCACATTGACCACTTCCGAGAACGACGGTGCCAACGTCAGTCTGTGAAGGCCGACATAGAACGTTATCAGTATAATCAAAAATATGAATGGCCTCTTCGCCTCTTCTACCAACTCATCATCTATCAAGGTCTTGGTTCTGGAGGTAATATGCTTGGCAACCCAACTGCATATCTGGTACATCAGCTTACTTAGCAACAATCCCAGCACTATTATCAACACGCACCAAATCCACTGCTTCAGCGTACTGCCAGCAAAATCATTCTGTAGAAATTCAAAATCCAAATCTATTTCAGGCATAATCCATTGTTTTTTATTAATGAGCGATTATACGTACTTTCTATCTTGATGTTACCCTCTTCTCATACTTATTTGTAGCCTTGGTAAAAAAATCCCAAAAAATCCTAATTGTCTTATTGACCTCATCTTAAGATTATGAAATCATAAAACTTAGAACTATCTTTGTGGCATTATTGCAAATCATAAAGCACTGATTTAAGATGCAACAAAAGATTATCATTCTCGACTTTGGCGGACAGTATGCACACCTTATTGCCAATCGAGTACGCCGTTTGGGCGTTTTCACTGAGATACACTCTCCAGCAGCCCCTGTAGAGGAGTTGGCAGGCGCCAGCGGAATCATCTATAGCGGTGGTCCTTCGAGTGTATATGCTGATGATGCTCCTGAGTATAACCCGGAAATCCTCAACATACCAGTGCCTAAACTTGGTATCTGCTATGGTCACCAGCTCATAGCTCAGCAGCTCGGCGGCACTGTTACTCCTGGTAAGGTCAAGGAGTATGGTATAGCTGATCTCCAGGTCGGTGAGGCTGATCATCCGTTGCTCAAAGATATCCCTGCCGCTTCTCCTATGTGGATGAGCCACGGCGATGCCGTTTCTAAGCTCCCTGAGGGTTATCGTATCATCGCTTCTACTAAGGATTGCCCTATCGCTGCTGTCGCACTCGACGAGCGTAAGATATATGGTATCCAGTTCCACCCTGAGGTTACTCACAGTAAGTTCGGTATGAAGTTGCTGGACAATTTCGTATCTATCTGTGGATGCGAGCGCAACTGGAACATGAAGAGCTATATGCCTCTCATCTCTGAGAAAATCAGATCTGAGGTGGGCAACCGTAAGGTGTTCCTCCTCGTCTCTGGTGGCGTGGATAGCACAGTGGCTTTCGTTCTCCTTAATAAGGTGCTCGGTACCGACCGCGTGCTTGGCCTCCATATCGACAATGGTATGATGCGTATGGATGAGAGCCAGAAGATTATCGAGTTCCTCAACGCATCGGGCATGAACAACTTGCGCGTCGTGGATGCTACCGACTCTTTCCTCTCTCGTCTCGAGGGTATCACTGCCCCAGAGGAGAAGCGTAAGCGTATCGGCGCTACTTTCCTCGTGGTTAAGGACGAGGAAATGGCTAAGCTTAATCTCGACCCTAAGGAGTGGATGATCGCTCAGGGTACTATCTATCCTGATACTATCGAAAGTGGCGGTACTAAGAATGCCGACCTCATAAAGACTCACCACAACCGCGTTAAGGAGGTTATGGATCTCATGGCTCAGGGTCTTCTCCTGGAGCCGCTGGCCGACCTCTACAAGGACGAGGTTCGTATGCTTGGCGAGGAACTTGGCATACCTCACAACCTCGTATGGCGCCACCCATTCCCTGGTCCAGGCCTCGGTGTACGTATGCTTTGTACCGACGGTAAGGGTGAATTTGCTACTAATGCTGATGTCGAGGGTCTCGATGCTTACCTGAAGCAGAATAATATCGAGGGCGTTGTCCTCCCTGTTAAGAGTGTGGGCGTTCAGGGCGATGGCCGTACCTACGCTCAGCCTTTCCTCCTCACTACCAAGAACCTCTCTTGGAAGGAGTGCGAAAAGTATAGTACCGAGCTGGTCAACCGCTTTAAGGTCATCAACCGTGTCATCTGGCAGGTGGGTACCGTATCTGACGAAATGCCTAAACTGGTTGCTCAATACGCTACAAAGGATAAGTTCGATACTTTGCGTAAGTTCGATAATATCTGTACTGAATTCCTTCAGGAGAATGACCTCTATGAGAAGATCTGGCAGATGCCTGTGGTACTTACTCCTCTCCGCGTAGCTGATAAGCCTTGTATCGTTATGCGCCCTGTCAATAGCTCGGAGGCTATGACGGCTAACTTTGCCGAAATCGACCAGAAACTCCTCAATGGTCTCTGGGGTCAATTCCAAGCCGACGGCGCTGGCTCTCTGTGGTACGACGTGACTCACAAGCCTCCTGGCACCATCGAGTGGGAGTAGTTCAGATAACCTGGCACTAAATTCTTAAGGATATTAAACCGACATTTGATGTACTGCTGTGCGTCAAATGTCGGTTTCTCTTTTGTCACTCTCTATCTTTTATTTAGTGACTATCTTGACGGTTCTCTCTGTCAATCCTTCTCCACTGCATCTCACGTTGATTGTTCCTGTTTCTTTGCTTGCTTGAATCAGCACTTGGGCTAATCCGTTGAATGCAGGGACTTTGAATCTCTTGCAATCCAACTCTCCGGGATGTTCTTCGCCTTTGAAGGCTGGATTGCCGTTGCCGACTCCTAGTATTCTGCCTGGTCCGTCAATCTCTATCAGCACTTCGTTGCATGCGGTTGGTACCATCTGGTTTTTCTTGTCGGCTAGTTCTATGTTCACAACGGCTACGTCTCTATTGTCGGCCTTGAGTTCGTACTGGGCAGAGTTGCAGATGCCAGTTATTTTGTTGCAGTTGCTTTCTGTCCATACGTTGATGTTTATCGCAGAGGCTTCACCGGTTGTGTTGATGACTTTCTTTGCAGCTTTCTTGCCGTTTTTGTAGCCCACTGCTTCTAGTTTGCCTGGCTTGTAGGTCGCCGTCCATTTGAGGTGCCCGTTTTTCTCTACTTTCTGTCTGCCTTTCGACTTGCCGTTGACAAATAGTTCTACTTCGTCATAGTTGGTGTAGGCCCAGATGCTGACTTCTTCGCCTTCGTGCCCTTGTAGGTTCCAGTGTGGGAATATATGGAGCACTGGCTTGTCTGTCCACCAGGCTCGTAGGTAATTGGCTTCATCTTTGTCAAATCCGCAATAGTCGAGTATGCCGAATTCTGAACCGATGGCTGGGTAGGTGAGTGGGTTGCCTTCGCCTTTGTAGTCGAAGCCTGTCCAGTAGAATAGGCCTGCAGCCCAAGGTCTCTCGTCGTAGAACTTCCATCCGCGCTCTATGATGTTTTCGTATGTCGTGTCGGTGCGGTTGATGCTTGGCATCGTCGAATGTGTAGGGTCTTCGAAATAGACGCCGCGGGTTCCGCATGCCGTGGTCTCTTCTGTGCCTGCTACAATCCATTCTGGATGTGCTTCGTGTCTGCCGTCCACATCGTTCTGGATAATGTAGTTATAGCCGACGACTTCGAGCCCCTTGATAAGTTCTGTACCTCCGGCATTCGCCACTGTAACCATTCTTGAAGGGTCGAAGCGATGTGTATATTCGCGCATGGAAGCAGCTACCTTGGTTCCTCTGATGTCGTTTTCAAGACCCCACTCTTCATTGCCGTCGCTCCATAGTATGATGGATGGGTGGTTGCGGTCGCGTCTTATCATCCTCTCAAGGAGATCGAGGTGCTCTTTGTTGACGCCCATGAGTCGGTTCTCATCAATGACTAGTATGCCTTCGCGGTCGCAGACGTCTAGCATGGCTGGTGTCATAGGGTTGTGCGATGCACGGTAGGCATTGAATCCTAATGTTTTGAGCCTCATGATGCGGTAGGCTTGGATGGCATCGGGTATAGCAGCGCCCACTCCGGCTTGGTCTTGGTGCATATTGACGCCTTTTAGCTTGATGTTCTTGCCGTTGAGAATGAAGCCTTTGTCTGCCGTGAACTTGACATCGCGAATGCCGACTTTAGTCTGGTATTCGTCGACCACTTTATTGTCTACTATGACTTCTGCCTTGAAGGTGTACAGATATGGATCATCACAGCTCCATAGGTGTGGTGCCTTGCTGATGTATGAGGAGAATTCCTTTTTCTTCGTCTCCTTGGCCTGGATCTTTTCTATCTCCGATGCAACATTCATTGTGTTAGAGCAGAATTCATTTCCCTCGGCATCTATCAATGCGTAGCGCACATGACAGTCGGTTACTTTCTCTAATCCGGAATTCTGTATCTCGAATCCTGCGCAGAAAGAGAGTGTCTGGTAGTCGTCGTTGTCCTTGAATGTGCTGTAGAAGTAGACTCCGTCTGTGACAAAGTGGACTTCGTTCATCTTCTTGAGCCATACATCACGATAGATGCCGGCGCCTTCGTAAAACCAGCCCTCTTCGAATGTGGCATCGGCACGGACGCATATAACGTTGTCACCGCCGAAGTTGATGTAGTCAGTGATGTCATAAACCTGGGTAGCGTAACCGCTGTGTTCTTGCCCCATGTAGAATCCGTTGAACCATACCGTAGCGTCGCGGAATATGCCGTCGAACTGTAGCTCGAAATGCTTGCCTTCGTCTTCTTTGCCGATGGTGAACACTTTGCGGTACCAGCCCACACTGTTCTCTGGATACTTATAGCCGACTGTCTTGTAGCCGTGACTGTGGCTCGCCTCTGGTGCGTAGGGCAACTGTGTCACCCAGTCATGAGGAAGGCGTACTTCTTTCCATTGGCTGTCATCGAACTTGAGGATGTACGGACCCTCATTGTGAATGGAATGCGCCTTGGTGAAATAGTTGAAGTATTCCGTTCCTCGTCCGAAATCCTTCGCAGGCGAAGAGGCATTGCCGAGGCTGAATTTCCATCCCTCGTCCATCAGTTCTGTTGTCCTTACGGACTGGGCGCACATGGCTATAGACCAAGTCAGCAGCGCCACGATTAACAATAGTTTCTTGTGCATATCTAAATTATTTCGCTTATTATAATCACCAGCCTTTCCCTCTCAAAAGGCGGTGCGTGAAGTTAATCAGTTATTACCAAATTTACATATGTATCACTAAAAAATTCACGCCGCAAATATACAACACCAAAAATCCCCACTGTCCCGATTTGTCTCGTTCTGGCGCGATTGCGCACGATTTTTCTTCACCCAACATATTTCTTCCACTCCCCATATCTCCTCACATTTTTCATCTCCCCAAATAGAGTCCTTCGTATATTATATGTCTTCCAGTGCGCCATCAGTCCGCCAAACGACGACAATACGGAGGGTAGGTCTATCGGACAGATTGTCGTCGACTATCCGTTGAAACAATCCTCATCCCAACGCAGAACATTGCAGGTGATATAATCCGCAATACGATTCATGTCCTCTTGGTCACGAATGACATGGTCATGAAAACGCGATTGCCATGCAAACGAAATATCTTTATCGTGGGCAAATCTGGTAACGGCGCGTTTCATCCCGCCAATGGCAACAGACAACCAGCCTTTACGTTTGGATATCTCACGCATGAATTCATTCACCTCCTTGGGATCTTTCCATCGCGCATTCGTAGAGACGGTGTGTACACCGTCTTGAATTACCGTGGTGTCAACATGAGTCACCTTTCCCCCATCAATCACCACAATCATATGCACATGATTGGGCATGACAACCCACAACGGCACGGTGGCGTATGGATAATGCGTTGTGATGTTGCGGATTTGCTCGTCGGCATATTGACCTATCTCCGACAATATCATCTTCTTTTCTCCACCAGCAGCTACCACAATGTCGCCAAAATGGCATTCCCTATCTTTGGCGCATATCGTCACAAAATAGGTTCCACCATCATATGCATGACTGCCCATACGTGCAGATGGAATGCGGTACATATTATTATAAAGAAGATTGCGTGGCGTATTCCCTGACATATCATCTCATTTTTTGACGAATCAAAAATTATCCAAGCATCCCGTAGAGACGGTGTGCACACCGTCTT